>JBIOUO010000268.1:0-33703 GCA_044867195.1 Ilumatobacteraceae bacterium
GTCGACGTCAATGTGGTCGAGATGCTCGGATCGGAAACACTCGCCTACTTCGTCGCACCGGTCGAGTCAGCGTCCGACGCCGACGTCCGCGACCGCGCCCAGGCCTCCGACGAGGAGGAGAGCATCCTCGCCGGCGCCGGCGCCACCGTGATGTGCGCCCGGCTCGTCCCGCCCGTGTCGCTGCCTGACGGCGCCCACATCCGGCTGAGGATCAACACCAGCAAGCTCTACTTCTTCGACGCCAACGGGGAGAGCCTGCGCCACGACAGCGCCGCCGGCGCGTCGCCGCCGGTCGCAGCCGTGACCTGAACCCTCCGTGGCGCCCGCATCACGTCGGGACGACGTTGTGGTCGACCTTCGACCAGAACGCGTGGACCAGCTCGTTGAACTGCTGCGGGCGCTCCTGGAACGGCTGGTGCGCCTCGCCCTCGAGGACGACGAGCTTGGCGCCAGGGATGCGCTCGGCGACGATACGGCCGAGCCGGGGTGGCGTCACCACATCCTGGTCGCCAGCGACGACAAGAGTCGGCGCGGCGATCGCCGGCAGGCGGTCATAGGCGTCGTGCACTCGCCACGTGTCGACCTGGCGGATGAACGCCTCCGGAGACTGCGGGTGTGGGAACGCCAGCGCCTCCTCGATGATCTGGTCAACCAGCCCTTCCTCGTGGGCGCGTGCCGTGTAGATCCACATGAAGAACGCCTCGAGCATCGCCCGTTCACTCGGCGCCGCGTCGGGTAGCCACGTCCACGCGCTCGTCGCCGCCCGCAGCATCGCATCGGGGCGGGCCCAGGTGCTGACGAGGACCAGGCTGCGGACGAGCTCGGGGTGGCGTAGGGCGAGCTCTTGGGCGGTCAGGCTGCCGCCCGAGAACCCTGCGACATGGGCATTGGCGATGCCCAGGCTGCGCAGCATGTTGGCGGTGTCGTCGGCCATCTCGGCCACCGTGAAGCCGGCCGGGATCATCGGCGATCGCCCGGCGCCGCGGTTGTCGAACGCGGTCAGCCGGTAGCGGTCGGCGAGCCCGTCGAGCTGGAAGGTCCACGCCTCGGCCGGGTCGCTGAGGCCGGCGATCAACACGACGTCAGGTCCGCTGCCGCGCTGGTCGACCCACAGCTGAACGTCGCCGGCGTCGACCATCCCGGTCCGATTGGCCGCTGTCCTCGTGGTGGTAGTAGTGGTGCCACTGCTGGTGATGGTTGTCGGGCTCATGTCCCATCAGGCGTGAGAGCTGGCCTCACGATGTGAGGCGCGCCGTTTGCAGCCGCCACGCGGTGCCGGGACCTGGATTTCATCCCCCCTGGATGGTGCCGGCAGCGCCCCCGCGGGGCCACAATGCACGCGACCGTGTGGGAAGGATGCGAGGGTGAACGAACGAAAGCGGGGAGCAGCCATGGCCGGCGCCCTGCTCATCGCGACCAGCGTGATGCGCGCCGAACGGGCAGCAGAGCGGTCCTACGACGCCAATATGCGGCGCGAGCTGCAGCGGATGGGCAACACCTGGCGGCGCCGCGGGAGTCACTTCGGCGCCGTCGCGGGTGGCGCCGCCGGCCTTCTCCTGCTCCTGTACAGCTACCGCCGCGTGCACTCGTAGAGTCCGCCGTCCCCAGGATGCTCTACGACAGCCAGCACGTCGCGACGTCGATCGACCGTCCTGCCGACGATGTGTACGCCTTCGTGTCCGACCCGCGGAACCTGCCGCGGTGGGCGGCAGGGCTCGCGGAGCGGGACGTGGAGCAGGTCGGCGACGAGTGGGTCGTGGACGCTCCGATGGGTCGGGTGCGCGTGGCGTTCGTTCCGGCGAACCCGTTCGGCGTCGCCGACCACGTCGTCACGCTCCCGTCGGGCGAGCGGGTCACCAACCCGCTCCGGATCATCCCCAACGGTGATGGGTGCGACGTCGTCTTCACCCTGCACCGGCGTCCCGCCATGACCGCAGGCGAGTTCGCGGCCGACGGGGCCGCGGTCACGGCCGACCTCCAGCGACTGCGGGAGTTGCTCGGGCGGGCGCCGGACTAGGTCCCGCACCCTCGGGGTACAGCACGTCCGCCCACATTTCACCAACCTCACACGAAGGCATGGAGGACCACATGGATGCCCTGAAGATGCTCGAACGCGACCACCGGCGTGTCGAGGCGCTGCTCGAGTCGCTCGGTGAATCGGAGCAAGGCGCCGAGCGCGCGGCGTTGACGAACGAGCTGACGAAGTCGCTCGAGCTGCACATGCGGTTCGAGGAAGAGCACATCTACCCGCTGGTGCAGGAGATCGACGCCGAGATGGCCAAGGAGGCCGACGTCGAGCACGGCCTCGCGCGCGAAGGCCTCTCCAAGCTCTCCGAGCTGCTCGAGCAGCCTGGGTTCGGCGCGGCGGTGGAGATGCTCACCGGGGGCATCTCCCACCACGTCGAGGACGAAGAGCAGAAGGTGTTCCCGAAGCTGCGCCAGGAGTGCGCCGAGCAGCGCTTGGCGTCGCTGGCCACCACGCTGATCGAGGAGAAGCGCCAGGCGGGCATGCTCGTCACGGACGATGCGACCAAGGACGAGCTGCTGGAGATCGGCGCCGCGCTGGGCATCGAGACCCGGTCGTCGATGACGAAGGACGAGCTGAAGGAGGCCGTCGGGCAACGGGTCTGAGCGAACTGGGCGGGAATCGTCCCAGATACGAATCCTCCCTTTCGGGAACTCAGACCCGTTCGATGCGATCCGTTGAGCGGTAGATCGAGGCGGCGAAGCCGGCCACGAGGGCGAGGATGCCAAAGCCGACTACGAGCACCACGGCCCATGACCGTTCGATGGCCAGCGCGCCGCCGCCGACGTCTGGCTCGATCGCGGCGACGAGTGCCGCCGCGCCGAACAGGATCGAGCAGAACAGGATCGCGCTGCGATCACGCGAGAGGCCGGCCCACACGAGAATCAGCCCGATGCCGAGCTCGATCAGCCCGAGCAGGGCGGTGTGTGACGCGCCGGCGACCTCGACCACGGGCTCGTCGATCGGTCCCGACAGACCGGCGCGGGCCACAGCCACGGCGCCGATCACGCCGAGCGCGATCCCCGCGATGACGGTCAACGTGGCGGCGGGGTCGAAGTGGCGACGGGTGATGACGCGCCGCTCGACGCTCACCGGTGCAGCCGCGACCACGGGCTGGGATCGCACATAGGTGGGTGCAGCGGGAGCGGCGGATACGACGTCATGCTCGACGTAGACCTCCTCCGGTCCGCGATGGCTGCTCTGGACCTCATGGACCTCATGGACCTCACGCATGGGACCTGAGCTACCCGTCGGGTGCGAGCGCGAAACGGTCAGCCGGAAGACTCGCGGGACCACAGGCGCACGGCGCGGCATGCCTCGACGAACGCCGTCGCGTCCTCACCGTCGATGGCGATGTAGCCGTCGTCGAGCGACTCGCCCAGGCCCACTGCGGTGAACAGCGTCGCCGCGGCGGGCGTGTAGGCCACGAACTTGCAGTGGGCGTGGGCATCGGTGACGAAGTCCTTGGCCGCCGGATCCGAGGCAAGCAGCGCGGCACCCTCGGCCGAGGGCAGGATGGCGACGGCGTCATAGAGGACGGACGGGCCGCCGGCGACGTTCTGGTGGGCCAGGACGCGCACGCCGTCGGCCGTCGTGACCCCGCCCACCGTCGGGGCGATCAGCTCGAGCAGCGTGCCCTCGGCCTCCAACGCCTTGCGTAGCGCGGCCAGCACCGCTCCGTCGGTGCCATCCGTGATCAGCGCCCCGACCTTGCGACCGGCGAACGATGCCGGTCCGTTCTGCAGAATGCTCAAGGCGTTCGAGGGCGGAAGGTCGGTGATCGGCTCTCGCGCCGGGGCCGACGCGGCGGGCAGCTCGTCGAGACCGAGGCCCGCGGCGACCCGCGTCGCGAAGTCCTCGTCGACGTTGCGCAGGTTGGCGACCATCCGCATGCGGATCGGCAGCTGCTCGCACTTGCTGAGCTCGAACACGAAGGCGTTGACGATGTGCCCCTGCTCGACCGGCGTTTGGCTGACGTAGAACTGGCGGGCCTGGCTGTAGTGGTCGGCGAACGACTCGGACCGCGCCCGGCGCAGCATGCCCTGCTCCTGCGCCGGGTACGTGATGTAGCCCCCGAGGGGATCCTCCCGCGGTCCGCCGTGCGGGCCGCTCCACGAGTTGGGTTCGTAGTTCGCGCGCCCGGCTGGATTGCGCGTCGCCATGTGGCCGTCCTGCTGGAAGTGGGCGACCGGGCACCGCGGCGCGTTGACCGGGAGGTGGGTGAAGTTGGGTCCGCCCAGCCGCTTCACTTGCGTGTCGAGATACGAGAAGTTGCGACCCTGCAGCAGCGGGTCGTTGGTGAAGTCGATGCCCGGCACGACGTTCTGCGTGCAGAACGCGACCTGCTCGGTCTCGGCGAAGAAGTTGTCGACCATCCGGGTCAACGTCAGCTTCCCGATCCGCCGCACCGGAACGAGCTCCTCGGGGATGATCTTCGTCGCGTCGAGGATGTCGAAGTCGAACTCGTCGGCGAAGCTGTCGTCAAACAGCTGCACGCCGAGCTCCCATTCAGGGAAGTCGCCGCTCTGCACCGCGTCCCACAGGTCGCGACGATGGAAGTCGGGATCGGCGCCATTGATCTTGACGGCCTCGTTCCACAGCACGGACTGCAATCCGAGCAACGGCTTCCAGTGGAACTTGACATATGTCGACTCACCGGAGGCGTTGAGGAAGCGGAAGCTGTGCACGCCGAAGCCCTCCATGAACCGGAAGGACCTCGGGATCGCGCGGTCTGACATCGTCCACATCACCATGTGGGTCGCTTCTGGCATCAGCGAGATGAAGTCCCAGAAGTTGTCGTGCGCGGACTGGGCCTGGGGGAAGGCACGGTCGGGCGCCTCCTTCACGGCATGGACGAGGTCGGGGAACTTCAGCGCGTCCTGGATGAAGAACACCGGCATGTTGTTGCCGACGAGGTCCCAGTTGCCCTCGCGTGTGTAGAACTTGACGGCAAACCCGCGCACATCTCGGGCGAGATCGAACGAGCCCTTGTTGCCGGCAACCGTGGAGAACCGCACGAAGACCTCGGTCTGCTCGCCGGCGCGCGGGAAGATGTCGGCGCGCGTGATGTCGGAGAGCGACTCGTAGGTCTCGAACACGCCATGGGCGCCGTAGCCGCGGGCATGGACGACGCGCTCCGGGATTCGCTCGTGGTCGAAGTGGAAGATCTTCTCCCGGAAGTGGAAGTCCTCGAGAGCGAACGGCCCGCGCTCCCCCACGCGGAGGGTGTTCTGGTCGTCTGAGATCGGGATGCCCTGCTGTGTCGTCAGACGGCCCACGGGATCCGTGCTGACCTGGTGGGTCTCACCACCGTCACCGATCGTGCCGCGCAGCTCCATCGCCTCGGATGCGACGGCTTCGCCTTCCGCAGCCGTGACATTCGTGGGCGCAGTCGTGAATGGGCTGCCCGGTGCAGGGACGGGGTCGGGACGCGTGGCCATGAGACGTACTCCTAATGTCCTGGAAGGTTGAAGCGGTCATTCGTATCTGGGCGGGAATCGTCCCGGAATCCGAGACGATTCCCGCCCAGAAGCCCAGTTGCTTCCAGGACAATAGGTGGCTAACGGGCAAGAACTTGTCGCCGATTGAAGCCGGATCGGGCACGTTCCGGCTGACAGTTCGGCTCGAGCCGGCGGCATGCCAGCGGCACGCGGTCAGACGGGCGGCTGCTGGACGTCGCGGCCAAGCGCCTCGGCGTCCTCGCGTAGCTGCTCGATCTGCTCGGGCGCCTCGGGCGAGCGGGGGTCGATCTCCGCTGCCTCCTCCTCGATCGGATCAGGGGGCTGCCCGGCGCCGGCATCGTTGACGGGCCGGGCGCCCTCTGCGCTGTAATCGCTCATGTCCGCGTCCTACCCACAGCTGTTCGCAACGAAGCAGCGCCCGCCCGGTCAACTGGAGCGGGTCTGGGCGACCTCGTCGCGGGCCTGCGCGGCGTCCTCGCGCAGACCGGACGCCTCGGAACTGGCGGTCTGCTTGACCTCGGAGGCGGCGCGTGACGCGGTCTCCTTCAGCTCCTGGCCTGCCTCGGCAGCGTGTTCCTTGAGGCCCGCTGCCACCTCACGGCCGGCTGCTGCCAGCTCACCGGTGAGCGGCTCGGCCTTCTCCTTGACCGAGGCCGCGGCGCTGGTCTCGGCGCGGGTTGGTGGGAACACGGCGGCGGCGATGAACCCGATCCCGAACGCGACCACGCCGGCGCCGAGCGGGCTGCCTTCGGTCTGCTGGCGGACGGCGTCCGGACTCACGTGTTCCTTGACGGCGGCCACCGCCCCGGTTGCGGACTCCCCGCCGCTCGACACGGTGCCCATCACGCGGTCCTTGAACGATCGGACGCTCTCGGTCATCCGGTTGCGCCGGCGCGTGATCATCCGCCCCGGGCTGATCCGATCGCCAATCGCGTCAAGCGTCTGACCGAGGTCCTCGCGTCGCCGCTCGATGTCGGTCCTCAGCTCTTCAACGTCTTGGCCCATTGCACATCCTCCTTCAAGGTTGCCGTCGTCTCGGGCAGCGGCCGCACCTGGCGCAGCCGCGAGCGGCCGACGCTGATGAGCACGCCGGCGATGACCGCCCAGAGGACGGCCACGATCAGGAACGCCAACGCGCGGTTGATCCCCTGGTCGAGGACCTCGGCGAGCGCCGCCGACGCGAACATCAGGAATAGCAGCGCCCCGACCGCGGCCGCCGCCATTGCGGCGATCGCTTTGACCGACCGCTGCACCTCCTCCTGTGTCTCGACCTTGGCCAGCTCGACCTCTTTGCGGAACAGGTCGCCGAGCTCCGACGTCATCTCCGAGAACAGCTCGCCGAGCGATCGGTCGGCGAGCTTGGGCTCGGTGGCCATCGCCGGATCCTCGACGACCCGCCGCGAGACGTCAGTCATCGAAGCACCTCGCCGGGGATCGGCGCCGGAAGCTCGTCGCTGCTGATCGACACCGGCGGAGCGGGGACGGTGTACGGCTGCTGAAGGGTCGTCGTCCTCGATCCCGCGGTCGCCGGCATGGCTCCGACCGTGAACGGATCCGCCGTCGCGTACGTGCCGGCAAGTGCGTCGACCCGATCGGACGACGCGCCGACCGCCGGACCGTCGCTCGCCGACTGGGCGCGGGCGAGGCGGCCGGCAACGAACCCGACCGCGCCGCACAGCCCAAGGAATGCCAGGGGTCGGCGGCGGGCAAAGGATCGGACGTCAGCGAGCACGGCCTGCGGCCCCTCGTCGAAGCGGCTCGCGAGGCGGCCGATGCGATCACCCGCGTCGCGCAGGTAGTCCACGAGCGGGCCGGCCTCGTCGGGCCGCCCGTCGGCCAGCGCGCCGACCTGTCCGGCAAACGAGCGCAGGCCATCGGCAGCCTGCCCGGACCGCTGCTCGGCCTGCTGCTGGACGTCGTGGCGAGCGCGATCGACGACCTCACGGGCGTGGTCCTTGGCTTCGCGGACCACGACCTTGGCCTGCGCACCGGCTTGGGCGGCCACGGTGCCGGCACGATCACTCGCCTCCTCCGCGAGCTGCTGGGTCTGATCAGCTACGGCACGTGGGGTCGAAGTGTTCGACTCGTTCATCGGGACCTCCGTCTCGGGGTCGACCGGCGTCGACCTGCCGCCAGGCCCTACCCATCGGGCCAGCGAGGTGAGACGCGACGCCGCGCGGCAAACCGAAAATGCCTCACGCGGGGGACACGGTGACGCCGCGTGTCGACGTCGCGGCGACCAGCGGTACCGGACGTCCGGTTGACCTTCCTCGTTGTCGCCATCCGACGCCACCACGGCCACCAAGCCGTGACGCTCGTAGAAGCGTCGAGCGACGACGTTCGAGGCGAACGTCCACAGATCCAGTCCTGCCGGCCGGAGCTGGTCGGCGAGATCGAGCAACTGCCCACCGATGCCGTGGCTGACCCACTCGGGATCGACGTAAAGATGGTCGATCATGCCCTCGTCGAGGACAGGCAGTGCCGCCACGCCCTGCGAAGACTCGCTCGCTCATTCGTGCACCCTGTCATCATGCGACGATCTCGCATCCTCGAACGTGCCGGGGCACCAATGACCGAAAGACCGTGCCGGATGGCTCGCTCGCTCGCTCGAAGACTCGCTCGCTCACGGCGGAGGAGGCGGCGATGCACATCGAGCCCGGGCGGTGACCGCTGCCGAGGCGACGAATCAGGTCAGCGACCGGGGGTCGAGGTGGTGGCGGCGCTCGCGCCCCATTCCGTGCGCGGTCAGGTCGACCACTGAGTCGGTTCCGCCGAACTCGTTGTCGACGTAGTCGTCGGCCTCCCAGTCGTTCTCCCACCGGGCACCGTCGATCAGGTACCGGAACCGGTACCGCCGCCCCGCTGGCAAGGCCACGGTTGCGGACCACTGATGATCCGCCAGCCCCATCACGGTCTGATCGCGATCCCACCCGTTGAACTCACCGACGACAGCGATGCGTTCCGCGTCGATCCGTTGCAGCAACCGAAACGTGACCGCGATCGATCCCGGCTCGTCGATCGCCACGTCGATCATGTGGACGTGGCGTACCCCATCGCGCGTGGTTCACACCTCGGCACGCCGGCGAAGCGGTCGCCCTCACCAGGCCCTCTTTGGGTGTGACGTGCGCGTACGGCGGGTAGCCGGGCCGTCATGCGCGACGAGCTGGGTGAGCTGTGGCTGGTCCGGCACGGCCAGAGCCTCGGGAACCTCGCCAACGACGCCGCCCGGACCAGCGACGTCGACCGGCTCGATCTCGCCGACCGGGACATGGACGTGCCGTTGTCGGATCTCGGTCGGCAGCAGTCGCGGGCGTTCGGCGCATGGCTGGGCCAGCAGCCGTCGTCAGTCCAGCCGGACGCGATCGTCTCGTCGCCATACGCCAGGGCTGTGCAGACGACCCGAGACGTGGTCGCTCAGGCAGGGCTCGACGTCGAGATCGTGGTCGACGAGCGGCTCCGAGAGCGCGAGTTCGGGATCCTCGACCTGCTCACCCACCGCGGCGTCGAGGCGACGTTTCCCGACGAGGCCGCCCGCCGGGCCCGGCTCGGCAAGTTCTACTACCGACCACCCGGCGGTGAGAGCTGGGTCGATGTCGCGCTCCGGCTCCGATCGCTGCGCGACTCGCTGGTCCGCGAGCACCGAGATCGGCGCGTCATGGTCGTCACCCACGAGGTGCCGATCATCATCTTCCGCTACCTCGTCGAGCAGTTCGACGAGCATCGAGCCCTCGAGCTCAGCCGGTCGGGTCGGCTCGCAAACTGCTCGCTGACGACCTTTGTCCGCGACGACGGCCACAAGCTCCGACTTGATCGCGACGCGTGGACCGCACCGCTCGAGCGCGACGAGACGCCCGTCACGGACGAGTCGGATGCCGCTGTCGCCTCGCGCTGAGCGTGTCGGCAGGCGGGGGCTGGCGGCGCGGCCGCTGCCCGATCACCGCTACAAGGACAAGCAGGAGCGCGGCACCGTGCTCGTCGTCGGCGGCTCGCCGAGCACACCGGGGGCCGTGATGCTCGCTGCGGTCGCCGCGCTGAGGGCGGGCGCCGGCCGGCTGCAGGTCGTCACGTCCCCGGCGAACGTGACCGCCGTGGGCACCGCCGTGCCGGAGGCGCTGGTCGCTGCGTTCGACTCGCCATCTCCGTCCGGACTCGCCGATCACGCGGCGGGCGCTGATGCGGTCGTCGTCGGTCCCGGCGTGCTCGAGCCGGCCCACGCCACGCAGCTGCTGGCCGCGGTCCTCGCGGTCGTGCGGCCGGAGGCAGTCGTTGTGATCGACGCGGCGGCGATCGAAGCCCTCGGTGCGACGAGCGTCAGCGCGGTCGGTGGGAGGCTGGTCCTCACACCGAACCTGGACGAGTTGGATGCTCTCGCCAAGTCGGTGCGGCCGGCGGCCGCGACGGCGCGGGACGGTGATCAGCCGACAGCCGAGCTGGCCGTGCTCGCCGCCAGGGCGTTCGACGCCGCGGTCGTTTGCTTCGAGTGCGTCGCCGCGCCCAGCGGTGAGCTGTGGATCGACCAGGAGGCGGTTGCCGGTCTCGGGACGTCGGGGTCAGGCGACGTCCTCGCCGGCATCGCTGGCGGCGTCGGTGCCCGGTGCGGAGATGCAACCACGACCGCGATCTGGGCGGCGGCCGTGCACCGCGCCGCGGGGCGACGGCTTGCGGCTCGCATCGCGCCCGGTGGCTACCTGGCGCGGGAGCTCGCCGACGCCGTGGCGCCGACCTTGGCCGACCTCGAGCGCGAGGTCCTCGGAGCTGGGACGCGGGAGCCGTGACCCGTGTCAGTCGTGGGCGTCCGGATGCTGCTGCTGCGGGGTGCCGGTGGTGCCGGGCGGGCAGTTCGCTGCCAGTGCGTCGAGCGCCTCGTGCTGGGTGGCGAACCACTGCGCCTCGTCGATCGACCCCCACGTGCCGTCCTTCGTCAGCACCTCGTGCGCGCTGCCGTCGCGGCGGATGACCCAATCGGGTTCGCTGACTTCCGTCACGGCCGTCATCGTAGGGCGGTCACAGTGACGGCAACCGCTGCTGCAGCCCGACCAGCGGGGCGAGCGGATCGCCGGCCTCCCGCAGCCGTGCGCCGACGTCACGGATCGTCCAGCGGTCCGGCCGCAGGTCGTCGTCGTCGAGCTCGTCCCACCTGATCGGCACCGACACCGGCGCGCCCGGTGCGGGACGAGCGCTGAACGGGGCGACGAGCGTCTTGTTGATCGCGTTCTGCGTGTAGTCGAGGCGCACAAGACCGCGACGTCGCTCGACCTCCCACTCCCAGCTGACGAGGTCCGGAACCGTCGCCCCGATCGCCCGCGAGACGGCCTCCACCCAGCGCCGGGTCTCGGCGAACGTGTAACGCGGGGCGACCGGCACCCAGATCTGGATTCCCCGCTTGCCTGTCACCTTCGGGCGCCCGTCGACCTGGAGGTGCTCGAGCGCCGTGCGGTGGAGGCGGGCCAGTGTCAGGACGTTGGCGAAGTCGTCGCCGGTTCCGGGGTCGATGTCGAACAGCGCCCACGTCGGCCGCTGCGGCGCGTTCACAGTCGACGTCCAGGGGTGCAGCTCGATGGCGCCGAAGTTGGCAAGCCACGCCAGCGCGGCCGCGGAGTCGGCGACGACGTACTCCTGGGTCTCGCCCGGTTCGGCATCCTCGTTGCGCCACCGGCGCAACCACTCCGGGGCGTGGGACGGGACCTCCTTGTGCCAGAACCCCTTGGACCCGACGCCGTCGGGGTAGCGGTGCATGTTCACCGCGCGGTCGGCCAGGTAGGGCAGCATCACGGGTGCCGACACCGCATGGTGGCGGATGAGGTCGCGCTTGGTCAGCGGCCGGCGGCTGCGCCCGCGGGGCGGGAAGAGCACCTTGTCGAGGTTGGTCAGGCGCAACTCGTGGCCGCCCAGAGCCCAGGTGCCCGACTTCCCGAGGTCGTCGAGTGCGGCCAACTCGTCGGCCGTCGGCCCGGCCCAGCTGGTGGCGCTGGTCCAGCTCGCCGACGGCGCATCGCGGACCTCGTCGTTGGTCCGCCCCGACTTCACGGACCGCGGGTGATCCTCGGGATCCCAACCGGCCACGGCGTCGTCGTCGCGCTTCTTGATCAGCAGCCATTGCTCGCGGCCGTCGTCGCCACGCCGCACGAGGGCAAACCGGCCGCTCAGCTTCTCGCCGCTCAGCGCGAAGTGAAGGTCGCCTGCGGCGATCTCCTCGAGCGGGTCGTCGCCCTCCACCAGCGACCACGTCCCCCAGTCCCACACGATCACGTCGCCCCCGCCGTATTCACCGGCCGCGATCACCCCTTCGAAGTCGTAGTAGTCGAGGGGGTGGTCCTCGACATGGACGGCGAGCCGCTTGTCCGCAGGGTCCAGCGTCGGACCCTTGGGCACGGCCCAGCTGGCGAGCACACCACCGGCTTCGAGGCGGAGGTCGTAGTGCAGGCGCCGCGCCCGATGGCGCTGGACCACGAAGCGCCAGCCGTCGGCCTCCGGCGGCTCCGAACCTGCCGGCTCGGCGGTGATCGAGAAGTCGCGCTTGGCCCGATACGTCTGGAGCCGTTCGTCGGCGTCGGCGCGACGGGCCATGGCACGATCCTGTCGGGGATCAGCTCACCGTCAGCGGCTGGTCGAGGCGGTCGAGGAACGCGATCTCCTCGACCGGCCGGCGTGAGAGTCGGGTCGGGAACGGCTTGGCCGGGTAGCCGGCGACGACGAACGCCGCCGTGGAGAGCTCGGCCGGGATGTCGAGCAGCTCTTTGACCTGCGGCTCGTAGGCGCAGAGCAGCGTGGTCAGCGTGGTCGCCACGCCTTGGTCGCGCAGGGCGAGGCAGAGGTTCTGGACGATCGGGTAGACGGACGCGCCACCGACGATGCTCAAGCGCCCGAGATCGGTGTCGGTCGGATGGGTGTCGCCGAGCGCGGCGAGCACCACGACGACCGCTGGATGGTCGGCGAAGCGCTCGGCGAAGTCGTCTGCGGCAGCCAGTGCCTTCGCTGGGTCAGCGAGCCCGACCTGCGTCGACTTGTCGTCGCCGCTCGCCGCTCGAAGCGCCTGCAACCCAGACATGGCGGCCTCGAAGTAGGCCTTCCACGGCACGAGGTACCACTCGCCGAGCTGGCGCCGGACGGCCGAGTCGGTGACGATGAGAAACCGCACCGGCTGGCGGTTGCCGCCCTGGGGACCGAAGCGAGCGGCCTCCACGGCCCGGTAGAGGACGTCGTTGGGTACCGGATCGGGCCGGTAGGAGCGGCAGGCGTGCTGCGTGCGCATCGCCGCGACGAGTTCCATGCCCCATCTCTACTCGCTGCCGACCGGCCCCGTGGGCGTCGGCCGCGCCCATCGGATCGGTCGCCGCGTCAGCGGGCTGCCGGTGCCGGGTGGCCCGACGGCGCCGCCCGCTCGCCGTCGAACCACCATCGGGCCACGCCCGCTCCCGGCGCCCGCATCGGCGCCGCCGGTGCCCGATCAGGACGGTCCCGTCACCATCCACGTGCAGAACGTCGCGCAGCCGGCGGCCGTTACGGTTGCGGCCGGATTTCTCTGTCACCTGCGCGCGTCCCCGCCGCAGATCGCGTCCCGGCTGTAACGGAACGGGGTGACCCGGCGATGATGGGGGTGAATGAGCGTGGCCGCGCCCTTGGACAGGTTCGAGGACGTGCTTGCCGCGACGCGCGGTGGAGACGAGCGGGCGTTCGCCACGCTCTGGCGCTGGTTGCACCCTCCGCTGCTGCGCTGGCTGACCGTGGTCGCCCGTCAGGACGTCGAGGACATCGCGGCCGACGTCTGGCTGTCGGTGACGCGGGCACTGGACTCGTTCGAGGGCGACGGCGAGGACTTCCGGCGGTGGGTTTTCACGATCGCCCGCCGGCGCACGATCGACCGGGCCCGCCGCCGCGCTCGCCAGCTCCAGGCCGGATCCCTCGACGGTGTCGATCCCGTCGATCGCACCGCGTCCAGCACGGCGCTCGTCGACGCCTCCGAGTCGCTGGCGGCCGCCCTCGGGCTGTTGCAGCAGCTGACTCCCGACCAGCGCGAGGTCGTCGCCTTGCGGGTCATCGTCGGGATGACCGTCGCCGAGACGGCCACCGTGGTCGGCAAGTCCGACGTCGCCGTGCGCGTGCTCTGCCACCGCGGGCTGCAGGCCCTCGCCCGGCTGCTAGAGGGTCAGGACCTGGTCACGGAGGTCTCGGCGTGATCCTGCGCTTCGATCCCCGGCGCCCCCGCCGCGACCCTGGCCGCCCGGGCGAGACGCTCGTGGCTGACGATGCCGTCGTCGAGCAGCTCCTCGCAGCCGCGGCCAGTGGTCAGCCCGGAGTCGCTGCGCCGCGGCACCAGCCGCTGGTGCGCACCATCATCGCCGCCCGCTCGCCGGCGACCGCGAGCGAGCTTGGCGGCGAGGGCGAGGCCATCGAGCGCTTCCGGATGTGCCGGTCGGCACGAGGTCGGCGGTGGGCGACCCTACGCCGCACCCGCACGCTGGTGATCGTCGCGGCCGTCGTCGCAGGGTCGGCGACCAGCGTGGCAGCGGCGAACTTCGGCGTCCCACTGGGCGTGCGCAACATCGCCGACCCACTCGCGCTGATCGGGATCGGCGGCCACGACTCACCCGATCCGGCAACCCACGAGCAGCCTGTCCGCAGCAACGACTCCTCGGCGATCAACCTGGCAAGCGATCGCGCACCGGCGGCCACGCACCGCGACCTTCCGCCGACCAGCGCCGACAGATCGCCGTCCTCGCGAGCGCCCGGCGGCACTCCGGCGGACGCGGTCAGCGCGCCTGCCGCGGCCCCGGGAGTCGCCGCGCTGCCCGCGGTCGATGCGGCGCCCGAGCTCAGCGCGGCGACGCCGCCTGCGATCGTGCCCTCTCCCGCCGCCTCGGCGTCCGCGCCGTCCGGTGAGTCGGCGCGCCCCGAGTCCGGACAGCCTGCTGCGGGCGTGGTCGCCAGCCCGGCGCCAGCTCCTGGCGCCGCCGGCGGACCCGAGCCAGCGCCTCCGGCACCGACCCCGGCCGCCGCACCACCGGACGACGCGGCCGCCGGTCCGCCGGCGAGTGTCCCAGCCGGGCCGCCGGCGAGCACGCCACCGGCGTGGGCGCCAGCCGGACCGCCCGCATCCGTGCCAGTCGGACCACCGGCTTTCGTGCCCGTCGGACCACCGGCTTCCGTACCCGTCGGGCCACCCGCATTCGTACCCGCCGGGCCACCGGCCAGCGTTCCTGTTGGACCACCGGACTTCGTGCCCGTGGGTCCGCCAGCCGGCGTGCCAGGAGGGCGGCCCGCGGACTAGATCTGCTGGACGGCTATTCCGTCAGGGATACAGATGGGCTTCTGGGCGGGAATCGTCTCGGATTCCGGAACGATTCCCGCCCAGATTTCTTGACGGAATGGCCCTTCCAGAACGCTAGCTGCGGGAGAGGTAGACGTCGCGCAGGACGTGGGTCTCGAGCTCGAGCTCGCCGAGGCGATGCTTGACCACGTCGCCGATGCTCACCAGGCCAACCACTTGGCCGCCTTCGACGACCGGCATGTGCCGGGACCGAGTGGCCGTCATCCGGCGCATCACCTCGCTGAGGTCGTCGGTGACCGCGCACGTGGCAACCGACGTGTTGACGACCTCGCGCACCGACAGTTCGGTGAACCGCGCGCCGTGGTGATCGATCGCCCGCACGATGTCGCGCTCTCCGACCACTCCGACGAGCTGGTCGTCGGCGCCGACCACCACGAGCGAGCCGATGCCGCGCGTGGACATCCGGTGGACGGCCACCGTGATCGGCGTGTCAGGACTGACCACCTCGACCATGTTGCCCTTCGCCGACAGGATCGCTGCGACGTTCATCGGTCACCTCCAGGCTCGAACCGCATCATTGTCCGCCCGCCGTGTGCCTCGCGCAAGCACCGAAGACATGGCCAGCACGGTCAGGTGGCGCGGGCACCCTTGCTCAACCAGAAGTCGTTGAGCGCGTGCTGGACTTTGACGTACCAGATGATGTTGCCGATCAGCGGCAGCAGGAACCACAGACCCCAGACCGCGGTGACCGGGCTCTGGCGCCCGTCGCGCTGGTACATGTGGTCGATCTCGTTGGGGATCGTGAACATCAGCACCGGGCTGACGAAGATGTAGATCACCAGTCCGATCCCTCCGCCGAGCCCGTCGCCGTTGTACTGCTTCAGATCCTCGTTGGTCCGCCACGTCCAGAAGAACCCCCAGATCCCGAGTGTCACGATCATCAGCAGGATCGTCAGACCGACGCTGTAGTACACGCCACCGATGCTCGGCGGCACGCGGCCCGCGGGCACGCGGACGTACCCACCGGCGCCGGGGACCGGCGGCGGAGCGCCCGTGGGGGGTGGCATCGAGGGCTGCGGTGGTGGTGTCGAGCCGCCAGGTTGCGGCGGCGGCATGTCACTCATTGGTGCCCGACCGTACCGCGCGCCACCCCGCCGCGCCTACGGTCGGGCGATGGACATCAAGCTCGGCTACAGCATCGGCTACTGGCCGGCCGGACCGCCGCCGGACGCGCTCGACGCCGTCAAGGAGGCCGAGCGGCTGGGCTTCGACTCGGTGTGGACCGCCGAGGCGTACGGGTCCGACGCCCTCACGCCGCTGGCCTGGTGGGGCGCACACACCGAGCGCATCCGCCTCGGGACCGGGATCGTCCAGCTGTCGGCGCGGACACCCGCGGCGACGGCGATGGCGGCGATCACGCTCGACCACCTGTCCGGCGGGCGCTTCATCCTCGGCCTCGGGGTGTCGGGGCCGCAAGTGGTCGAGGGGTGGTACGGCCAGCCCTACCCTCGGCCCCTCGCGCGGACCCGGCAGTACGTCGACATCATCCGGCGCATCGTGGCCCGCGACGCACCGGTCGAGCACCACGGCGAGTTCTACGACCTGCCGGTCGACGGTGGCCTCCAGCTCGGCAAGCCGCTGAAGTCGACGGTCCATCCGCTGCGCCGTGACATCCCGATCCACATCGCCGCCGAAGGCCCGAAGAACGTCGCCCTCGCCGCCGAGATCGGTGACGGCTGGCTGCCGCTGTTCTTCGCGCCGAAGGAAGACGCGTTCTATCGCCGCTGTCTCGCCGAGGGGTTCGCCGCCGGGGGCGACCCGAACAAGGCCGGCCGCTTCGAGGTCACGTCGAGCGCGTTCATCGTGCCGGGCGACGACCCCGAGCGCTGCGCCGACGTCGTGCGGCCGTTCCTCGCCCTCTACGCCGGCGGGATGGGCGCACGGGGCGCCAACTTCCACTTCGAGGTGTTCGCCCGCATGGGCTACGAGGACGTGGCGACCAAGGTCCAGGATCTGTACCTCGCCGGCCGCAAGGGCGAGGCGGCCGCCGCGATCCCCCTGGCGATGGTGGAAGATGTCGCCCTCGTCGGCCCGCCGGCGAAGATCCGTGACGAGCTGGCGCAGTGGGAGCAGACGTGCGTCACGACGCTGCTCGTCAGCGGGCCGGCCCGCTCGCTCGCCGCGACCGCCGAGCTGATCCTCGGCTAGTGCCGCGACCGGGGACGGTTGCCGCGTCAACGCCGAGTCAGGGGCGTCGCTCGCAGGGCGCGAGGACGAAGGAATAGCCCTGCGCTCTTTCGAGGACGAGCAACGCCGCGAGCGGCGTCCCTGGCCGGCGGAACGGGCAAGCGTTGCCGGTCGCGGTACTAGGCCGCGTCAGGGCCGCTGCACCTCTCGCTTCGCCACCAGCGCGGTCGTGATCACCTGCCGCTCGACGATGCCCAGCCCGCGTTCATCGCGGGTGGGCGCCAGACCGACCTGCTCGAGCGCGCGCTGGACGGTGCTGATGGCCTGATCCGCGGCGTGCCGCTGCCCGTCGGGTGGCGGGTCGTCGTTGAGCTCGAACCAGATCTCGAACTTGCCGAATCGAACGCTGTCGTCGTCGACGAATGCGGCTCCGCGGCCGAGAACCTGCAGCAGCCCGACCTTGCTCCGATCGAGCTCGTCGCGCAGCTCGGCGTTGAGGTGATCGAACACCACCGGTACGCGTACCCGGTACAAGGTGCGGTCGGGCGCGACGGGCGCGACGGGCGCGGCGGGGGATCCTTGGCCGGATCCCCCGCCGTCGGCACGATCGCGTTCGACATCACTGTTCATCGCCCACCTCCTGCGGCTCGGCGCGGAGCCTGCGGTGGTTCCGGGCTCCGCGCGTCGCCCGCGGCGTCTACTGGTTGGCCCGCTGGCGAGCTTCGTGGGCCTCGGCCTCGAGGCGAGCCTTCTCCGCCTCGGCTTCCTTCTTCGCCACCTCACGTTGCGCCTGCGCCTTGTCCTGCTGGGCCTCACCCTCGCGTTCCAGGCGCTCGTTACCGGTCACCGAACCGATGACGTCCTTGGCCTTGCCCTTGATGTCTTCGACGACGCCCTTGACGCCAGCCTCTGCTCCGGAATTCTCGGTCATCACGATCTCCTCACGATGGGGGGTTGGTCGCCCAGCCCCTACCCCGAGCACTCCAACTCCATTCCTCCCACCATTCCTCCCGCAGTGGCTGCGCCTTCTACGTGGCTGCTCCTCCTACAGTGGCTGCCGTGGTCGTGTTCGAACCGGACACGAACGGCTGGTCACGCGGAGAGCTTCCTCCGGTCGAGCTGGACCCGTTGTGGTGCCTGGTCTTCGACGGCTTCGACGCCGACCAGGAGCGGCGACGCGAGGCACTCCTGGCACTGGCGAACGGGAACCTCGGCTGCGGAGGTGCGACCCTGTCGGCTCATCCGACCGAGCGTCGCTGGCTGCTCGTCAACGGCCTCTATGACGGCGAGGGCGCCGAGAGCCGGCTGCTCGCCGGTCCGGTGGGCTGGCACCTGCCGTACCAGCTCGACCCCGGCGCGATGCTGCGCCGAGTGCTCGACTTGCGCCGCGGCGTGGTGTACGAGGAGGCGTCCACGGACGCCGGCATCGTCCGCACGTTGCGATTCGCGTCGATGGCCGAGCCGTCGCTGCTCGTGATGCGGGCGGTCACACCCGACGAGCGCCTGGCGCCGCTGCTCACGCCATCCACAGGCTCGGCTGTGCTCGCCCGGGCAGCGGACGGCGCCGACGTCGCGTGGATGAGCGCCGGGGCCACCGATGGGATTGGCGGCGTGGTGGCCGCCGCGGTCGAGACGCGCGCCGCGCTCGACGGAGCGGTGATGCGCGATCGCGTGATCGCGTACGACGTGGACCGCCGGCAGGTGCCGGGGCCCGACACCGCCGTGCGCCGGGTCCGCGAGGCCGCGGCAGCTGGGTTCGACCGGCTTCTCGCCGACCACTACCAGTGGTGGGCGAGGCGATGGGAGGACGCCGACATCACCATCGAAGGCGCCGCCCAGCTGCAGCTCTCCGTGCGGTTCGCCCTCTTCCACCTGATGGGGTCGGTGCCCGAGACCGGCCAGGCGGCCGTCGGCGCGCGGGGCTTGACCGGCGAGGGCTACCGCGGCCATGTGTTCTGGGACGCCGACACGTTCACGTTGCCGTTCCTCGCCGCGACCTGCCCGCCCGCGGCGCGGGCGATGCTGGAGTACCGCCTGGCACGCTTGCCCGCCGCCCTGGAGATCGCCCGGCGGCGCAACCGGGCAGGGGCGCGCTTCCCGTGGGAGTCCGCCCGATCCGGCCAAGATGTCACGCCCACATTCGCGCGAGATCGGATCGGTCGCGTAGTGCCGATCAGGACCGGCCAGATCCAGGAGCACATCGTGGCGGACGTGCCCTGGGCCGCCGCGTCGTACGTGGACTGGACGGGCGACGAGCAGTTCGCCGCGGGTCCACAAGCACGGCTGCTCGTCGAGAGCGCACGGTACTGGCGCTCCCGTGTGCGCCGCGGTGCGGACGGTGCCGCCCACATCTACGGCGTCATCGGCCCCGACGAGTACCACGAACCCGTCGACGACAACGCCTTCACCAACGTGATGGCACGCTGGAACCTGCGCCGAGCAGCCGACGTCGTGGAGGCCGACTCGGTGATCACGGACGGCCCACAGGCCGGCGAGGTGGCCGCGTGGCGCGCGGCCGCCGACGCGCTCGTCGATGGCTATGACCCGAACACCGGGCTCTACGAGCAGTGCGCCGGCTTCTTCGGGCTCGAGACGCTGCTGATCGAGGAGGTTGCGCCGCGCCGGCCGATCGCCGCCGACCAGCTGCTGGGAGCCGATCGTGTCCATGGCGCCCAGATCCTCAAGCAGGCCGACGTGCTGATGCTGCATCATCTCGTCCCTGACGAGGTCGCCCCCGGGTCTCTCGAGCCGAACCTGCGGTTCTACGAGCCGCGCACAGCGCACGGCAGCTCGCTGTCGCCTGCCATCCATGCCTCGCTGTTCGCACGCGCCCGCGATTTCCCGCGCGCCCTCGACTCGCTGGAGCTGGCCGCCCGGATCGACCTCGACGACCTCACCGGCACCAGCGCGGCAGGGATGCACATCGCCACGATGGGCGGTCTGTGGCAGGCGTTGGTGTTCGGGTTCGCCGGGTTGCAGCCTCGCTCCGGCCGGCTCGGGATCGACCCCCGCCTGCCGCCGTCGTGGGGCGCGCTGGAGGTGAACGTCCGGTTCCGGGGCAGCCGGGTGCGAGTGCGCATCGAGCGCAACCACCTCACCGTCCATGCCGACCCCCCGGCAACGGTGACCGTCGGATCGCATCCGCACATCGCCGGCCACGACGCGCTGCGCCTCGCCCGGCGCGGCGCGAGATGGGAGCGGCAGCCGTGACCAGGATCATCGCCGCGATCAACGACTCCGCAGCGGCCACACCCGTGCTGCAGACCGCGCTCGCGTTGACGCCGCTGCTCGGGTCCGCCGTCGAGGCCCTCCACGTCGCGGACGAGGCCGGGATCACGGCGAGCGCGTGCGCCGAGCAGCTCGGCGTCGCGCTGCGAACGGTGAGCGGCGACCCGCTGGAGCAGATCCTGCTGGCGATCGCCGCGGACGATGTCGTCGCCGTGGTGGTTGGCGCCCACGGACGGCCGAGTCAACGGCCTCCGGCCGGACACATCCCGCTCTCGCTCGTCAGTGCGACGGTGAAGCCGGTAGTCATCGTGCCGCCGGCACAGCCGGCGAGTCCGATTCGGCGGGTCCTGATCGCCATCGAGGGCAGCCCCCGCAAGGCCCGCTCGCTGAAGCGGGCAGTGGAGTTGGCGGGCGCAGCGCAGCTCGAGCTGACCGTCGTGCACGTCGACGAGGAGGACTCGATCCCGATGTTCTCCGATCAGCCGCAGCACGAGACGGAGGTGTACACCGGCGAGTTCCTTGCCCGCTGTTGCCCGGGCGCCCCGCAGGCCGCGCTGCAGTTGCGCACGGGAGAGCCGGCCGAGGAGATCCTCGCTGCCGCCAACGACGTCGATCCCGACCTCATCGCCATCGGCTGGCCGCACGGCGGCGACCCGGCTCGCGGTCATGTGGCGCGGGCGATCGTCGATCGGTGCAGGCGGCCGGTCCTGCTCGTGGCATACACGGACGCGGCCGCCTAACCCTCGCTCGCCGGCGGGCACCGACGCGATTCGCAGTCACGACTAGTGCCGCGACCGGTGACGGTTGCCTCGTCAACGCCGAGTCAGGGGCGTCACTCGCAAGGCGCGAGGACGAAGGAATGGCCCTGCGCTCTTTCGAGGACGAGCAACGCCGCGAGGGGCGTCCCTGGCCGGCGGAACGGGCAAACGTTGCCGGTCGCGGTACTAGATTCACTCGTGTGGTGGGCAGCATGCATGCACGCCGGATCCGGCGAGACGACAGGCGGGGCGCCGCGCCGTCGGCGGCGGCACGGCGCGGGCGGCGCGACGGTGTGGAGCGTGTGCGGCGGTCGTTGGTCGTCGGTCCGGCCGGCGACGCGGCCGAGCTGGAGGCCGACCGAGTGGCGCAGCGAGTCGTCGCCGCGCTGTCGGGTGGCACGCCCGAGCTCGGCGTCGAGGGCGGATCGCTGGCGCCGTCGGCCCGCGCAGCGGACGGATCGACGCGGATTCGCAGGGCATCGGCGGCCATCGGGCCGGAGGGCGGCGCACTCGACGCCGAGACGAGTCGACGCATCGGCGCCGCTCGCGGCGGCGGCGCGCGTATCCAGCGCAGCCTCGTCGGCCCGCTCGAGTCCGCGTTCGGCACCTCACTCGAGCACGTCCGGCTGCACGCCGGGCATGAGTCGAGGGACCTCAACCAACGGCTCGGCGCGGCGGCGTTCACGGTCGGCGACGACGTGTTCTTCCGCGACGGCCTGCCTGCGGTTCACACCCGCGCCGGGATGGGGATGCTCGCCCACGAGCTGGCGCACACCATGCAGCGGGACCCGGCGGCGGGTGCGAGGCGGATCGTGCGCCGGTTGTTGGTGCCGGAGGCGGCCGCCGCGTTCGCCACCGCCGAGGCGGCGAACTCGTCCTTCGACCAAGCGCGCATCGACACCGACCAGCTCGCCGCGCCACCGGACCAGACGACGCTCACGACGACTCGCAGCTGGCTCGACTGGAGCAACGAGACCGACGAGTCGCGGCGGATCACCGACATGGTCCGGGCGGTGGTGCTCCGCGAGTACTCGACGCGGTTGCGCGCCTTGGAGACCGCCAACGACGCGGACGGCAACCCGTTGTCGGCGGCGGCCAAGACACAGAAGTGTTCCGTCTATCTCACCAAGGCGAAGGAGTTCCGCGACAAGCATGTGCCGCTGATCGCGGCCGGCGCGGCGTCGCCCGAGACCCGCGCGTTCCTGCGCGGGCACGGCCTGTCGACCGAGCCCGCCGACCCGAACAGCGCGGTCCCGGGCGTCGTCGAGCGGCCTGCGCGCATCGACGTCCGGGCGACGTTCATCGGCGCTGAGGTCCTCGGCATGCGCATGCGCGCCCACCTGTTCATCGTCTACACCGCGCCCAACGGTCGCCAGATGTTCTTCCGCGGCGGCCCGGGCGCCGGCGGCATGACGGTCGCCCACATGGGCGACTACACCACGCAGACCGTCGACTGGGATCCCTCTGCGCCCTCGGTCACGGTGCTCGAGGGTCCGGAGGCAGAGCAGAAGCTCGACGCGCTGCAGGAGGCGACGCTCGTCATCGACCAGATGAAGGTCCCCTACCGGGCCCAGGTCGGGTACGACTTCGGCGAGACGGTCCCAGGGGCGTTGCTCAGCGTGGCGTCCGGGCTGCTGTCATCCGCCGGAGAGAACTGCAACGCGACGGCGTACACGATCTTGACCCGAGCCGGTGTCCCGATCGACAAGCCCTCCGGCCGCCATCCCGGCTGGGGGTCGATCCTCGGAACTTGGACGGAAGGCAAGCAGAACGCCCTGCCGCCGGTCGAGGCGATGGCGGCGGCCAAGCCGTACGTCATCGACGCGTCGCGCGACGCCGTCAAGCCGGGCGGCGAGATCCCGGTGTTCGCCGACCGGGCGATGTTCAAGCTGCTGTTCCGGTTGCCTGAGCGAACCGCCGTTGAGGTGCTCGAGGAGCGGCCCAACTCCCGCCGCATCTCTCACGGTGGCCAGGTCGGTTACATCCCCCGCCGCGCCAAGGACGCCCAGCTCGCCGTCAACGCCAGGTTCATGCGGTTGCTCCGCGAGAAGTACTCGGCAGCGGAGCTGCAGCAGGTGGTCGACGATCCGACGAACACCGCCCTGCAGCAGAAGATCACCAATGAGATCGGCATCCCGCCCGATTCGGTGCTGGGCGCCGTCCAGCTCGTCCTCAAGCCCGGCGGCGCGGAGCGGTACCTCCTGCGGGTGCGGCTCGAGAACATGGGTTTCGCTCGCCTCCACGAGCTCGTCGACGACCCGGCGGAAGCCGAGTGGTTGGCCGACAAGCTCGGCGTCGACACCGCCGTTGTCGCCCAGCAAGCGGCCGCTCTCGTCGGCGAGGAGGACCGCCTCACGACCGCGCTGGCCAAGCGCCTCACCCAGCCCGAGGCCGCATCGTTGGCCGTCAACGAGCTCCCTGACTACCCGACCATCCGGGCCATCGCCAAGGAGCTGGGCAAGGACGCCGACGACGTCTTCCGCGACCTCGACCGGCGTCGCCCGAAGGAGCACCGCGGCGAGTTCCTGAGGGACATCCTGCAGTCCGATCCCCGAGCAAGCGGCGCCCAAGCACCGCCGGCCGACGCGCTGCAGGAGTGGGCGGACACGCTCGGAGTGCCCGTGCAGTTCGTCGCCAAACGCTTCCAAGCGATCGCCGCCGCCAAGCGCCTCAAGGAGCAGCGCAAACGCGTCAAGCTCAAGCCTGTATCGAAGCAGCGGTACAACGAGATCTTCGGTGCGTGCCGCCAACGGTCGAACTACGACTGGGTCGCCTTGCGCAACGACCCCAAGAAGCTGTGGCCGCTGGTCAACGACTTCCCCGACTTCGCCGAGCTGTCGCAACTCACCAACGACTGGTGTTTCCCGATCGGCGAACTACGGACGGTGCTCATCACGCAGTACCGCCCTCATCCCAAGGCGGAAGACCTGACCACCGTCCTCGACGGCTTCGATCCGGCGATGATCGCCGCCTACGCCCTCGCCCGCCTGAGCCAGAAAGAAGGTCGGACGATGCTGCTGCAGATCGCCGATCGTACCCAGCTGCCGATCCCGTACGTCGACCCGAGGATCCGGCTCTGGCACCAGCTGCACAAGTAGCAGGGTCGAGGCCAAGGAGACGTAGGGTGATCCGCCATTCGGAGACGCTGGCGGTGTGCGTTCGCGGACGGGCCGTGCGGGCACCCGCGCGCGCGGGATCGACCGAGGCGCGATGAGCGCTTCGTCGTTCGACCCCAACGCGCTGCTCGCCGAGAGCCGGCTCGGTGTCCTGGCCACGATCAAAGCAGACGGGAGTCCCCAGTTGTCGCCCGTCATGCCCTTCTCGCGGCATCGGCGCGCGGGTGAGGTCGGGGGCGTCGCCGTCGCGGTCGCTCGCCTGCCGGTGTGGCGCTAGGACGCTCATGGGGCGGGCACGATCGCCTGGTCGCGAGCGAGCTGCTCGAGGAGCGACTGCCACTCCGGCTGAAGCCGTTCGGCGGCGGCGGCTCCGTCGGGTCCGTAGAGATAGGCGGACAGGTTGACCACCGCTTCAGTGTCGGTGCCGTGCGAGAAGCAGGACACGAGGCCCGGAACCGGACGTTCGATGCGGACGAGGAAGTGCTGGGCGATCATGCGCTCGACGACGCCGGCGACGCCGGCTGCGTCGATGTGATCGCCAACAGTGCCCACGCCGAGCGCGGCACGCACCCGGTCGATCGCTTCGACGGGCGTCACGGCGAACGTGGCGGTCGACGCCGTCGCGGTGGCGCGCAGGCCGGCGAAGTGCGTGAGGTAGACGCGGAGGTTGTCGAGCATCGGCGCCCAATTGGTCTCCATCTCGCCCCAGAACTCGTTCTCCCAGTCGGCGCCGGTGCCGTAGGCGCTGCTGACGACTCGCACGACGCACGTCCCGCCCGAGCGCGCCTCGACGACGAACTCGGTGACGAGTGGCGTGACGTCGGCGCCCGGATGACCCACCAGCGTCGCCCAACCTTCCTCCTCGTACGCGATGCGCCTCGTCGGCTCGAATGCTGTGACCGTCCCCTCGGACGAGCCATCCGGCCCCATGTGGAACTTCACGGCGCCGCCCTCACGGGGGTCCAGTTCGGTCCGCAGCATCCAGGCGCTGATGCCGTCAGCGCTCGCAATCGCGTCCCAGACCTGTTCGGGCGTGGCCGGGACGGTGAGCTCGAGCTCGAAGCGGTAGGCGGTGTCGGGCGTGGTCATGACAGCTCCTCTGTGTTGTTGGTCGGTTGTGACGGATCGAGCGGGGTGGTCTGATCGGTGGGGACCGGGTGCGACGCGACGACGAGGCGATGCGGCCGCCCGTCGTCGCGGTGGTAGCGGGCGACGAGGTCGAGCACCGCGGTCGCCAGCTCGTCGCCGAACGCGGCGCGGTCGTCAGCGGACGTGAATCGCACCTCGGCGTCGAGCGTGAACGTCGGCAGTCGCTGGCCGGCTGCGTCCGCCAGCCGCGCCTGCGTGCCGACCTCGTGCACGATGCGGCCGGCGAGCGAGATGAGGTAGTCGGCCGAAAGCTGATCGGCGACCTGCTCGGGTCGGGCACCGTTGCCGGCGATCGCCGCGGGGGACACGACGTACGTGGCCGATGTCGCGCGCAGCATGCGCTCCGAGATCCCGCCGCGCATACGGATCTCGGCCAGCTCGACGAGCCCGTGCGACTCGAGGGTGCGCAGGTGGTAGTTCACCTTTTGCCGAGCGAGCCCGACACGAGCGGCGAGCGTCGCCGCCGACGCCGGCTCGTCGCGAAGCTCGGCGAGCAGCCGGGCGCGCACCGGGTCGAGCGCGACCACCGCCGCTGCCGGATCCTCGATGACGTCAACCAGCCGCACGTCGTGCAGCATCGCGCTTGACAAGAAGATTTGTCAAGGGGATGCGCTGTCGTAACAGGCGATTGCCAGGCCCTCCTGGATCAGCACGAAGCCGGCGTCGTCGGCCGCCGTCTCGACCGGACGCAGGCCGGGGGGGGAGGGACGGCAACGAATCCGGCCGGCCGCGACGCCATCGCTCGTGGTCAGAAGTTGCTGAAATGGATCGCATGTCGTTGGCGGTCACCTCTCTGGACGATTTCAGTCGATGGGCGCGGGGCGACGGCTTGGAGATCGTGCTGCTGGTGACCGGGGCGATCCTGCTCACCCGTTTGGCCACGTGGTTCGGCCACCGCGTCACCGCCCGCATCGACGCCCACGACCGCAGTGGCGACGTCCTGGTCGCGTCCGAAGCGGCCAAGCATCGCCATGCTTTGGCGCAAGTGATCACCTGGACGTTGCTCGTGGTCATCTACGTGATCACCGGACTGCTGGTGCTGCAACGGTTCGGGGTTCCGTTGGCGAGTCTGGTCGGTCCGGCCGCCGTGATCGGGGTGGCGGTAGGGATCGGGGCCCAGCACATCGTGCACGACCTGCTGGCCGGGTTGTGCATCGTGATCGAGCGTCAGTACGGCTTCGGTGACGTGATCCGCATCTCGACGCTCGGTGCCACGACCGGGGTCTCGGGAACGGTGGAGGAGGTCACCTTGCGGATCACCCGGTTGCGCACCATCAATGGCGAGGTCGTGATCGTCCCCAACGGACACATCCAGCAGGTCACCAACCTGTCCCGGGACTGGGCGCGCACCGTGATCGATGTGCCGGTTCCAGCCGCCGTCGACATCCAGCTGGTCACCGACATGCTCACCCATGTCGGAGAGGAGGCGTTTCTCGATGCGCAGCTGCGTCCCTTGATGCTCGACCAGCCCAGCGTGATGGGCGTCGAGAGCATCGAGGTCGACCAGTTCAAAGTCCGGGTCGTGGCCCGAACCCTGCCCGGCAAGCAATTCGAGGTCGGACGCGAGCTGCGGGCTCGCATCGCCGGCGCGTTCCGGCAGGGCGGGATCAACGTGCCCGCCGGGCTCGAAACCGCGGGCCCGACCCGGGCGTCGTGATGGGCCGGCGACCACGAACCTCGACGATCGTCCTGACCGGCGTCTTCCTGTTCACACTGTCGCTCTATGTCGTGGTTCGCCCAGCCCCGACCTTCGAGCCGCCCACTGTCGTACCAGTGATCGAGGTTCCTGCCACCACGCAGGGTCCCACGACACCCATCTCATCGGCGACCACGCCCACCCCGTCGGCGACCATGTCGACCCCACAGCCCGAGACCACGACATCGGACCTGACCCCGACGTCGCCGACGCCACCCCCGTCGACGACCCCGAGCACGATGACCAACTCCACCGCACCTCAGGTGCCCTGAGCACCAGACGGGATTGGCCGCCGGTCGTGCATCCACTCGTTGTGACAACGCCCAGCGCGCCGCATTGCAGGGCTGCGGCGCGCTTTCGAGCGCGGCGCGACGACGGTGGCGCCGCCTGCGTGAAGGACCCGACGCACAGCTAACGGTCAGCTAACCGAGGCAGTCAGCCCAGCATCCCATAGGCCCGCTCAGGTCGGAGGCGGGCGATCAGGCGGCCGTCGGCAACCATCGCTCGGCGGTAGTCGTCCCAATCCGGATGCTCGCCGCGCAGGGCACGGTAGTAGCCCACCAGCTCGTCGACCGTGCCGTCGTCGGGCGCGGAGGCGACCGGTGTCAGCTCGGCCGTCGCCTCGATGACGGCGTACCGCCAGAAGTCGTCGCTGGTGACGTGCAACGATGCACGAGGGTCACGGCGGAGGTTCCTGGTCTTCGCCCTGCTGTTGGTGATCGAGATCCGAATCACGCCCTCGTCACCGACGGCATATGAAATGTTCGACAGCTGCGGCCGACCGTCCGACTTGAGCGTCGTCAACACGCCGTTGTGCGAGCCGCCGACGAACGCCATCGCCTGCTGCAGGTCCATGCGACCTCCGCGTCACCGGGGCGCCGGGCCGGTGCCCACCGCCAGCAGCGTACGGCAGCCAGCGCCACGCCGGGCTGCGCATCGTCGACCAGGACGGTGAGTCGGGGTACGAAGCCTGGTTCGGCTGAGCAATCCCTTTTCCCCTCAAACTCGTACACCTCAGTCGGGGGCTGAACCGCTCAGCAGCCGCCGACGGAGGTCACCACGATGCGCGCACTGTCGATTCTTCTGGTCGGGATCGCCATGCTCGGCGTGGCGTGCGGCGACGACGATGACACCACCGACGAGGGCTCGCCGGTGGCCACCACGGCCACGGCGGCCAGCGGGGCGACCAGCGGCGCGACGACCGACGAGACGCCGGTCGCCTTGGCTGGGCAAGTCAACAACGAGGGCACGGGCGAGATCAAGGGTGACGAGATCGAAGTCGAGCTCGACGACTTCTACTTCGGCCCGACGTTCATCAAGGGGACCCCCGGTGCGACCGTCACGCTCGAGCTGGAGAACGAGAGCGACAACACCCACACGTTCACGAGCGACGCCCTCGGCGTCGACCAAGAGGTCGCGGCTGGCGAGAACGCCGAGGTCGACGTGACCTTGCCCGCGGAGGGTGCGGTCGCGTTCTACTGCCGGTTCCACCAGGATCGAGGCATGCAGGGGGCGTTCTTCTTCCACCAGGGCGACACGGTGATGGCGGGATCGGCGGGATCGACGGCCACGACCGCCGCGGCCGGTGCGGCCGCCGGTGGGACGGATACGCCCGGCTACTGAGGACTGCAGCGAAGGCGCTCGTCAGCTGATGTCGCGTGGGTCGTTGCGCAGGGCATGCACGACGAGGTCGACGACCTCGTCACGGCTTGTCGCCGCACCGTCCGCCATGAGCTCGTCGGCGTCGGCGAGTGTGCGGACTGCTTGAAGCGCGTGGGCGCGGCTGCTCTGGATCCGGGAGTAGGACCAACTGGGATGGTGGGCTTCCGTGTGGCCGAGAACGACAGCCGCCGTCTCACAGCGACCGGTCGTCACCATCCATGCCGCGGCGTAGTCGAGCAGCATCCAGATCACGGACCACTGTCGCGTCTGGTGGAGCCACTCGACCACGTCACTCGTCACCGTGGCGGCGTCGGGCCGGTGCGTGCGCATTGCGTAGGCGGCGACCATGAACAGGTGCTTGCCCTCCTGGTTGACATCGCCGACCGAGCGTGCGAGCTCGAGCCCGACGCGGTGGATGGCGAACGGATCGTCGTCCAGTGGGTCGGAGGTGAGCTCGGTGACGAGCCCGATCTCGTAGAGCGCTGCCCGGGACCGCAATGACGGTGACCCGATCTGCCGAGCGACCGAACCGTACTGGGCGACCAGTTGCTTCAGGTCCGGCGCTGAACGAGTGATCGCCTCTTCGATCCGCGCGCAGAGGGCACCGCAACGATCGAAGCCGTCGGAGTTGCGGCTGGCCTCGTCGGCGTTGAGCGCGGCGGTGGCTGCGTCGCGCCCACCGGAACCCGCCGACAGCAGCGCCCACGTCGTGGTCGCCCAGCACCACGCTGTGCGGGGCTGGGTGGGATGCGGGGAGGCGGCGATGCCCTGCCGGGCCAAGCGCACTGCGTCGCTGGGGCCACCGGCGAGAAACGTCCAGTGGGCAGCCCAGGCATACGTCGCCGGCGTGACACGACCATGGCCGCCTGCCAGATCGAGGACCTTCCTGGCCCAGTCCCCGTGCTCGTACTCCATTCGGCTCCAGGCGTGCGGCGCGGCAGCGTCGATGATCGCGTCGGCGGCCGCCACCGCCTCGGATCGAACGGCGGTGTCGAGCGCGAGACGAAGGTTCGCCCATTCACGCGTGTAGACGTCCTCGGCGTCGGCCTGCCGGGGCCCGAGCCACGCCCGGCGCGTGTCAACGGCGACACGCATGTAGTGGTCGAGGTGCCGCGCGAGGAGCCACGTGGTCTCATTGCGGGCGGCGAGCGAGTGGGCGCCGAACTGGCGTAGCGGCTCGAGCAGTCGATAGCGGACCCCGAACCGTTGACGCTCGACGAGCACCATTGACTTGTCAACGAGGGAGCCCACCACGCGGGCGACGGCGTTGGCGGGCAGTTCCTGGTCGGTGCATACGGCCTCGGCCGCGGCGAGGTCGAACCCGCCAGCGAACACCGACAGGCGGTCGAACGCCAGCTGCTCCTGAGGTGTCATCAGCTGGTAGGACCAGTCGACGCTCGACCTGATCGTGTGGTGCCGCGACGTGGCGTCGGTGCTGCCGCCGTGCAGCAATCCGAAACGGTCATCGAGGTGGGCGAGCAGGTCACCAGGGCTCAGGGCACGCATCCGAGATGCGGCGAGCTGGATCGCCAGCGGGATCCCGCCGAGGCGACGGCAGATCTCGGCGATCGTGCTCAACGCTGCATCGACCGTCGTGGACGAGGCGAACGTCGCGTCGGCCGCAGCGGCGAAGGCAAGGAACAGCTCGACTCCGTCGGACGCCGGGTCCAGTGGCGGGACCACGTGCACGCGTTCACCAGGAACCGCGAGTGGCTGACGGCTCGTGGCGAGCACGGCGGCCGTCGCGCACGAGCGGTTGATCGCGCCGATCAGCGTCGCCGCTGCCGCTGCGACGTGCTCACAGTTGTCGACGACGAGCAACACGTGGCGCCCGGCCAGCCTGCTGACGATGGCCGATTCGATGGTGTCGCCGTGGCGGGCGCCGACCGACAGTGCCGATGCGAATGCCGCGGCCACGGCGCCCGGATCGCTCACCGATGCCAGCTCCACGAACCACACGCCGTCCCGGAAGTCACCATGCGTCGTCCGAGCCACTTCGATGGCGAGCCGGGTCTTGCCCACGCCGCCGGTCCCGGTGAGCGTCACCAGCCGATCGCGGCAGACATCGGTCATGACCCGGCGCAGCTCGTCGCGCCTGCCGACGAGCTCGTTCGACGGCAGAGGCACCCGCGCGCTGAGTTGATCGATCAGGCCCGGCCCGACGACGACCTCGGGAACATGCTGCACGGCGTCCCCGAGCAGGGCACGCTCGACGCTCGCCAGCAGCGGACTCGGGTCGACTCCCAACTGCTCACGCAGGACCTCGCGCGCCCGCTGCATCGCGAACAGCGCCTGATCGCGTCGCTCCATCACCGTCAACCCGCGGACGAGCTGGGCCCAGAAGCGCTCGCGCAGCGGGCACTCGCGCGTCAGTGTCGACAGGCGTGCCACGGCGGCGCCGGCATGGCCATGACGCAACTCCAAGTCGTGGAGCACCTCGAGCGCCTGGAGCCGGAGCGCCTCGTAGGGCGCCAGCACGGCACACAGGGTCGGTGACGGATCGAGGCCCTCGAGCGGCCGGTCCCACGACGAGACCGCCTCGCGCAACAGCGCGATCACCTCATCGGGCTCGTCACGGCCGCGATCAGATGCCGTCTCGGCAAGATCCTCGAGCGCCAGCAGATCCACCTGCGAGCGAGCGACGGCGAGCACGTATCCGCCGCCACGACGCCGGATCGGGCTGTCTTCGCCACCCAGCGCAGTGCGCAAACCCGCCACGTACGACTGCACCGATCGGCGCGCTGATGGCGGGGGATCGTCGCCCCACACCAGCTCGATCAGCCGGTCCACCCCGAGCGGGCGACCGCCGGCCAATGCCAGCGACGCGAGCACCGTCGCCGGGCGCCGGCCTCCGAGCTCCACCGGCACCCCGTCCGACGTGACGCGCACCCCGCCGCGCAGCTCGATGGCAATGCTGATCCCGAAACGCTACCCCTCCCCGCCGAGCCCTCGCGGGACGTGCCACCGCGTGCCCACCGCGAATCCTCAACAGCCGTGGCGGACCCTCGCTCCAACGGACAGACGAGCGAGGAGCCACGATGAGCCGGAGCGAACAACCCCGAACCGAGATCGTCATCGAGGCCGGACCCGCATCCGGCCCGCCACGCCGACCCCGTTCAGCCGGGCCCGCGGTGGCCGCGATCGTCGCGATCGGCGCATTCGTGTCCGGCTACGCGACGGGTGCCGGACCTGCGCACGACGCGCCCAACACCTCGGCAGCATCGGCCCCAGCGGTCGCCCACGCGCCGCGTGACCCGTCGAGCGCAGCGCCACTCACCCTTCCTCCCGACGGCGGTGACGGCGACGCCGCGGTCTTCCTCGGCGCCTACCCACGAGCACTCGTGCCCGCCTGCAACGTGTCGTCCGCTGCAGATGTCGACCGCGACACGGAGTGACACGCTGGCATCGGAGCGCTCCCATATTCGACCGCCGTGCCAGCGCTCCCTCGTCACGCAATGCAGTCAGACGTCGGCGGACGCGGCGCAGCTGATCGAGCGGGCTGCCACCCGGAATCGGCCCGAGACGTGCGACGGGACGGCCGCGATCGGTGATCTCGATCGTGTCACTCGCGGACTGGGAAGGAGAACATCATCCCGGCTTGGTTGTGTTCGGCGATGTGGCAGTGCGCCATCCACAAGCCGGGGTTGGAGACCTCGAGCAGGATGTCGACGGTCTCACCCGCGCGTACGAGCACCGTGTCCTTCCAGGCGAGGTTGGGCTCGACGACGCCGTCTCGGGCGAGGATGAGGAACCGGCCTGCGCCGTGGATGTGGAACGGGTGGTGCATCGGGTGGTCCTGGTCCATGTCGTTGAGCAGCCGGATCTTGACGAGGTCTCCGACGCGGAACGCCCAGGCGATCTCCCAGTTCTGCTTGCCGGTGTCGACGTCGACAAGTTGCCAGATCATGTTGTGCGCGTTCGATGCAGCGTTGATCTCCGGCATCAGGTCCTCCCACTCGAGGCCATCGGGCGCGTCATGGTCGTGTCCCTGGGGATGCCCTTGATGGTGAGCGTGCTCGTGGGTGGGCGCAGGCTCGGCGGTCGCCGCCGTGGCAGGGACGAGCCGCATCCCACACTGCGGGCAGGTGCCGGCGGCGTCCGAGGTCACGTCGGGGTGCATCGGGCACACGTACGAGGTCGGCGCGGGGACGAGCTTCATGCCGCACTGCGGGCACGTGCCCGGCTCGATGGAGACGACCTCCGGGTGCATCGGGCAGGTGTAGGCCGCGGCGGCGGTCGTGTCCTGATCGCCGTAGAGGAGTGGCATGCGTGACTTGAACGCGAGCGTCTTGTCCGGTCGGCGTGCGAGGTGGTCATCGAGACGGGCGCGCCAGCTCGTCAGCTCTTCGCTCGTGCGCAGTTCCTCGAACGCCGACGCGCTCGCTGAACTCGTGGCCGTGTCGGCCACGTCGACGTTGCCCAATGTGTACGTGCGCCCTGGGGTCCGGTGTTCGAGCGGTGTGCTGCCGGGCTTGTCGAAGCGGACGTCGACGACCGCACGCTCGGACGGTGCGAGGAGGACTTCGTCCACGAACCGCTCGTGTTCATAGCGGCCGCTGTCGCCGCCGACGAGCTTCATCCGCGCCCCGGGGAGTGCGACGTTGAACAGCCGCGTGTTCGCCGTGTTCGTGAAGTAGAAGCGAACCACCTCACCGACGTGGGCCCGCAGCGCGAGGCTGGTCTCACCGCCGGTGAGCATGACGTTGCCGAAGCGGCCCATCGCGACGTGCGTCGGGCCCGCCTCGTGGAAGGCGGCGATGCGCCCATCCTCGATCAGGACGTCGTCGAGCGTGACGACCACTTCACGATCGACGTTCGGCCAGTAGCCGCCGTCGGCGGGTTCGACGACGATGTTGCCGTAGAGGCCCATGTCCAGGCCGTAGTCCTCGCGGATGTGCGGGTGGTACCAGTACAGCCCGGCGTCAGGGAACCGGAGCCGGTAGGTGAACTCACCGCCGATCTCGATCGGCGGCTGCGTCTCGAAGGGCACACCGTCGTAGGCGTTGTCGAGCCGTAGCCCGTGCCAGTGGACGGTCGCTTCGGTGTCGCCGTCGTTGCGGACGTGCACGACGACTTCGGATCCCTGCCGCACCCGCAGCGTCGGACCCGGGATCGAGCCGTTGTACGAGAGCATGCGGACGCGGTCGTCGCC
>JBIOUO010000269.1:0-2585 GCA_044867195.1 Ilumatobacteraceae bacterium
AGCTGCCACTTGGCGACCTTGGTGGCCAGGAAGTCGATGACCTCCTGCTTCGACAACTGCGCGCCCGGCTCGAGCACGACGCACGCCAGCGGCCGCTCGCCCCACTTGTCGTCCGGGACGCCGATCACCGCCGCCTCGCGGATCAGCGGGTGGGCCATCAGCTCGTTCTCCAGCTCGACCGACGAGATCCACTCGCCGCCCGACTTGATGAGGTCCTTGGTGCGATCGACGAGCCGGATCCGCCCCCGAGCATCCATCGTCGCCACGTCGCCCGTCCGAAGCCAGCCGTCACGCGTGAAGCTCTCACCTGCCCGCGGATCGTTGTAGTACGACGACGCGATCCAGCTACCCCGGCATTGCAGCTCGCCGCTGGCCACGCCGTCGTGCGGCAACGCCGTCTCCGTGCCCGGCTCGACGATCCGGCAGTCGACGCCGAATGCGGCGCGCCCGACGCCGGTGCGGATCTCGGCCTGCTCCTCCACCGACAACTGCTCCTGGTCACTGTCGAGACGACCCACCGACGCCACCGGGCTGGTCTCGGTCATCCCCCACGCCTGCAGGATCGGCAGGCCGAGCTGCTCGCGGTACGCCTCGGACAGCGACCTCGGGACCGCCGAGCCGCCGCACGGGATCGCCCGCAGTGCGGACGTGTCGCGGCCGGCCAGCTCGGGCAGCGTCTGCATCCAGATCGTCGGCACGCCCGCAGCCACGGTCACCCGTTCCTCGACGACGAGGTCGGCGAGCGCCTTGCCCGACAGGTCGGATCCGGGCATGACGAGGTCGGCGCCAGCCGCCACGCCGGCGTGGGCGAGCCCCCATGCGTTGGCGTGGAACATCGGCACCACGGGCAGGATGCGGTCGGTCTCGCGAACCCCAAGCGAGTCGGCGGTCATCACGCCCATCGTGTGCAGGAACGTGCTGCGGTGGCTGTACACGACGCCCTTCGGGTTGCCGGTCGTGCCGCTCGTGTAGCACATGCTGGCGGCGTGGTTCTCGTCGTCGACGTGGAAGTCGACGGGCGTCGCGGCGGCGAGCAGCTGCTCGTAGTCGAGCAGCTCGTGACCGGCTAGGTCGTCGGGGATCTCGCCCTTTCCGTCGTCCATGAGGACGAGGTGGCGCAGCCGCTCGAACGTCTTGAGCAAGGGGGCCAGGAGCCCGAGCAGCGAGCGGTCGGCGAAGATCACCTCGTCGTCGGCGTGGTTGACGACGTACGTCAGCTGCTCGGGGAACAGCCGGATGTTCAGCGTGTGCAGCACGCGGCCGGTGCACGGGGCGGCGAAGTACAGCTCGAGATGGCGCGCCGTGTTCCACGCGAACGTCGCCACGCGTCCGTCGCCGGAGATGCCGAGCGTGTCGAGCACGCCACCCAGCCGGCGTGTGCGGTCCGCCCACTCGGCGTAGGAGACCCGCTCCCGCCCTCCCGGCGTCGCCGTCGTCACCCCCTTGTGGCCGAAGAACTGCTCGGCGCGTTCGAACAGGTGCGTGATCGTCAGCGGTACGTCCTGCATCAACCCCTGCATGGTGTGGACGATACGCGACCGGTGCGGGGGAGCCGTCCCGGAGTGCGCCGCGCGCCGCCAGGGGGTAGTACTTGCGACATGAATCCAGCCCGCCCGTCCCGCTTCGTCGCGTCCGTCGCCGTGCTGGCGGCCCTCTCGCTGGCAGCGTGCGGCGACGACGACGACTCCAGCGACACCACCTCCGCGGCCGCCGCGGCGACGACGGCGACGACGGCCCCGGCGTCCGCTGACTCGGGCGCGGTCACGTCGACGGGCGCGACGCCGTCGAGCGCCGCCGGCGAGGTCGGTACCAAGGACGACTACGTGCAGGGCGCCACCGACGAGATCACGAGCAATGGCACCGCGGATCCGGCGATGGCGGGATGCATGGCCGAGGCGATCGTCAGCGACGAGGTCTACGCCGCGATCCAGGACGCCGGCGTGACGGTCGACCAGTTCCGCTCGGGCGACCTCGCCAGCAACGGGGTGACGGTCACCGACGACCAGGCCGCCGGGATCGCCGGCGACATGTCGGCGTGCGGTGACCTCATCGCCCAGCTCGCTTCCAGCGCCGACGAAGAGGGTTGCATCAGCGCCAGCTTCAGCAACGAGCAGGTCGCCGAGTTGGTGGTGGCCTCGGTGTTCGGCCTGCAGCCCAGTGCCGAGTTGGAGACAGCCAACAGCGAGGTCGGCGCCTGCCTCGCCGCGCTCGTCACGACCACCACGGGCTGAGGCGGAGATCCGGCCGGGAAGCGAAGCGAACCGCGCTCGGGTGACACGCCAGCTGTCTCGATAGCGTCGCCGTGTGGCCGAAGCGGATCCGCAGCCGGCGGCGATTGCCGACCCCTCTGCGCCCGCGATCGTCCCCCACGCCCCGCCGCGCTGGGCGCCGCTGACGCTGGTGGCGTTCGTCGCCCTCGTCGTGTGCACCAACGTCGCCAACGTCGTGTGGCCACGGTGGTCGCACGCCCGCCCGGCCGGGTTGATCGCCCTGTCCGCCCGCCAGCGGTATCTCGTGCTGGCCGTTGCCGGGGGCATCTCGCCGGTGGCGTTCTTCACGGTCGCCGCAGCCCGGCTCGCTGTCGC
>JBIOUO010000270.1:0-4864 GCA_044867195.1 Ilumatobacteraceae bacterium
TTCGCCCTGCTCGTCTACGTCGAGACCCACGTCACCTACCCGATGCTGGCGCTGCGCCTGCTGCGCCTGCGACTGTTCCGGGCGACCAACCTGGTGATGGCGTTCGGGTTCGCCAGCTTCATCGGGCTGACGTTCGTCCTGCCGCTGTACCTGCAGGGCCTGCGCGGGCTGAGCCCGCTGGAGAGCGGGCTGACGACGTTCCCGCAGGCGATCGGCATCCTCGTCTCCTCGCAGATCGCCGGCCGCATCTACACGCGCGTCGGTCCCCGCCGGCTGATCGTCGGCGGCATGCTCGGCGCGTCGGCGACGATGTCGCTGCTGCTGCTCGTCGGCCTCGACACCAACTTCTGGTGGATCCGGATCATCGTGTTCCTGCGTGGGTTCGCGATGGGCTTCTGCTTCGTCGCGTCCCAGGCGGGAAGCTATGCCCAGATCGCTCCGGCCGACAACGGCAGGGCGTCGGCGATCTTCTCGACCCAGCGCCAGATGTCGGCGTCGATCGGCATCTCGCTGACGGCGACGGTGCTGTCGAGCTTCACGACGTTGAGCGCCGCGCCGAGCGACCCGCAACAGGCGCTCACCGGCTACCACTGGACGTTCGCCCTCACCGCTGCCCTGGCGCTCGTCGCAGCCGTCATCGCGTTCGTGATGATCCACGACGAGGACGCGCGGTCGACGATGGTGGCGCGCAAGGTGCCGCAACCGGCGAGCGCCGTCGCCGGCACGTGATCTCCTGCCGAACTGGGCGCGCTGGCTGCCGACAGTTGGCAGGGATCGCGCCCAGATCGCGATCTGGCAGGGATCGCGCCCAGATGGTCGTGGGCCGGAGCTGGCCTACGCCGGCTGATCGAGGCCCGAGACTCGCAGCGCGATGTGGTGCCGCTCGCCTGACCAGGCGAACACGACCCGCATCCCCTCCTTGCCGTCGGGTGCCGCGCTGCAGGACGACGCCACGACGTGCTGATCGTGGCGGACCAGCAGCGCCAGCCGCGCGGCGTCGCCGGCGATCTCACCGTTGGCGACGATGGCGGTGCCGTCGGCGAACCGCACCCGCACCGTGCGCAGTTCGGGGAGCGCCTCGACGCCCCGGACCGGCACCCTGCGCGTGACGAGCGGCTGCACGCGCGACTGCAGCAGCGTCTGCTGGAGGAGCCGCTCCTCGCCGCTCACGAGCCGGAAGCGGTCGTCAAGATCGGCCACGTCGCCAGGGTCGAGTCCGTCCTGGCCGTCGAGCGGGCCCGCGGGGTGGCCGGCGGGGGCGGCGTGGCGTGTCTCCGGCTGATGCCCATGCCTCCACGCCGCGGCGGCACCCGCCAGCACGACGATCGTGACGAGCAGGGCGACGACCATCGGTCAATCCTCTCGCGGAATCGGTCGTCCCGCTCGGCAGTTCCTCATGATCCGTGGACGTGATCGCACAACCGGGCCTCGCCGTCCCTGATCGTCCCGGCCCCGATGCCCTCGAGCGAGGCGAACGGACCACACTCGTTGGGCACGATCCACACATGGATCATCGGCCGCTCCGGGTGCTTGACGAGCGGGGGCCGGCACGTTCCTGCCGGCGTCGTGAGGCCGCGCACCTGCGGGGCCTCGTCGTCCGCGGAGTAGCACAGGTTGTCATGGACGTGCCACTGCATCAGTGCGCCGCCCCAGTTCGGGACGTCGTCGAGGGCGATCGTCGACGGCAGCATGTACATCGCCGACACGAGCGTCTTCGAGCCGTCAGCGTGCGGGACGTAGACGAGGCTCTCCGGATGGTTCGGGTCGAGCCAGACGTCGTCTTCGAGCCAGTCCCACTGCACGTAGTGCTCGAACCCAGTCGACGCGTCGCCGATCGAACGGAGGCCGGCTGCCTCGGCGACTGCCGGGTCCTGCCACTGCGGCAGGCCGGCGCGCGTGCGGGCGACCAGCTGCTCGGCGAACTGCTGCTGCGCCGGCGTGACGCCCGCGACGCCGGAGAGATCGACGGCCGACGTCTCGGGCGGGTTCGTGCCGCTGCCCGGATGGACGTGGACATCGACGGCGCTCTCCTCGTGCACGTGGCCTGCCGACGCCACGGTCTCGTCGTGGTCGTGGACGTGAGTCGCCGCGCTCAGCATCGCGGCGACGCTGACGGCCGCGACCAGGCCGCCCGGGGCGAGGAGCGCCGCGTTGCGGGGCGCCGGCTGCAGGCCGCGGATGGTCACCGCCGCGGCGAGCGCAGCAGCGATGGCGCCGAGGACCGCGCACGCGGTGTCGGCGAACTGTGGTGCCTCGGACACCTCCAAGCCGTCGACCCACGAGATGCCCGACGTCAGCGTGAGCGCCCAACCGATCACGGCGACGCTGTTGACGGCCACGACCGTCGCCGCCGCCCACCGACGCCGGACGAGCACGAGGGCGAGACCGGCGAGGATCTGGCCCGAGCCGAGGGCGACGAACACCCGGGCCAGCGTCGGGTGCTCGGCGTGGATGCCGGCGGCACTGAGATGGATCGCCCCGGCGCCGAGGGACGCGATGCCGGCGAGCTGGGCGCGCTCCAGCCACGACCACGTACCGCGGGTCTCCTCGTCGCGCATCGTGCCAACCGCCCCCGCGGGTGAGCCTACCGGCGAGTCAGAACCGGGGTGAGCGCTTCTCACGCAGCGCGGCCACGCCCTCGCGGTACTCGTCGGTCGTCATCGCTTCGGCGAGCAGCTGGCGGGCCTCGGCGAGCGCGGCGCCGACGTCGTGGCGCAGCAGGTCGTCGTAGAGCTGGCGTTTCGTGATGCGCAGCGCTCGCGGCCCGACGGACGTCGCGAGGTCAGCCGCGTAGCGTCGCGCCGCGTCGAATGTCGCCTCCCCGTCGGGCAGGACGTCGTTCCACAGGCCCCAACCGGCGGTCTCGGCGCCGGTGACCACCCGCCCCGACAGCAGGAGGTCTGCCGCCCGCGTGACGCCGACAAGCCGCGGCAGAACCCAGCTCATGCCGTACTCGGCTGGCAGCCCGAGCTTCGGCGCGGCGGTCGTCAGCTTCGCCCCGGCGCTGACGAAGCGCAGGTCGCAGAACAGCGCAACCGCCAGCCCGACGCCGGCGGCCGCGCCGTTGACGGCCGCCACCACCACGAACGGCAGCCCGTACTGGAACGAGAAGTCGTGGTCGAACTCCGGTCGGACGCCGAAGCCCGGGCGCGCCGGCTCGGCGGGGAGACCGTCGTCGTACCCGCCGCGCGCGGCGTGGCCGGCAAGGGCGTCGGTGTCGGCGCCGACGCAGAACGCCGGCGGCGTCCCGGTGACCACGACCGATCGGATCGCGTCATCTGCGGCCAGCTGGGCGAGGACCCACCGGTACTCGGCGTGCATCCGCCCGGTCCAGGCGTTGTGGCGGTGTGGCCGGTGCAGCCAGACCGTGGCGACGTGGCCGTCGACCTCGAAGCGCGTCGCCTTCAGCTCCACGCCGGGAGTCTGCCAGTGCCGGCCGGGCCGGCCGATCTTCCCGATCTGTGAGCGCAGCGGGCGGATCTCCGCCGTCCGGCTCACAGATCGGCGGGGTTCACTCGTCCCACAGCGCCGACAGGACCGGCTGGGCCCACTCCGGGCGGCAGACGATGAGGTCCGGCAACCACGGGTCGCGGTCGTTGTAGACGATCGGCGAGCCGTCGATGCGGCTGACGTGCAGGCCGGCGGCGAGGGCGACCGCGGCGGGCGCCGCCGAGTCCCACTGGTACATCCCGCCGTCGTGGACGTAGATGTCGGTCTCGCCGTTGACGACCGACATCGCCTTGGCCCCCGCCGAGCCGAGGCGCACCGCTTCGGCGTCGAGCGCGTGGGCGACGACCGCCGCCGCATACGGCGCCCGCGAGCGCGACGTCACGAGCCGCGGTCGCTCGCGGTCCGACGGCGGGACCACCGGTGGCGGATCGGTCGCGAACGTCACGTCGAACGCCGGCAGCGAGACGGCGCCGGCGGTGAACCCGCCGTTGACCCACAGCGCGACGTGCACCGCCCAGTCGCTGCGACCGGGCTCGCCGAATTCGCGTGTCCCGTCGAGCGGGTCGATGATCCACACGCGGTCGATCGTGAAGCGGCGCGGATCCTCGAGCCCCTCCTCCGACAGGACCGCGTCGTCGGGGCGCAGCCGGCGCAGCTCGTCGGTGATGAACCGCTGGCTGGCCGTGTCGCCGCCATCCATCACCTGCCACATGTGGGCGCCGTCCGCGATCAGCCGCTCGCGGAGGGCGACCAGGCCATAGCCGGCCTGCGTCGCCAGCCGCACCGCGAGCTCGGGGTCGGTCTCCGCGCGCGTGGGCGCGTCCATGGGCGCGTCGCCGGGCAGGTCGCGGGAGGAGCCGGGGGTCATCTCGGGCCGGACGCTACTGTCCGGCCGGTGGACCGAGGCGGGGTGGAGCGAGCTGACCTCGATCACCGCGGCAGCCGGCGGCTGGGGCCGGTCGAGCAGTGGGTGTGGTACCTGCTCGCCGGCGCGACCTACATCGGGCTCGGCGTGTGGCACAAGTGGCTGCTCAACTGGTTCGTCGGTCCGGTGTGGCTCGTCGCGTTCGTCGTGATCGGGCCGTGGCTGTGGGATCGGGCGCGAACGGTCGCCCTCCGGGCACGGGCGGCGGTCCTGCACCAATGAGGGAGCGAGTCTTCGAGCGAGCGAATGGTTCGGCGCGGTCTTTTGCTCATTGGTGCTTGCCACGGTCCGATGATGGAGTGTTGTCGGACAACGGTGTGGGGGGTGCACCGGTGAGGGAGCGAGTCTTCGAGCGAGCGAACAATTCAGCGCGGTCTTTTGCTCATTGGTGCTTCGCAGGGTCCGACGATGCTGCGTCGTCGCATGATGTAAGGGTGCACCGGTGAGGGAGCGAGTCTTCGAGCGAGCGAACAGTTCAGCACGGTCTTT
>JBIOUO010000271.1:0-4953 GCA_044867195.1 Ilumatobacteraceae bacterium
TCCGCCGTGACGTTGTGGGGGACGGACTGGATGAGCGTGTCGGCCGCGTTCGGCTCGCCCAACCATTCCAACAGCTGATCGTTGAGCCACCACACCGCCTCGATGCCCGCCATCACCACCTGGAGGCTGCGGGGATCGAAGAGCACCCGCTTGAGCTCAGGGATGTCGCCCAGGATGAACTCGAACAGCGATGATCCGGACCACCTCGCGATGTCTCGCTGCACGGCCGCTACGGACGCCTGGGCGCGCTCGATCAGCTCGGTGACGATGGCCGGATCAGTCTCGATCGTTGCTGGTGGGCCAAACGCCGACGGCCCGTCGACACCCGTGTCCGGGAGCGACGCGACGAAATCGCCGCGGTCGAGGATCGACTGCAGCGCGTCCCCGATGAGGGGATCGGATCGCCCCAGCATCTCCAATAGGCGGCCGCGGCTCGCCGGCGAAGCCAGACGCTCGGCGACGTCGACAAACAGCCTGCCGGCGGCCGAGTACATCGGTGCCGCCGCCGTCAGCTGCCACATCGACAGCCCCAAGGGCTTGATCGGGTCGGTCATCATCTGCTGATGACCGACGGAGATGTAGACGTGGTTGTCCCCGTCCTCGGCTGACGGGATGGGGAACAGCGTGGTGATCGGCCGGCTCTGGACGAACTGGAAGTCATCGTCGACCAGACACCACTCGATGTCTTGGGGGCCGCCGAAGTGCGCTTCGATCCGCCGGCCCAACTGCACGAGCTGCACGACCTGCGCATCGGTCAGCACCGGCAGGTCCTGCCGGGCCGGCTCGACCGCTACTTCCTGCGTGCCGCCGGCCGGCGAGGCGTGGACCGCAACCTGCTTGGCCGCGATCACCTTGCTGAGCACCTCGCCATCGCGCACCTTGTACACGTCAGCGTTCACGAGACCGGAGACCAGCGCGTCGCCGAGTCCGAAGCTGGCCTCCACGGACGCGACCTTCCGGTTCGACGTCACGGGGTCGGCCGTGAACAGGACGCCGGCCGCCTCGGGGAAGACCATCCGCTGCACGACCACGGCCATCTCGACGTTGCGGTGGTCGATGCCGTTGTGCAGGCGGTAGGTCACGGCCCGTTCCGTGAACAGCGAGGCCCAGCACCGGCTGATGTGCTGAAGGGTTGCCGCCGGCCCGGCCACGTTGAGGTAGGTGTCGTGCTGGCCGGCGAACGAGGCCGTCGGCAAGTCCTCCGCCGTGGCGCTCGATCGGATCGCGTACCGAGCGTGCTCGCCGAGCCCGCCAAGGGCGCCGGTGATCGCGGCCGCCACATCGTCAGGGACGGCGAGGCGTTCGAGGGTCCGGCGGATACTCGCGCTGAGCATGCGGATCGCCTCCCGGTCATCCGAGCTGGCGCTCGACAGCCGATCGAGCTGATCGTCGATCGAGGGCGTGTCGGCGATGAGCTTCCGGAAGGCATCCGTCGTCACACAGAACGCAGGTGGCACGCGGATGCCTTCGATCCGCGCAAGCTCCCCCAGGTGCGCGCCCTTGCCACCGACGAGCGCGATCTGCTTCCGGTCAACCTCTTCGAGACCCAGCACATAGCTGCTCATCCGCGCACCTTCCTCCTCTGAACTGGCGGGCAAGTGCGAAGCACAGTGACGTTGCCGACGCCGATGGGTCTATTCGCGGCGCCGCCGCCGGCTGCGGACCGTGCCCTTGCGTCGGAGTCAGTCGAGGAGCTCGTAACGCACTCCCAGCAAGTCGTAGGTGCGCGTTGCCCGCCGGTCTCGAGTGAGCAGCACGCGACCTCGGGCGCGGGCGGCCTCGCCAACGAGGGCGTCGTAGCACGCGCCGCCGCGAATGCCGAGAGCTCCGAACTGGCTGAGCAGGGTGCGGTGCTCGTCGGGCGTGAGCCAGCAAGGGTCGGCGAATGCGGCCGTCAGCGCGGTGGCTGCGTCAGTCGGATGGACCTGCGCGGCGCCCGGAAGCCGGGTGAGCACGGAGAACGTTTCGAACGCGGCGTGGCCCGCCAGGCCAATCCGGCGGTCTCCCACCGCGGCGACCGACGCGTCATGGGCGACATGGGACGCATCGAGCAAGGCAACGGCCACGCTGGTGTCGACCGCGTGGGCGGTGGCTGCCGCGTCACCTCTGGTCGGCATCGCGCAGCCGCTGGACGTCGGCGTCGGTCAGGGCGTGCCCCTCGAGCGCGCGGAACACCGGCCGACCGTCGATCCACTCCAGGGCGCGGCGGCCGCCTCGGCGCCGTTCGATGCGAATGGTGTCGCCCTCCACTTGGAGGTCGAGCTCGGTCCCCGCGCCGAGGGCGAGCCGGTCGCGCACCTCCTTGGGGATCACGACCCTGCCCGCCCTGTCGATCGTTACCAACATGGCAACCATTCTGCCATCTCCAGCTTCACGATCTGGGTGCGCTCCCTGCCGACATCTGGCAGCCAACGCGCCCAGTTGCCCGTCTGGCGGAGACCGCGCCCAGAATGTCCGAGGCACACTGAACCCGTGACCGGAACGGCTTTGGTGCTCCGCGCCGCCGCGGTGGCGGCGTTGCTCGCCGTCGCCGGCTGCGGTGGCGGCGGCGGCGGCGATGGCGACACAGGGCCCCGACCCGCTGACACGGCCACTGAGGTGCGGCCGTTCACTGACGTGCAGGCCTCCGACTTCGTCTTCGAGCCCGATCCGATCGACCCCCAACGCGGGATCTTCCACGTCGTGACGACCGAGCCGATGATCTGCGCAATCGTCTGGGGCGAGACCGAGGCGTTCGGCAACATGAACAACAGCCTGTCGATGAATGGCACCGGCATCGTCGATCACGACGTCTTCCTGCCGGGCGCGATCCCCGGCCGGACCTACTACTTCCAGGTCCAGGGAACAACCGCCGACGGCACGATCTACCGGTCCGCCCGCGCCACGTTCACCCTTCCCAGCGCCGACTCGACCGTGACCAGCGCCGGCGCGGATGTTGGAGGGACGAACCTTGCGCTCGGCGCCACCGTCGCCGAGGTCAGCTCGGAGTTCAGTGACGCTTTCGCGGCAACCAACGCGATCGATGGCTCGACGGGAACCGAGTGGTCCACTGCCGGCGACGGCGACGACGCCTACCTGACCCTCGACCTCGGAGCCGTCCACAACGTCTCCGGCGTCGAGTTCCTCACCCGCTCGATGGCCGACGGCACGGCGATCACAGAGAGCTTCACCGTCACCGTCGACGACGGCGCACCGCTTGGCCCCTTCCGCGCCAGCACCGTCGCCTCACCCAACGTCGCCGTGATCGCCGCCTCCGGCCGGATCGTTCGCGTCGACGTCGACACCTCCACCGGCGGCAACGTCGGCGCTACCGAGATCCGCGTCCTCGGCACCTGACGCGGTGTCGTCCGGCTCGCCCAGGCCGCTCGGGGCCTACGGTTCGGGCCCGTCGGCGGCGAGGCGATCCAGGAGCACCTCGACGTTCGTCACGTCGCGCAGTGTCACCACGCCGACCACCTTCGTCTCGTCGACGACGGCGACGGCGTCGTTGCCGGATGCTCGCATCGTGGCGGCGACCCGTTGGATCGAGTCGTGCGGTGACGCTGCTGGGACGTCCGACCGCAAGACGTCGGCGATCGGCGTGGTGGCCCAGTCTGCCTCGGGCAAGGCGCCGATGTCGGCGACGGCGACGAGTCCGACGTAGGCACCGGTCCCGTCGACGGCGGGCGCCCAGCGTCGGTTCTGGCGGAGCATGTGGGGCAGGACGTCGGCGACGGAGCCGGTGGCGTCGACCGTGTCGGGGTTCGGCGACATCACGTCGCCCAACGTCATGCGGGTCAGCGGTGTGAGGTCCGGGACGCGCTCCTGGCGCTGATACGGGCTGAACGACCACCGTCCCATCACGACCTGGGCGGCGGCGGCGGCGAGGAGGGCGGGGACGAGGAACCCGGGTTGACCGGTCGCCTCGGCGACGAAGGCGACGCCTGCGAGCGGTGTCCGGTAGCCCGCTCCGAGGAAGGCGGCGATGCCGACGGTGGGGAACAACGCCGGGTTGGCGGCGGGTGCGAGATGTTGGACGAGCGCCCCGACGATCGCGCCCTGGGTGACGAGCGGGATGAACAGCCCACCGACGCCCCCTCCGGCGATGCTCACCCACGTCGATGCTGCACGCACGCAGAACAGACCCACCAGCAGCGCGACGCTGCGATCTGCGCTCGTCACCCATTCGATGGCCTGGTAGCTCGGGCCAAGTTGCAGCGGCAGCTCGAACCACCAGTTCGACACGAGTGCGAGGCCGACCACGGCGGCGACCGCTGCGGCGAGTCGGGGGGTGAGCGGGAGCGGCAGACGCTTGGCACGGCCGATCGCCCTCGCACCCAGCCGGGCGAGGATGCCGCACGCGATCCCGAGGGCGACTCCACCGAGGAGATCGCGGACGTCGAACGGCGCCGCACCGCCGGTCGTGAACAGCGGCTCGGTGCCGATGATGCTGACGTAGGTCAAGTAGGCGGCACCGGCGGCGGCGAGCGTCGGGGGCAGCGCACGTCGGGCCAGGTCGCCCCGATAGGGAACCTCGAGCGCGAAGCAGACGCCGGTCAACGGTGCCTTGAAGATGGCGGCGACGCCGGCGGCGGCCCCGGCCACCATCAGCACCTTGGCGTCGTCATGTCGGACGCGCGTGGCGAAGCGTTGCTCGAACGTCGAGCCGACCGTGCTGCCGATGAGCAGCGAGGGTCCCTCGAAGCCGAGTGCGCTGCCGGAACCGAGGGAGATGATCGACAGCAGCACCTTGCGGACCATCGCCCGCACGCCGAGCTGCCCGCCGCGTTGGTGGTAGGCGCGAACGAAGGCGTCGGTCGTCGTCGTGTCACCATCGCCCCACAGCGCGTTGATCACGCTGACGGCCACGAGGCCGAGCGCCGGCACGAGGGCGATCAACCACAGTGGCTGTTCGAGCAGCCGTTCGAGCAGCGGCTCGACGCAGCGCTCGAAGCCGGCCACCGCCACGCCGGT
>JBIOUO010000272.1:0-8332 GCA_044867195.1 Ilumatobacteraceae bacterium
ACGCCGAAGACGAAGCGCGAGATCCTCGACGGCTACGAGGCCCAGGCCGACAAGGTCGAGACGCAGTTCCGCCGCGGCATCATCACCGACGGCGAGCGCCGCCAGCAGGAGGTGCGCATCTGGACCGATGCCACCGCCGACGTGCAGCGGGCGATGGAGACCGAGTTCAAGGCCCAGCGGTTCAACCCGATCGACATGATGGTCGGGTCGGGCGCCCGCGGGAACATGACCCAGATGCGCCAGATCGCTGGCATGCGCGGCCTCGTGGCCAACCCCCGTGGCGACATGATCCCGCGCCCGATCAAGAAGAACTTCCGCGAGGGCCTGGAGACGCTGGAGTACTTCATCGCCACGCCCGGCGCCCGCAAGGGCCTCGTCGACACCGCCCTGCGCACGGCCGACTCCGGCTACCTGACGCGGCGTCTGGTCGACGTCGCCCAGGAGCTGATCGTCCGCGAGGAGGACTGCGGCACGACGCTCGGCGTATGGGTCGAGCACGTCGAGCCGGACACCGCCAGCCGCCGGACCTACCTCGAGACCAAGCTCTTCGGCCGGGCGTTGCTCCACGACGCGACGCTGGCCGGCGGCGCGGTGTTGGCGCGCAACACGATCATCGGCGAGGACGAGCTGGCGCTGCTGCGCGACGACCCAGCCATCACCCGGATCCGCGTGCGGTCGGTGCTGACGTGCGACGCCGAGCTCGGCGTCTGCGCGATGTGCTACGGCCGCTCGCTCGCCACCGGCAAGCCGATCGAGCTCGGCGAGGCCGTCGGCGTGATCGCCGCCCAGTCGATCGGCGAGCCGGGAACGCAGCTGACGATGCGCACGTTCCACACGGGCGGCGTCGCCGGCAAGGACATCGCCGGCGGCCTGCCCCGCGTCGTCGAGCTGTTCGAGGCCCGCACCCCGCGTGGTGCCGCCCGCTTGGCCAAGGCGTCGGGAGTGCTGCGCCTCGGCGAGGACGAGGGCAAGGGGATCCCGGTGGCCGTGATCGACGACCAGGGTGACGAGCACGAGGTGGTCCTCCCGCTCGGCGCCCGCCCGATCGTCCACGACGGCCAGGAGATCAGGGCAGGAGATCCGATCACCGACGGGCCCTACGACCCGAAGGAGCTGATGGAGATCAAGGGCATCCGCGAGACCCAGCTGTACCTCGTCGAGGAGGTGCAGAAGGTGTATCGCGACCAGGGGGTGTCGATCCACGACAAGCACATCGAGCTGATCGTGCGCCAGATGACACGGCGCATCGGCGTCCAGGAACCGGGAGCGACGGACTTCCTGCCCGGCGAGCGGGTCGACGCCAAGGTGTTCCGCGACACCAACCGGCGGATGGTCGAGCGCAGTGAGCGCCCCGCCGAGGGCCGCCCCGAGATCATGGGCATCACCAAGGCGTCGCTGGCCACCGAGTCGTGGCTGTCGGCGGCCTCCTTCCAGGAGACCACCCGGGTGCTCACCGAGGCCGCCATCGACGGCCGCGGTGACAACCTCATCGGCCTCAAGGAGAACATCATCATCGGCAAGCTCATCCCCGCCGGCACCGGCATGATGCGCTACCGCCAGTTCGACGTCGAGGCGCCGGACTACCAGCCGATGACGTTCTACTCGAGCGACGCCGAGGAGGACCCGGCCGCCTGGCTGGCCGGCATCGCCGGCACCTACGACAGCGCCTCGTCGCCCAACGGCGAACCGGCCGAGGCGTAGCCGACAGCCCTCGTTTGGGTCCGGATCCTGGTTGCACGTGCGACCGGGATCCGGACCAAAACGCATGCCGGCGCGAACATGGGCGCCGATGACGGTGCGAGTCGTGGTCGCCGAGGACAACTTCCTGCTGCGCGAGGGGTTGGAGCGGCTGCTGGCCACGGTCGAGGACCTCGACGTCGTCGCGTCGTGCGGCGACCACGACAGCCTGCTCGCCGCCGTCGACGAGCACCTGCCCGATGCCGTGCTGGCCGACATCCGGATGCCGCCGACGCACACCGACGAAGGTGTGCGGGCGGCGCTGACGATCCGCGCCCGGCATCCGGACACCGGCGTCGTGATGCTCAGCCAGCACGCCAGCCCGTCGTACGCGTTCGCCCTCCTCGGGGGCACGACGACGGGCATCGGCTACCTGCTCAAGGATCGAGTCAGCGATGTCCACCAACTCGCGGGGGCGTTGCGGACGGTCGCCACGGGCGGTTCGGTCGTCGACCCGCTCGTCGTCCACGAGCTGATCGCCGCCCGGCGCGTGCTCGCCGACTCCCCGCTCGCCGCGCTCACGGATCGCGAGCAGGAGGTGCTGGCGGCGATGGCCGAGGGCCTCAGCAACGCCGCCATCGCGGCGCGCACGTACTCGTCCGAGCGCACCGTCGAGAAGCACATCAACACCATCTTCACCAAGCTCGAGCTGGCCAACGAGCCCGACACCAACCGCCGCGTGAAGGCGGTCCTCGTCTACCTCACCGAGCTGTCCCGCTGATCCCCTGGACGAGCCGGATCTGTGAGCGGTGCGGGCGGAGATCCGTACGGAGTGCTCACAGTTCGGTCGGCGGCGGGGATGACGCCCTTGACGGTGGTGCCAGCGCCTTGCTGTGACGTGACGGTGAGCGTGCCGCCGAGGGCGCCGAGGCGGTCGGCCATGTTCACCAGACCGTGACCGGCGGGTGCGCTGGCGACGTCGAAGCCAGGCCCGTCGTCGTGCACGGTGAGCGTCAGCTCGCCCGCCGCGCTCTCCCGGACGTCGATCATCACGCTGGCCGCCGGTCCCGCGTGCTTGGCCGCGTTCTGCACCGCCTCGGCGCAGCAGAAGTAGATCGCCGCCTCGATCTGGCGGTCGTAGCGAGCGGCTGTGACGTCCCCGATCTCGACGTGCACTGCGGCATGCGCGGCGATACCGGCCAGCGCGTCGCGCAGCCCGCCGGTGAGCAGCAGCGGGGGGAAGATGCCGTGGGCGAGCGAACGCAGCTGGGCGTTGGCGGCGGCGAGGTCGCCGTCGATCTCGTCCAGCACCCCGGTCGCCGCGGCGGCGTCAGAGGCGAGCAGCGCCCGCGCCAGCTGGACCTTGACGGCGATGCCCATCAGGTCGGACTGGGCACCGTCGTGGAGGTCGCGCTCCAAGCGCCGGCGTTCGTCGTCGGCGACGGTGACGATGCGCGCCCGTGACTCGCGCAGCTCGTCGTTGCTGCGCCGCAGCTCGTCGACCGTGCGCCGCAGCTCGGCGTCGAGCTCGGCGTTCTGCAGCGCGGCGGCGACGAGGCGGACGACCCGCGCCAGCCCCTCGTCGTCGGCGTCGTCGAAGTCGTCCCGCGACGCGCTCCGCCGAACGACGAGCACGCCGAGCAGGTCGCCCTGCACCGCCAGCGGAGCCACCCGGGTGTGGCCGCCATTGCCGAGGATCTCGGGCAGCCACGACGTCGCCCAGCCTGCTCCGCTCACGCCGGCGCGGGCGATCGCCGACGCCCTCGTCGGGTCGACGCGGATCGGATCGGCGCGACGAGTCGGCATCGCATGGCTGAGCTCGAGCCGGCCGGCACGGTGCAGCCAGACCTCGGCTCCGTCGGCGGCGCAGGCCGGGCGAGCCGTCTCGACGAGCTGCCGCAGCACGTCGTCGACGGACTCCGCCCGGCCGACGCGGCGGGAGAACTGGTCGAGCAGTTCGAGGCGGGGTCCCTCCGAGCCGTACACGATGTGGCGGGCGGCGGCGACGATCCGGCGCGAGCACGGGCCGAGCAGCAGTCCGGCGACGACGGCGGCGAGCAGGCAGGCACGCACGGCGTCGGTCGCCACGTCCGGAGGCCGCCCTCCGGCGGCAAGGGCGACGGCGGTGAAGATCGTGGCGAACGCGGCCGCCGTGAGCGCAGCGCCCAGGACCCGATCGGCGATCGCCGCGCGGACGTCGCGCTGGCGGGGCCAGCGCCGGGCGACGACGAGCGCGGCGGCGACGATCGCCGTGGCGGCCAGCGTCACCGCGCCGACGCCGAGCCAGGATGACGGCCAGCGAGCGAGGATCCGGGCGAGCACGGTCACCCATGTCGCGCTGGCGACGAGCGCCAGCCCGGCAACGAGGCCGGGGTGACGGCCGGGCGCGGCGCGCCTCACTCCGCCCTCAGCAGCGCGGCTGGCTCGTCGCGTGCTGTCACGTGCACCGGCCGCAGCGAGACCAGCGCCGTGATCACGGCCGAGCCGGCGACGACGGCGAGCACCGTGAGGCCGACGCCTGGGCGCACGTACCGCAGCGGCAGGTCGTTGGCCAGGGACTGCCACAACGTGCGCCCGATGGCGAAGCCGAGCGGGACGCCGACGACGAGCGCGAGCGCCGCCGCCGTCGCCGCGTGCCAGCCGACCGTGGCTCGGGCCTGGCGCCGCGTGAACCCGAGGACCTGCAGCACGGCGACCTCCCACCGTCGCCGGCGGGCGGTGCTGGCGATCGAGTAGCCCGCGGCACCGATCGTCAGCACCACGACGAACGCCGCCAGCAGCCGCGGCAGCGCGCGCGTCGGGCGGAGGTTGAATTGCGCTTCGACGCGGCCCCCGCGATCGTGCTCGATGCCGTGCCACAGGTCGTCGAACTGGTCGGGCGGTACGCCGGTCGAGACGCGGAGCGCGAGCGAGTCGAACTTGATCGGGTCACCGGACTGCACCAGCGCGTCGAGCACCGCCGGCGTGACCCGCGCTCCCTCGTCGTAGGAGGTGTGACCCATCTCCGGCGTGAACACCTCGCCGACGACGCGCATCGAGCGCCCGGCGAGCATCACGGTGTCACCGACGCTCACATCGAGGCCGGACATCTCGGTCGGCGCCAGCGCGATCTCGTCGCCGGCCGCCGGGAGCCGCCCGCGGCGAGGGTGGTCGTCGAACGTGCCCTTGAGGTCGGTCAGGGCGAAGACGGCGACGGCACGGCTGTCGATCACCGCCACGGTGTTCCGCACTCGGGTCGCGGCGACGATCCGATCGTCGGTGCGCCACGCCTCGACGATCTCGGCCGGCGGTGGGTTGTCACCGACGCCCACCGTCACGGTGTCGAACGGCTGGCCGCTGAGCGTCCCGTCGCTCGACCCCCGTTCGAGCCCGGCACCGAACGTCAGCGCGGCCACCGTCACGGTGACGCCGAAGCCGAGGGCGAGCGTCGCCGCCCTCCCACCGCTCGTGCGCCGCTCGACCGCCAAGCGGGCGCCCATCGCCACCGGCAGCCACGCCGGTGGCGCCTCCCACGGCCCCGCCACCCAGGTTCGCAGGCCGGCGGTCACCGGCGGCGCGGCCCGTCCAAGCCGCCATGCCGCGAGCACCGCGGCCGCCACGCCGGCGACCGCGAGCCCCGTCGCCCCGAGCGCGAGCAGGGCGATGTTGGCATGTCGGCCAGGCGCCGGCTCGAAGTAGCGGCCAACGCCGATCGGGTAGCGCCCGGACAGCAGGACGGCGACGACCACGGCTCCGATCGCACCGGTCAGCGCCGCCATCGCCGGGCGAGCGGCGGCTGCAGTGACCGTCTGGCGGCGCGTGAAGCCGATCGCCCGCAGCGTGTCGATCTCCGCACTCGACGCGGCGACCGCCCGGACGATGGCGATGCCGCCCAGGACGGCGGTCACGATTGCTGCGACGGCGGCGAACGCCAGCAGCGCGGAGGATTCCACGTCCGTCGCTGTCCTCGCCTTGGCGAGCCCCTGGGAGAAGTCGACCGCCTCGATCGGACGCCCGGCGATGTCCTCGAGGTCGGCTTGTAGGCGGGGCAGCGAGGCGCGCCCGGCGGCGAGTCCCAGCACGGCGTTGACGTAGCCGACACCCGGTGGCGTCAGCTGGTCGTGGTAGCGGCGGTAGAACGCCACCGTCGTGTCCAGGTCGCCGCCCCAGAACACGCCTTTGGCGACACCGACCACGCGCACCGGGACGTCGATGCTCGGCACATCCGGCGGGGAGCGGGCTTCGATCATCGCCTCGACCACGCCGGGACCGGGTACCTCGAGTGTCAGCTGATCCCCGACGCGAACACCGGCGCGGCGGCTGAAGCTCGGCGAGACAACGATCTCGTCGATGCGCGACTGATCGGCCACCCGGCCGGCGAGCACGACCTGCAGCTCCATCGGATCACCGATCGGCGGCGCGGCGCGAGGGAAGCCTTCGTTGGCGTCCGGATGACCGGCGACATCGAAGCCGCTCACCGCGAACAAATGCATCGAGCGGACGTACGGCAGGTCGGCGACGGGTCCCCAGTCGAACCCCGGCTCGTTCGGCAACGCCATCGCGGTGGCCGGAAGGACGCGGGCGGCGAGGCGGGTCAGGGCCGTCGCATTTCGGCGGGCGCCGACGAACCCCGACAGCACGACGCCGCCACCGATCGACAGCAGCACGGCCAGCACGAGCGCGCTGCGCCAGCGCCGTGCGGCATCGTGGCCGACCCACGCCCACCAGGCGGTCACTGGTCCGGCGCTCCACCATCTGGCCGGCCATCGAGGCGGCCATCTGGGCGGGATTCCCGCCAATCCGGGATCTGGGCGGCCAGCGTGACAACTGCTGGCACGCTGCCCGCCCAGTTCGACGGCGCCCGCTCGCTGCGCTCGCCCGTCATCCGGCCGTCGCGCATGCGGACCGTGCGCTGGGCTGCAGCGGCGATCACCGGGTCGTGGGTGACCATCACGATCGTCTGGCCGGCCTCGTTGAGCCGGCAGAACAGCTGCAGGACGTCGGCCCCGCCCTCGCTGTCGAGGGCGCCAGTCGGCTCGTCGGCCAGCAGCACGGCGGGTTCGTTGGCCATCGCCCTGGCGATCGCCAGCCGCTGGCGCTGGCCACCGGACAGACGTGGGGGCACTGCGTCAACCTTGTCGGCGAGCCCGAGCAGGTCGAGCAGCTCCCGCGCCCGCCGCCCGGCAGCTCGACGGCTGGCGCCGCCGAGCATCGCCGCCACGGCCACGTTGTCGGCAGCCGTCATCGATTCCAAGAGGTTGAAGAACTGGAACACCACGCCGATCGACCGGCGGCGGGCGACGGCCCGCTCGTCGGGCCCCAGATCACTCATCACGTGGCCGGCGACGACCACGGTGCCGTCGTCGGGCGTCTCGAGGCCGGCGACGATCGACAGCAGCGTCGATTTGCCGCAGCCCGAGGGACCGGTGACGGCGACGAACTCGCCGGCCGCCACGTCGAGCTCGGCGCCGCGCAGGGCACGGACCGGCGCTGTCTCGACGTCGAACGTCCGGTAGACGTCGCGCACCGCCACGATCGCCTGCCCGCGTCCCGACTCCATCACCTCCATTCGATCACGCGCCCGCGGTGTGGCGGGAGGGTGTTGTCCCGCCCGGCGGTGGGTGCTGGCCCCCTGCACGAACCGTGACAGCACCGATGTCGCGCGTCGCGGGTGATCCGTACGTTCGACGTGCTGGCTTCCAGCGACACGGACGGGAGGTTCGAAGATGCAACGACGGACGGGCGGATCACGCGGCGGGCGGAGCTCCCGGCGCGCTGCGGCCGTGCTGGTGGTGGTCGCGGCCGCAGCGGCCGGTGCCGGCTGCGGCGACGATGACGATGGTGCGGCGGCGATCACGCCGCCACCGGCGACGTCGGGCGGGGACGCCGCACCGGCGACGACGGGCGCCGGCACGGCGGGCACAGCGGGCTCCCCGACGTCGGCGGCCTCGGGGTCGTTCGACCAGGCGGCGTTCTGCGACGCGATGATGGACGTCAACGTGGCGGCGGCGTCCGGAGGTGATCCTGAGGAGGACCCGGTGGCGTTCGCCGGCCTCCTCGTCGAGCCGGTCGAGACGGCCGCGGCCGTCGCGCCGCCCGAGCTCGCCGACACGATCACACAGATCGTGCACACGCTCCACCAGGTGATCGACAGCGGTGACGGCAGCGCGATGGCGGCGCTCGACCCCACCGCCGTCGATGGCTGGGCATCGGACAACTGCGGGTGGAACAAGATGCCGGTCGAGGCGGCCGAGTACCACTTCACCGGCATGCCTGCCACGCTGCCCGCCGGCGACTACGAGTTCCAGCTGGCGAACAAGGGTCAGGAGCTGCACGTGCTCGTCATCGTCCGCCGCAAGCCAGGCGTCACGGAGTCCTTCGACGAGCTGCTCGCCGACCCCGCCGGCGAATCGAAGGTGGACACCATCCTCGGCGTCGGCGCCGCGCCCGGTGACTCGGCGTCCGGCGCGGTACCGCTGGAGCCGGGTGAGTACCTCGTGCTGTGCCCGATCCCCCAGGGCAGCGTCGGTGAGACGCCCGGCAGCGGGCCACCGCACTTCACCAACGGGATGCGCCAGACCCTCACGGTCACGTAGGAACGTGCGCCGAGAGGCGCACGCTCCTACCACGGGGGCCCGCCCCCGTGGACCTCCGGAAGAGGAGAAGTGGCCGCCGC
>JBIOUO010000273.1:0-11695 GCA_044867195.1 Ilumatobacteraceae bacterium
CGAGCCGTTGCAGCTGGCGACGTACCTCCCGGCGAAGGCCAAAGCGTGGGACGAGGTCGTCGCTGTGCACGGGCTGCGCCCGATCCCGATGTCCGAGCTGGTCGGCGAGTCGCACTACTACGCCGACCTGTGCTTCGGCTACGGCTCTAGCTCAGCACCACCCGTGTTCGTCAGCACGGTGAAGATCAAGCAGGCCGGCTTCTGCGAGGTGTACGACACCGAGGAGAGCTTCCGCCACTGGCTGCGAAGGCTCATCGAGCGCAAGGTCCTGCCGCCGCCCGGCTGACGCCACCGTTCCGATTCTCTACCACACGGCGGCACGCTGAGCGGGCCGCGGTCTGGTAGAGAATCAGTGCAGGGGGGCGAGCACGGGCGCCAGCTGTTCGAGCAGGTGGGGGTCGTAGGGGCGGGGGAGCATCACGCTGATCGCCTGGGCACCGGCCCCGTGGAAGGCGTCGATCTGGTCGACGACGCGCGCCGGGTCATCGGGCGACGGGCGGACGTTCGCCGACACGGTGATCTCGTCGGCCGCCCGTCCCTCCGCGACGCAGCGCTCGTTGAGGATGGCGGTCAGTCGCGCCAGCTCGGAGGGGTCGTCGCCGGAGTAGTTCCAGTGGTCGGCGAACCGGGCGACCAGCGGTAGCAGCCGCTTCGGGCCCTTGCCGCCGAGGACGATCGGTGGGTGCGGCTGCTGCAGCGACGTCGGCTGGCACCAGGCGTCGCGCAGCCGGTAGTAGCGCCCGTCGAACGTCGTTGTCTGCTGGGTGAGCAGCGAGCGGATGACCGTCAGCGCCTCCTCGAAGCGATCGAAGCGCTCGGTGATCGAGCCCAGCTCGATCCCGTATGCCCGGCACTCCGGCTCGAACCACCCGGCGCCGAGGCCGAGCTCGAGACGACCGCCGGAGGCGATGTCGACCGTCACCGCCATCTTCGCCAGCACGGCCGGATGGCGGTACGGGATGCCGGTCACCATCACGCCACCGCGCAGCCGGCGAGTCCTGGCGAGCAGCATCGCCAGGCACGTCCAGCCCTCCAACGTCGGCTCCTCGGGTCCGGTCCGTAGCGGGTAGAAGTGGTCGTACACCCACGCTGTGTCGAACACGTCGAGCTCGTCGGCGAGGTCCCACAGCGTGGCCAGCTCGGACCACGTGCAGTTGGACTGGGCGGCCGTGAACGCGAAGCGCATGTCCGCAGTGTGTCGCGGGTGGCGAGGCTGGGCGAGCACGCGACGGACCGGCGGCGGCCACCGGCCGTCCACCCAGAACGGGCGATGAGACTCCCGCCACCCAGATGGACGCGGCTCCAGCTCACGCCCCGAGTAACTGTACAGCGGTGCTACTTTGCCGGTCCGGTGCCGTCCGCCCGTGACCTGCAGTGGCCCGACCTCGTGTGGTCGCACTTCAGCCGACCCCGCTTCGGGGCGTTCGACGAGCGGGTGGAGGCGGCCGCCGCCGCCGGTTTCGCCGGCATCGGGCTGTACTCACCCGAGTACGAGCGGCTGCGCCACGAGGAGGGCCGGTCGGCCAAGGACATCGCCCGCCAGCTCGACGACGTCGGAATAGTCGTCGCCGAGATCGAGACGCTCAGCGGCTGGGCTGACGCCGGCGGGCCGTCAGAGGAGTGCCGGCACCGTGAGCAGCTGGCTTACGAGATGGCCGACGAGCTCGGCTGTCGCTACATGCAGGCGATCGGCCCGTACGACGGGACGGTGGCCGAGGCCGCGGAGGCCTTCGCCGCGCTGTGCGACCGTGCCGGCAACCACGGCCTGCTGGTCGGCATCGAGTGGCTGCCGTTCACCAACATCGCCACCGCCGCCGACGCCCAGGCGATCGTCGAAGCTGCCGATCGTCCCAACGGCGGCTACTGCGCCGACATCTGGCACCACAAGCGCGGCGCCGACGACGAGTCGATGCTGCGCGCCCTCCCCGGTGAGCGCGTGTTCGCGATCCAGATGGACGACCGACCCAAGCGGCCGCAACTGCTGGACTACAAGCAGGACTGCATGGTCAACCGGGTCCCGCCCGGCGAGGGTGAGTTCGACTGCGTCGGGTTCGTCCGCTTGTTGCAGGAGATCGGCGTGCGGGCGCCGATCTCGCTCGAGGTGCCTTCGACCGAGCTGTGGGCCGCTCCCGCCGACGAAGCCGCCCGCCGCGCCGCCGACGCGATGCGCGCTGTCCTCGCCGCGGCCAACCCGTGATCGGCCGGCGCTCAGTCCTCCGGTGGGTAGGAGAGGTCGCCCCGGCCGCGGACGCCGGCCGTGAACCGCCCGGGCGGGAACGCCAACTCCAGTCGCTCCACCTTGTCCCACTCGTGGACCAGTGTTCGGTGGGCGATCTTCCACTCGCCGGCGCGTCGCTCGAAGTGGTCGACATAGCGGCCGCCGAACGTCTCCAGCACCGCGCCCTCGTCGTCGGCCCGCCGCTGGCGGGCGCAGACGTGGCACTCGACGAGCGCGGCGTCGGGGCCGGTGAACGTGACGACCGGGTTGGCGATCGTGTGCATCGTCGCCTGGTAGCGCTCCGCGAGCCGCGTCGTCGCATACTCGGCGAAGTCGGCGCCGAGCCCCGTGAACGATCCGTGGTCGTCGGTGCCGTCGGGGTGGAACACGGACGCCACCAGCGCGGCGTCGCCGCGATCCACGCCGCGGCAGTAGTCCACCAGACGCCGGTAGATCGCCTGCTCGTCCAACAGCCGCCGCACCTCGTCGTCCATCGCGCCAGTCTCCCCACCGCGCCATGACCGAGCAAACGCCACCCACCCACCTCGACATCGACGGCTGCTTCAACGTGCGTGACGCCGGCGGGTGGCCGACCGTGGATGGCCGGCGGATGGCGACCGGGATCCTCTATCGCGCCGACGACCCGGTCCGCCTCACGGAGCTGGGACGCCAGGCGATCGTCGACCTCGGTCTGCGGGCGGTGATCGACATGCGCCAGCAGAGCCAGATCGACCGCGGCTACTTCTTCGACGAGGACCTCACCCACCACATCCCGCTCGTCGACCGGGTGATCGACATCGACGATCCGCCGCGCCTCGACCATCCCGCTGACATCGTCGAGCTCTACGAGGACATGGTCGAGCGAGGAAGCGCGCAGATCGTGCGCGCCATCGAGACCGTGGCCGTCAACATCGCCGACGGGCCGGTCCTCGTGCACTGCGTCGCCGGCAAGGACCGCACGGGGCTGCTCGTCGCGCTGATCCACGCCGCGATCGGTGTGACGACGGAGTCGGTGATCGCCGAGTACGCGCTGTCGGACGAGCCGACCCGCCAGCGGCGGGCGGCGATGATCGCCTCGCCTTTGCCGGACGACCCACCCGTCGAGCGCTCGCCGGAGCTGCTGTGGACGGCGCCGGCCGAGACGATGCGGCTGCTCACCGAGCGGATCGTCGAGCGCCACGGGTCGCTGGGCGCGTGGCCGGAGGTTGTCGGCGTGGGCGCGGAGACCGTGGCCCAGCTGCGCGAGCGGCTGCTGACCGACCCCTGACGCGCGCCGGACCGGTGAGGCGCCCGGATTGGTACGGTGGCTTGAAGGCGCCAGCCGTGGTGTGGGTGGTGACCCGAGTGAGTTCGCCGCGTGAGGGAGCAGTGAGGATGCGGAGTAGGCAGAACATGCGCGTGGTGATCGCCGCCGTCGCAGCGGGATTGTTGCTGATGTCGTCACCGGTGGACGCCAAGCACCGCGAGCCGTTCACCGTCCACGATGGAAAGCAGGTCTGGCGAGGATCGGTCCTGAACGGGCCCAACGGCATCGAGGTCGGTCCGGACGGCAAGGTGTACGCGGCGAGCGTGATCGGCGACGAAATCACGGTGCACGATCCACGGACGGGCGCGGTGCTCGACCGCATCGGACCCGAACGCGGTGTCCACGGTCCAGACGATGTCGTGTTCGCACCCGACGGGACGATGTACTGGACCGAGATCCTCGCTGGAAACGTCGGCATGTTGCGGCCCGACGGCTCCTTCCTGGTACGACATGTGGCCCCCGGCGTGAACCCGATCGCGCTGTCAGACGACGGTCGCCTGTTCGTCGCATGCGACTTCCTCGGAAACGGCCTGTTCGAGCTTGATCCAGTCGATCTGACGGTGGTCCGAACGCTCATACCGGACCTCGTCGGGTTCAACGGCATGGACTTCGGGCCCGACGGTCTGCTGTACGGGCCTCTGTTCTTCGGACACGCGATCGCCCGCGTTGACGTCGATGCTGCGTTCCCGACGACCGAGATCGTGGCCGATGGGTTCCGAGTCCCCGGGGCGGTGGCGTTCAACTCCGCGGGCGAGCTCCACGCCGTGGACTACGCCGAGGGCCAGGTGATCAAGGTTGACCTCGCCACGGGTGACTGGCAGGTGCTCGCTGACATCCAAGGTGTCCTCGACAATCTGGACTTCGATGCTCGCGATCGGTTGTTCACAACGGGCTTCGCGGATGGGCAGATTCTGACGATGACCTCAGGGGGGACGCTGCGGGCACTGAACAAGAGTGGCTTCATCGCCCCGTCCGGCGTCGCGGTCGGTCCGGACGGGACGCTGTGGGTCGCCGACTTCTTCTCGCTGCGCGGGTTCGGGACGAGACGCAACCCCGACACCTCGTACTACGACCGATTCGATCCGCCAGGACTTGGTCCTGCGTCCGCCAACACCGTCGCAGCAGATGGCGACCGGTTGATCACGACGGGTTGGTTCTCGAACTCCGTCCAGGTGCTCGATGCGGACACCGGTGCCGTGATCGAGGACGTTCGCAATCTGGCCACGCCGGTCAACGCGATCCGCCACGGTGACGCGCTGGTCGCCGCCCAGGCTGGCGCCCGCAACGTCATCGACGTCCACACCGGCCAACAGTTGCTTGGCGGCCTCGACTACCCGCTCGGGCTGGCGTCCGACGGCGGGACCCTGTACGTGTCGGACTGGGCGTCCGGCAAGGTGCTGGCGCGCACAGGCGCCGGTCCCGCCGTCACGCTGGCGACTGGGCTGGCGGCGCCCGAAGGGCTCGCCCTCGACGGGGACCGCCTGCTCGTGGTCGAGGAGGGCCGCGACCGTGTGTCAGCGGTCGATCTCACCACCAGGACGGTCACGACGGTGGTCGAGGGACTTGATCTCGGGGCACGCATCCCCCCGAGCGCGCTGCCCCACGGCAACTTCAACGGGGTCGCGGTCGGTGACGACGGATCGATCTACGTGACCGCCGACGGCAACAACGCGGTGTACCAGTTCAGGCGCTGACTCCCGGCGGGACCTCCGGCACAGTCCGACCACGCCGTCGGTGGCACCTCGCGTGCGGGCTGCACTCAGGCGAGCGAGCCGGCGTCGACAGCCACCGTCGAGCCGGTCATGAACGCGGCCATGTCCGAGCAGCAGAACAGCACGACCCGCGCCACGTCGTCGGGCACGCCCATCCGGCCGAGCGGATTGGCCGCCGCCCGCGCCTCGATGTCGAGGCCCGCCGCGGCCAGCGGCGCCAGTTGCTCGCGCACGCCTGGCGTGTCGATGATCGTTGGGGCGACGGCGAGCACCCGGATCCCGAGCGGCCCGAGCTCGAGCGCCAGCGCCTTGGTGATGCCGACGACGGCATGCTTGGTGGCTACGTAGGCGCTGATCCCGGCGCCGGCCTTGAACCCGGCGGTCGACGCAATGTTGACGATGACGCCGCCGTCGCGCATCCGCCGCGCCGCCTCGCGGGCCCCGGCGTAGGTGCCGCGGACGTTGACCTCCAGCATCCGGTCGATGAACGCGTCCTCGGCCTCGAGCGCCGGGCCGGTAGTCGGGAAGATCCCCGCGTTGTTGACCCAGATCTCCAGCCCGCCGAGCTCGCTGATCGCGATGTCGGCGGCTGCCGCCAACGACGGCGTGTCGGCGACGTCGAGCCGACAGGGTATGACGCGCCCGCCGAGCCGGGTGGACTGCTCGGCGAGCTCGCGCGCGGCCGCCTCGTCGAGGTCGCCCGCGACCACATCGGCGCCCGCCTCGGCCAGCCGCCGCACGATCTGCGCCCCGAGGCCCCGACCTCCGCCGGTGACGACGGCCCGCCGGCCACGCAGTGAGATCAGCTCGGCGAGGCTCCTGTCGGTCACGTCTGGGGTTGGCACGGGCGGGACACTATTCGCCGCCGGCGACCGCGCCGGCTGGGGCAACTACGATCGCCGACTGCGATGGATGAACGCGATGCGGACGCCATCCGCCAGCTGCTGCACGCCTACGGCGACGCCGTCCTCGCGGTCGACCACGTTGCGTGGGGCCAGCTGTGGACGGACGACTCACGATGGGAGCTCGGCCCTGATCGGGTGCTCGAAGGACGCCATGCCATCGTGGACCACTGGCGGGATGCGATGCGTGCGTATCGCCGTGTCGTGCAGCTCTATCTCAGCAACACGGCGACGATCGACGGCGACGATGCCGAAGGTCGGGCCTATCTCGTCGAGCTCAACGTGACGGCCGGCGGCGACCGGGTGATGCTGGTCGGTTGGTACGACGACACCTACCGCCGGACGCCCGACGGCTGGCGCTTCACCGCCCGATCGCTGGAACGGCTGTACCGCGGTCCGGCCGATCTCTCCGGCACGTTCTTCGGAGTCGACGACCGGCTATGAGCTCGCGCTCATGACCGAACACGGGGTCAAGTTTGCAGGTCCGCCCTTCTGGGGTCGGGATAGCATCGGCAGCGGGCTCAGGGGAGGCTGGACATGAAGGCGACATCACATGCCGATGTGGCACGCAGGCTGTTGGCCAACGTCGACGCCGGGACGAGCGACCAGGCCGCCGGCCAGATGAAGGTCCCGATCTCCGTGTACGCCGACGCCGAGCGCTGGGGCCAGGAGATGGAACGGGTCTTCCGCCGCTCGCCGATCCCGGTGGCACTGTCGTGCGACGTGCGCAACCCCGGTGACTTCGACACGCTGGAGATCGTCAACCGCCCGATCATCGTCGCGCGCGGCGACGACGGCACCGTGCGGACGTTCCTCAACGTCTGCCGTCACCGCGGCGCCCAGGTCGCCGAGGGCTGCGGGAACACCCGCCGGTTCACCTGCCCGTACCACGCTTGGGTGTACGACACCCGCGGCTCGCTGGTCGGCGTGCCGGGACGCAACACGTTCGGCGAGCTCGACGTCAGCGGTCTCATCGAGCTGCCGACCCACGAGCGCGCCGGTCTGGTGTTCGCCGTGCTCACGCCGGACCTCGAGTTCGACCTCGACAAGTGGCTCGCCGGGATGGACAGCGCGCTGGAGATGCTCGAGCTGGAGAACCTGCATCGCTACCAGGTCGAGACCGTGCTCGACAGCCCGAACTGGAAGCTGACGGCCGACGGCTACGTCGACGGCTACCACATCGGCTACCTGCACAGCGCCACGATCGGCGAGAAGGCGATCACCAACCGCAACACCTACGACATCTTCGGGCCGCACGTCCGCATCGGGTTCGCCAACAAGCCGATCACCCAGATCCGCGATCGGCCCGAGGACGAGTGGCCGCCGATGTTCGAGGTGATGAGCATGGTCCACTACGTCTTCCCCAACATGTCGATCTCCGGGCAGCCGGGGCGGCCGCTGATGGTCAGCCGGCTGTTGCCCGGCCCGACGCCCGATCGCTCGCGCACCCAGCAGTACCACTACTACCGCCAGCCGGTGGAGGGTGACGAGGCCGTGGCGATGGCCGAGACGCGGCGCACGCTGTACGCCAAGGTCACCGGCGAGGAGGACTTCGCCACCGGGTTCAAGATCAACCGTGGGCTCGGGGCGATCGCCGACGGCCACTTCCGGTTCGGCCGCAACGAAGGTGGCAACCAGAACCTGCACCGCTGGATCGATCAACTCGTCGCCGATGGCCGTGACGCCCGCACGGCGGATGAGCGAGTGGGCGCTGCGTCGCGCGCCTGACCTGACGCTGGAGTCAGGTCACGCCATGTCGTCGGTACCGGCGCGGCCGTGCTTCCAGTAGCCGCGAACCATGGCGTGGGCACGGCTGATGCCGAGATCGTCGAACAGGTGCCGGCGGATGCGCTGGACGGCAGCAGCTTCACCGGCCACCCACACCCGCGTGTCCGGCGTGATCTCGCACTCGACGACCGCTGCCACGAGCGCACCGCCGGGCGCTGATCCCGGCGGGCGATCGACCCAGCGGACATCCACGGTCGCCCGGTCGGTGAGCGTGAGGCGGGCGTCGGGATGGGCGACGTCGACGATCACGGTCGCCGGCGTCGTCAGTGGTAGCGCGGCGACGAGCTGGCCGATCGCCGGCATGGCCGTCTCGTCGCCAGCCAGCACGAACCCGCTTGCCGCGGCGTCGATCGAGTAGCCGCGGCCGGGCCCGGAGACCGCCGCCGGCTGACCCGGTTCGGCGGTGGCCGCCCAGTCCGACAGCGGCCCCTCGCCGTGCAGCACGACGTCGACGTCGAGCTCACCGGTGCCCGGATCGTGGCGCAGAGGCGTGAGCGTGCGGATCACCGGCCGCCGGCCGTCGCGATGCATGAACGCGTTGCCGTCCCACACCGGGATCACCAGTTCGGCGCCTGGCGTGTCGGGGATCAGCAGGCGGATGCTCCCGCCCGGCTCCGGCGGCTCGAAGTCGGCGATGTCCGGCCCGCGCAGCGTGACCCGAACGAGGTGCGGCGTTTGGCGCTCGGCGCGCGCTACCACGGCCGCGCGGAATGCCGGTGGTTCGCGCCGGACTCGCGTCGCAGGCCCGGCGGACATCGACAACACCGTAGCGACGGGTCGGGGGGCGTGCCCCCCGACTGCCCCCAAAATGGTCGCCGCCTACGGCGGCGGCCTTCCCTTTCCGGGGGTACACGGGGCGAAGTCTCCGTGCCAATAGCGTGCGCCAATAGGCGCACGCTATTAGCCCTTCGCGCGTTCGACCCCGCTGACGATCGCTGGCATCGCCGCCTCCAGGTCCAGCACTGGTCGAGTGTCCACCTCGATGAACTCCCCGAGGGCCAAGGCGATCTCCAAGCTGAATGCCATCGCCGCGTCGGGATCGTTGATCCGGTTCACGGTGAAACCCCCGCTGCCATCGACGTTGATGAACCAGCAGAGCCGCTCGGTCCGTGTGTCCTCGCCCAGATCGGCCTCCATCTTGCCCCACACGGCCATCATCCGGTCCGCCTGCTCACGCGTGACCGGACGTGCCTTCCACGACGTGCACATCAGCATGGTCATCGCCCTCCTTGTTGTTCGGAACTGCCGCCGTCACTGCGTTCGCCGTGGACGGCGATACGCGACGTTGGGATCAGGTGACCTCGGTGTCGACCGCGTCAGCATCTACGTCCCGCGCGGACGCGCTGTGGCACGCCGAAGCCGGCCAACGCGTACGTCCTGAAACCGTCCGCTCTCCTCCTCGCCCACTTCTCCCGTGAGGCGACTATCGCGCCGTCAGCCCCGCACGTCAATCGCGGCCCACGGTCTCATGACATTGCCTGTGTCGACCGGCAGCGACCAGGCGGATTGTCCACCATTGTGGTCAGGATTCGCCTGGAATGCGCATCAAGCGCTTCACACCTCGGTGCGACTTGGCCCCGCCGGCGAGTTGCGGAACATCTCCTCGGCGTCGAAGCCGATGCGGCCGTCGGGCACGATCTCGATGACGACCCGGCCCTCGGTCTGCAGGTGGCCGGCGAACGCCCGCTGGCGATCCGCGCTCTCCGGGCGCACACGCGCCGCCAGCGCCGGGTAGAACCAGGCCTTGGTCTCGTCGTCGTCATGGATGATCGCCTGACCCTTGTACGTCACAGCCTGGCTGGTGCCGATCTGGGTCCCCCGGCTGGTGATCGCGATGGCGACGCGGGGTCGCGCGGCGACGGCGGCGACACGCTTGCGGCGCGTGGTGCACGTGATCCAGAACCGGCCGTCGCGCTCGACGTAGTTCATGATCACGCCGACGGGATCGCCGGACTTCGTCGTCCACATGAAGCAGCACTCGGTCTGCGCGTCGAGCAGCGCCCGCTCGCGCTGCTCCGAGAGTGTGAACGTGGAGACGTCCTCGTAGCTGTCGGTGTAGTCCGGCATCCTGGGAACCCCCGTCCCTCCGGTCGAGCACGGTCTCGACGAGCGCGAGGCTACGACCATCTGGGCGCGAATCGTGCCAGACGACGTTCTGGGCGCGGATCCTGACGACAGGTGGCAGCCAGCGCGCCCAGATTGCGGGGCGCTACGGCGCGCGTGGCGCCTGAGGCCCGGCGCCGTGCTTGGCCATCCCGGCGGCGTGGCGGCCGGCGCGGTAGCCGAACACCATCGCCGGGCCGAGCGTGCCGCCTCCGCCTCCGTAGACCATCGCCGTCACCGCGGCCATCGCGTTGCCGGCGGCGTAGAGGCCGCCGATCGGGCGGCCGTCGTGGTCGAGCACTTGGCCGTCGCCGTTCGTCCGCGCTCCGCCCTTGGTACCGAGCGTGCCGCTGCGGATCTCGACGGCGTGGAATGGCGGCTCGGCGACTGGGCCCAGCGTGGCCGCCGCCGATCGCAGGAACTGCTGGTCGCCGTTCCAGCGGTCGTATGCGTTGTCGCCGCGGCCGAAGTCGTCGTCGTGACCGCCGGCGACGAGCTCGTTCCAGCGAGCGACCGTGGCCTCGAGCCCGCCCTCGTCGATCCCGACGCGGCGGGCCAGCTCCGCCAGCGTCGGCGCCGAGGTCGCCCACGACGGCGCCCGGTCGCCGGGCGGGGCGGTGACGAAGCCGTAGTGCCGTAGGTACGCCTGGTCGAACACCAGCCAGCAGGGCAGGTTGACGTAGTCGAAGCGGGCCGGGTCGAACTGGTGCAGCGCGCCGCCGAACGCGTTGTAGTTGGTGGCTTCGTCGACGAAGCGGCGACCCTGGCGGTTGACCATGATCGAGCCGGGCAGTGTCCGCTCGCGCAGGATCAGCCGGGCGCGCTGGTGCCCGTACAGCTGCTCGCCCGGGATTTCCATGGCCGGGACCCACCACGCCTCGGACATCACGCCCAGCGCCGCACCGAGCTGCATCATCATGCGCAAGCCGTCGCCGGTGTTGGTCGGGATCGTGGTCGGGCTGGTCATCGGCCCACGCAGGAACGCGCGGACGAGCTCGCGGTCCCACTCGAAGCCGCCGGTGGCCACGACGACACCGCGGTCGGCGCGCGCCACGTCGCCCGATTCGAAGCGCACCCCGATCACGCGTCCCTCCTCGACGAGCGGCTGCACCGCGCGGGCGCCGGTGACCGGCTCGATCCCGTTGTCGAGGCAGGCCTTCAGGAGCGCACCGACCAGCGCCTGCCCGCGCCCGCGCACGTCGTGGGCGATGCGCTCGGCGAGCAGATCCGGCGCGAGCACCCCCGAGCCGCCGCCCAGCGGGCTCTCCAGCAGGGTGCGGCGGGGGAGGTCGGGCGGGCACGCCACCCGCGCCGCCCAGGTGCCGAGCGCGTGGAACGAGAACAGGCCCGGGTCCAGCGACCTCCCGCCACCGGGCTTGGCGCCCGGGTTGTCGGGGTGGTAGTCGGGGAAGCCAGGTGCCACCTGTAGCCGCAGCGGCGTCGTGGCCGCCAGCCAGTCCAGCAACTCGGGACCGGTGTCGACCAGCGTCGCCACGAGCTGGGGATCGATCAGGCCGAGGGAGAGCGAGTCGAGGTACGCCAGCGCCTCGTCCCGGCTGTCCGCCATCTTGGCCGCCGCGGCGTACTGGTTGTTGGGAACCCACAGCACGCCACCGGACAGCGCCGTCGTCCCGCCGACCACGTCGCCCTTCTCGTAGAGGCCGAC
>JBIOUO010000274.1:0-9921 GCA_044867195.1 Ilumatobacteraceae bacterium
GTCGTGCGGCTGGCGGCCATCGACGTCGAGGAGATGCGCGAGCTCGTCCTCGACGCGTGGCGGATGGTGGTCCCCAAGAAGCTCGCCGCCTCCGTCGAGTCGGGCGCCGCGGCCGAAGGGGTGGAGCTCGCTGACGACCCGCGCACGTAGCGCCACGGCGCGTTGTGCCGTTGGGATCCGTCACAATGCGGCCGTGGGCGCGGCTGCGCAGACCCTGACGTTCTTGTTCACGGACATCGAGGGCTCGACACGGCGGTGGGCCGCCGATCCCGAGCAGATGTCGCGCGAGCTCGCGGTTCACGACGAGGTGCTGCGGGGAGCGGTCGCCGAACACCGAGGTGAGACGTTCAAGCACACGGGTGACGGGATCTGTGCGGTGTTCGGCTCGGCGGTCGACGCCATGCGTGCCGCGGTCGTGGCCCAGGAGCGGCTCTCGCTGCCGGTGCGAATGGGCCTGCACACTGGTGAGGCCGAGCAGCGCAGCGGCGATTGGTATGGCACCGCGTTGACGTCTGTGGCGCGGATCATGGATGCGGGTCATGGCGGGCAGATCCTCTGCTCCGAGGCGACGGCCGCGTTGCTGCCCGATGATGTTGTGCGGCGGCCGCTCGGTGCGTTTCGGCTGAAGGGCCTCGACCGCCAGCAGGTCATCGTGCAGGTCGGGCCGGGGCAGTTCCCGCCGCTGCGGGCCGGACCGACGACTGTCGAGCTGCCGCAGCGGCGGTCGTCCATGTTGGGCAGGGAGGACCTGCTCGCACGGGTCGATCGTGCCCTCGAGGAACATCGGCTCGTCACGCTGGTCGGGCCGGGTGGCATCGGCAAGACGTCGGCGGCGATCGAGGCGGCGAGGCGTCGTACGGGCCGTGTGGACCAGATCGTGTTCGCCGATCTGGCGACAGTCGACGATGCCGACGGCGTCGTCGCGGCGGTCGCGCGGGCGCTGGGGGTGACGTCCCCAACGCTTGCAGCAGTCGAGCTGGCAGTCGAGGCGATGGACGTGTTGATCGTCGTCGACAACTGCGAGCACGTGATCGATGTCGCCGCCGAGGTGGTCGAGATGCTGCTGCGGCGGCAGGCGCGCGTCCTGGCGACGAGTCGCGAGCACCTCGAGCTCGACGGCGAGATCGTGGTGCCAGTTCCGCCGTTGAGCGACGACGCCGTCGCAGTCGCCTTGTTCGTGGAGCGTGCGACGGCAGCCGGCGCACCCCTGCCTCGGCACGAGGACGCAAGCCAGATCGCGCTGCTGTGCCGCCGCCTGGACGGGCTCCCGCTGGCGATCGAGCTTGCGGCGTCTCGTCTCAGCATCCTGTCCGTGTGCCAGCTCGTCGATCATCTGGGTGTCCGTCTCGAGCTGCTGTCGGCGGGACGTCGTCGCGGGCGAGACCGGCATCGCACGTTGCGCGACACGATCGCGTGGTCATACGACTTGCTCGCACCGGACGAGCAGGATCTGTATCGGCGATTGTCGGTGTTCATCGACTGGTTCGGTCTCGATGATGCGGCCGCTGTGGCCGGGCCTCTGCGCCCGGTCGAGGTGCTCGACCGTCTGGGTGCGCTGGCGACGAAGTCGCTGCTGGTCGTGTCCGGTGGTGACGGCGATGCGCGGTACAGGTTCCTCGAGTCGATCCGCGATCACGCTTGGGAGCTGCTCGTGGCCGAAGGCAGGGCCGATGATCTGATGGCTGTCCTCACCGATCACGTCGGTTCGAAGCTGGCCGAGTTGGGCCGCCAGATCTGGGAGGGGCCCGACGACGATCCGTTCGCACAGATGGGCGAGCTGCTTGCCCTGCAGCACCACACGTTCGAATGGGCGCTCGGCCGGGCTGATGCCGACCGCGCCCGGGCGCTCATGCTCCCGTTCGCGGCGGCCCTGCCAACCAGTCACCCCGGTGGCTTCGCCGGTGCGTCGCGGCTGGCCGATCTCGTCGAGTCGACCGGCGAGCCCGACCCCGACACGATGATGCTGAGCCTGGTCGAGACGCTCCTCAACCGCGGCTTCAGCTCCTATCGAGCGACCATCGCCAAGATCCTTCCGCACGTCGACATCGGGTCGGCGTCGCAGCCGCTCGTGTCGATGCTGATCTGGGCGAGCGGCGTGGCCGGGGACGAGTCGCTACAGGTTCGTGTCCTCAGCACCGCGCAGGGGCTGCAGGGGCCGTTTGCGACCTACGTCGGCGCGGCCGCGGCATTTGCCGCACCGAGCGAGGAGAGCCTCACCCGTACCATCGCCCTGATCGATGAGATGCCCACGGCCGCCGGTCGCGGTGTGATGTGCGCCAACGCCGCCTTCCTCGCCCAAGCGCTGGGACGTCCCGACATCGCTGCCGAGATCGCTGATCGGGCGCTCGCCGAGAACCCGGAACCGACATCACATTGGGTGTCTGCGTGGACGCACAAGGCGAGCTTCCACCTCGCCCGCGGCGAGCTCGCCGAATCCATCGTCTGCGCAAGCCAGGTCGAGCGGGCAGCGCGGAGACTCGGCGAGCACTCGGCCTTCATCCCCGTGATCGCCGTCCACGCCCTCGTGCTGCGTCAGCTCGAGCGGGCCAAGGACTGTGCCCGCGTACGCGGGGTAGCGCCGCGCAGGTGGTCGTTGTTCCTCCTGCGCGAGCGCGACGAGATGGACGCCTGGCTGGCCGGGCAGTTGACGACGGCGGACCTCGCCGCCCTCGCCGCGGAGGGCCGGGCGACGGCGCTCGACGACATCCTTGAGGTCGCGCCTTCCGCTGTCGCCGCTGCAGGGTGCGCTTGACCAGGCCACCCGAAGATCAACTCACCGTCACATGCACCATCCGCAGCCGGCTCCTCACCCTGCCCGGCCCGGCGGTCGTGCCGGTGCTGGCGGTGCGATCATCTGGTGGTGATCGTCGAACCTGCCGACGCTGCGGCGGTGATCCGCCTGTGGCCTGATGGACCGCCGTCCGAGATCGAAGGCGTCGGTGAGGAGGTCGCGTACGTGGTGTCGGCTGGCCTCGCCGTGGGCACGACCTTCTTGCGCAACGTCTCCGATCCGACGTTGACGGTGTTCGCGCCTCGGGCGGGGAGGGCAAATGGTGTGGGTGTCGTCGTCGCTCCCGGTGGGGGGTGGACGATCAACGCGTGGACCCACGAAGGGCTCGACGTTGCTCGCTGGCTTGCCGGTGCCGGTTACACCGCGTTCCTGTTGAAGTACCGAGTCCAGGCATCGGACCCGGACCCAGCGGCGTTCGAGGCCTGGATGGCCGCAGTGGACAGCACCCTCGCCGCACGACGTCCAGCGGCGCAGCTGCCACGGGCGATCAGCGACCTGATCACGGGCGGGGGCTACCTGCAGGCGCGCGCCGCCGCAGCCGACGACGGCCGGCGGGCGATCACGATCGCTCGTGAACACGGGACGCAGTTGGGCGTTCGTGCCGGCGCTGTCGGCATGATCGGGTTCTCGGCCGGCGCGTTCCTCGCTGTCGACGTGGCGCTCGATCCAGCCGACGAGCCGCTGGCCTTCGTCGGTGCGATCTATGGTGGCGAGACGCGGGGCGCGCCGGTGCCCGCGGATGCGCCGCAGCTGTTCTCGGTCGTCGCCCAGGACGACCCACTGTGCAAGATCGTCGAGGGCCTCCACGTCGATTGGTCCAACGCTGACCGGCCGTCAGAGCTGCACGTGTTCGCCCGCGGAGGGCACGGCTTCGGCATGGTCCGGCAAGGCACCCCGTCCGATCGGTGGACCGACCTGCTCCTGTCCTGGCTCGAGGATCGCGGTGTGGGCTGAGCTGCAGCCGGCATCAACCCGCACAGCGACGGCGAGGTGCACCGCCCCTGGGCCTTCTCGGTGCTGAGGCTCGGCCCAGGTACGGTCAGGACCTCGAACAGATGCTGGTGCTAACCGCGGAGGCGACGTGTCAACACTGGGATCCGATGACGGTATCGAGCTCATCCCACTGGCGACCGTGACCGTCGCCGGTGGCGATCGGTACAAGATCGACGACGGACCGTTCGGCAACCGCGTCATCGCCGGAATCCGCGAGGGACGTTGGGAAGGGGGACGTCTGCGCGCCAACATCGTCGGCCCAGGTGGCGACTGGGCGATGCCGGGACCTGGCGGAGCAATGCTGCTCGATGTCCGCCAGGTCATCGAGACCGATGATGGCGCAGTCGTCTACGTGACCTACCACGGACGGGCCGACAGAAGCCGCGGTACCTACACGATCGCACCGACATTCGAGACGTCGGATCAGCGCTACGCGTGGCTGAACGTCGTGCAAGCCGTGGGCAAAGGCCGACTGGTCGATGGTCGCATCGTCTACGAGGTGTATGAGGTGCGCTGAGCGCAGGTTGCGGCTTGTCGCGCACCGGCCGATGCCGTCGCCCCGAGTTGCCGCTGGTGGAGCTTGCCGGCAGGGTTCATACTCACACCAGGGGCTCCGGCGGGCTGGGCATGGTCGCCGTGCTGCCGCTGCCGTCCCATGCCCGGTTGAGGGAGAGCGTCATGCTGACAAGGCAGATCAAGCGAGTCACAGCCGTCGCGGTCGTCGCGTCGGCAACCCTTCTCGGAGCCTCGGTCGGGCGGGCTGCGGCCGACGAAGTCAGCTTTGATGCGGGGATCGCGTGCGAGTTCCCAGTCACACTCGAGAGTGGCGCGGATACGCGCAACGTCCACGAGTTCACCGACGCCGACGGCAACGTCGTGCGGACGATTCTGGCGGGTCGCGGCACGGCGGTGACGTTCACCAACGACGACACGGGTGCCACCCTGTCGCTCAAAGCCAACGGAGCTCCATGGAGCATCGTCAACCTTCCCGATGGAACCAGCACGTACACCACGATGGGGCATGTCGTGTTGATCCTGTTCCCGACTGATGTTCCGGCCGGACCGTCCACGACGCTGTACGTCGGACGGGTTGTGTTCGACGTCGACAACATCACCGGCGTGTTCACGCTGAAGGAGGCGCGGGGCACGGCCACGGACCTCTGCGCCGCTTTGTCCAGCTGACCCCACACCGCAGCGGCCGCCGACGTAGCGGCCCGACTCAGGCGAGAGCGAGCCAGCGGCGGGCGTTGTCGGCGTAGAACGCGGCGACGGTCGCGTCGTCGTGTCCGGCCAGTGCGCGGTCGAAGCGACCGAGCGGGTCGCGACCGCCCTCGGCGTGCGGGTAGTCCGAGGAGAAGAGGTACAGCGCCGGGTTCGATTGCGCGCAGAGCCAGCCGATGTCCTCGAACGGATACGGCGTGAAGCGCAGTTGCGCAGCCGCCTGCTCTGATGGACGCCGTTCGAACGTGCCGAGGCGAGGTTCGCTGCGCTTCCAGATCTCGACTGCATCGTCGAGGCGGCGGATCATCGCCGGCACCCAGCCGGCGCCCATCTCGATCGCCCCGCCGTGCAGGGCCGGGTGGCGCTCGAGTACGCCGTCGAGCACGAGCACGGCCAAGAAGCGCTCGGCTGGTTGATACACGACCATGAAGTCCTTGGAACCGATGATCTCGGCGCCCGACATCTCCTCCTCGCGTGGCCGGCCGTTGTCCAGCCAGGCGTCGCCGATGTCGAGCGCGCCGCTTCCGACGTGGAGCACGAACGGCACCCCCCGCTCGGCAAGTCGGGCCCAGAACGGATCGTGGTCGACGTGGCCGGGTGCCCGACCACCGGGCGCCCGAGCGGGCAGCCACACCTCGCGCAGCCCGAGGTCGAGGGCGGCATCGAGCTCGGGCAGGGCGCGCTCCAGGCCGTCGAGGTCGCACATCGCGACACCGAGCAACCGGGGATCGTCGGCGCAGAACGCGGCGACGGCTCGATTGTGGGCCCGGTATGCGGCGTAGCGCAGGTCGGGATCGGCAACGTCGAACAGCGGTGCGCAGAGCGACGAGTACACGACCTGATGCTCGAACCCGAGCAGATCGAGCGCGATCGAGCGCTCCGCCGGGTCGACCGCGCCCAGGGCGGCGTGCCACTTCGGGCCTTTGCGCACCAGCTCGTCACCGAGGTCGACCAGCGCCTGGAGCTCGCCCTCGGCGCGCGACCCATCGGACAACGTCAAGCCTGAACGACCACCGAGCGCCGGCATCGCCTCGCGAAACGCCGGATCGGCGTGAGCGGACAGAAACCCCGACCACTCCATCAGGTGGCTGTCGGCATCGACGATCCTGCGCGCCCCGGCGTATGTCATCCCCCGATCGTCGCGCTCCGATCGCAGTAGATGATTCAGCCAGGTGAGCAGATCAGCGAGCGCCGCCTGGCGACGGGCTCCTGGCGCGCGCTTGGCGCTCGAGATCACCGACGCGCCGGGCGAGGCGAACGAGCGGCGCTGGGTCGACGATGTCACGCGCGTTGCGTTCGAGCACGGCGACGGCCCGATCGCAGAACGCGAGGACGTCGGCGACGTGGCCGCGCGCCAACAGCTCCTCGACCTCGTCGAGGATGTCGTGAGCATCGGTTGCCCAGTCGGCGCCCCGCGTGCGAGCGCCGGGGAAGCGAGCGCCGGGGACGCGAGTGGTGGTGGTGTTGCGGTCGGGGCGTCCGCCGCGGCGGTGAGCGGGGCGGGCGCCGGCGGGCGGGAACGGAAGGATGGTTGCGGTCATGCCCGTACTGTGCGCACGGGGGTGTCACAGCGAGTCAGCGAACCGGCTGCCGGCTCACCGACCCTGGGACCACCTCACTGCAGGATGCGGCTCTCGCCCTCCCCCCAGTAGCGGTCGCGCAGCGCCTTCTTGTACAGCTTGCCGGTCGGCAACCGCGGCAGCTCGGGGTCGAAGTCGATCGACCGCGGGCACTTCTGGCGCGACAGGTTCTGCTGGCAGAACACGATCAGCTCCTGCTCCAGCTCCGGCCCCGGCTCGATGCCGGGCATCGGCTGGACGACCGCCTTGACCTCCTCGCCGAGGTCGGGGTTGGGCACGCCGAACACCGCCGCATCAGCCACCTTCGGATGGGTGATCAGCAGGTTCTCGGTCTCCTGGGGATAGATGTTGACGCCGCCGGAGATGATCATGAACGTCTTGCGGTCGGTCAGGTACAGCCACCGCTCGTCGTCGACGTAGCCGACGTCGCTCGTCGTGTGCAGCCGCCCGTCGGGTGACGTCGCCTCCTTCGTCTTGCCCGGGTCGCGCCAGTACGTCAGTCCCACGGGCGCCTCGAAGTAGATCGTGCCGGGCGTCCCGGGCGGGACTTCGTTGAAGTCGTCGTCCAGGATGTGCAGCACGCCGGCCTTGGTCTGCCCGACAGTGCCCTTGTGGGCCAGCCACTCGTGGGAGTCGCACTGCGTGTAACCGATGAACTCCGTCGCCGCGTAGTACTCCAGGATCACCGGCCCCCACCACTCGATCATCTGCTCCTTGACCGGGATGGGGCACGGCGCGGCGGCGTGGACGACGGCTTCCAGTGACGAGAGGTCGTAGCGCTCCCGGACCTCCGCCGGCAGCTTGAGCATGCGGCTGAACATCGTCGGCACCAGCTGGCTGTGCGTCACCCGGTACTGCTCGATGAGCTGCAGGTACTGCTCGGGGTCGAAGCGCTCCATGATGATCGCCGTCCCGCCGCTGCGGATCGTCAGCCCGACCGCCCCCTGCGGGGCCGAGTGGTAGAGCGGCGCCGGGGACAGGTAGACCATGCCCTCCCGGTAGCACCACTGCTGGATCAGGAACTGCAGCATCGCCAGCGCGTCCTCCGGCGCCACGTCGGGCAGCTCGCGGATGATCCCCTTCGGGCGGCCCGTCGTGCCGGACGAGTAGAGCATCGCCGCCCCGTTGCGCTCGTCGGGGACACGCGTCGACGGGTACGCCGACACCGCCGTCAGGTAGTCCTCGAACGGGGCGTCATCAGCGGTCGCGTCGATCATCAAGAAGCGCTCGACCCGCGGGCACAGCGGCACCGCGGCAAGCGCGACATCACGCATCGCACGTGACGTGATCAGCACTCGCGACTCGCTGTTGTCGACGATGTAGGCCATCTCCTCGGCCGTGAGGTGGGAGTTGATTGCCGTGTAGTACAGCCCCGCTCGCTCCCCGGCCCCGCACATCTCGAGGTATCGCGGATTGTTCTCCATGAAGATCGAGTAGTGGTCGAGGCGCTGCAGGCCCTGGTCCCGCAGCAGGTGGGCGAGCCGGTTCGTGCGCGCCTCGAAATCGGCGTAGGTGACGACCTCGCCGCTCGTGGCCATGATGAAGCACGGCTCGTCAGCGCGCTGGGTGGCGTACTTGCCGGGATACATGCGCCGATGTTGGCACGGCGCCCGACCTGCCCCGACACGCTCGCGCACCCATGCTGTACGTTCACCACCGACGACTCAACGGCGAGTGACTGGCGGAGGAGCAAGGTGGGACATCGAAACGGCAAGCTGATCGGCGGGGTGACCCTGCTCGCGTTCGTGACTGCCAGCCTGACGGCAGTCGGCGGCCCGACCCACGCCCAGGAGGCGCCGGTCACGATCCAGGTGCTCGGCACCAACGACTTCCACGGGCGGCTGACGCTGAGCTCACCGCTGCCGGGGCAGGACTGCCCCACGCTGGCCCGCTCGGGCGGCGCGGCGCTGCTCGCCGGCGCCGTCGAGCAGCTGCGCGCCAACAATCCGAACACCGTGTTCAGCGCCGCCGGCGACCTGATCGGGGCGTCGTTGTTCGAGTCCTTCATCGCCAAGGACCGCCCCACGCTGGTGGCGCTCAACGCCGCCGGTCTCGACGTGTCAGCGGTCGGCAACCACGAGTTCGACCAGGGCTACGCCGACCTCACCCAGCGCGTGATGGCGCCCTACGACCCGGTCACGAACCCATTCGGCGGCGCCGAGTGGGCGTACCTCGGGGCCAACGTCCGCAACGCCAGCGACGGCAGCGCAGCGCTGCCCGAGTCGTGGACCGTCGACTTCGGCGACATCCGCGTCGGGTTCGTCGGTGCCGTGACCGAGCACCTCCCCGAGCTGGTGAGCCCGGCCGGTATCGCCGGGTTGGACATCGAGGCGCCGGTCGTGGCCGCCAACCGCGTCGCCGACGACCTGAAGGCGAACCAGGGCGCCGACATCGTCGTCCTGCTCGTCCACGAGGGTGCCGCGACGACCTCGTACGCCGCCGCGGTCGACCCGAGCTCGGACTTCGGCGAGATCGTGCTCGGGGCCGACGAGAACATCGACGCCATCATCTCCGGGCACACCCACCTGGCGTACAACCACCAGGTGCCCGTGCAGGCGTGGATCGACGAGGGCCGCGACGTCACCAGCCGCCCCGTGGTGTCGGCTGGCCAGTACGCGTTCGGGCTCAACCAGCTGTTGTTCGACGTCGACCCGGCGAGCGGCGACGTGCTCTCCGTCACCCCGACCCTGCTACCGCTGACGACCGCCCAGTTCACGGCCGACGAGGCGGTCGTGCAGATCGTGTGCGACGCCGTCGCCACCGCCGACGGGCCCGGCTCGCAGGTGCTCGGCGAGGTCGGCGGGCCGTTCAACCGGGCCAAGCTGAGCACCGGTGCGGAGAACAGAGGTGGTGAGTCGACGCTCGGGAACCTCGTCGCCGAGGTGCAGCGGGCGGCGACGGCATCCGACACGCTCGGTGGAGCGCAGCTCGCGCTGATGAATCCCGGTGGCCTGCGTGCCGACATGACCGGGTCGCCCGGCACCCCGCCCGTGTACCCGGCGCCGCTCACCTACCGCCAGGCGGCGACGGTGCAGCCGTTCGCCAACACGCTCGTCAACATGCGATTGACGGGGCTGCAGATCAAGACCGTGCTCGAGCAGCAGTGGCAGCCGGCCGGTTCGACGCGGCCGTTCCTGCGCCTCGGCACGTCCGACGGCTTCAGCTACACCTATGACCCGAACGCGCCGAACGGCTCGCACATCAGGCAAATGTTCCTGAACGGCGAGCCGATCGAGCTCGGCTCCGCGTACTCGGTCACCGTCAACTCGTTCCTGGCCGCCGGGGGCGACAACTTCACCGAGTTGGCCAACGGTACGGACAAGCGCGACACCGGGC
>JBIOUO010000275.1:0-4204 GCA_044867195.1 Ilumatobacteraceae bacterium
GTCGGCGACCTCGACCGGGTGATCCAGATCGACAGCCCGCCGTCGGTCGCCGCGCTGTTGCAGCGGCTCGGGCGCAGCGGCCGCCGGGCCGCCACGACACGCAACATGCTGATCCTCGCCACGCGGCCGGAGATGGAGCTGGTGACGGCGGCGGGCCTGCTCGCACTGTGGGGCCGCGGGTACGTCGAGCCGGTCGTCGCCCCGGCCCGGCCGTACCATCTGCTCGCCCAGCAGGTGCTCGCGTACACGCTGCAGGAGGGATCGATCGCCCGGCCCCGTTGGGCGGAGGTGGTCGGGCGCCTGCCGGTGTTCGCCGACACGGCGTTGGACGGGCTCGGCGACCGCATCGTCTCGCATCTCGTCGAGCAGCAGATGCTGTTCGACACCGGCCACGGCATCCTGTCGATCGGGCCCGGCGGCGAGCAGAGCTACGGCTATCGCCACTTCCTCGACCTCACGTCCGCGTTCACCTCCAACCCGCTGTTCGTGGTGCGTCACGGCTCACAGGAGGTCGGCTACCTCGACCCGATCGCCCTGCTCACCGAGGAACGTCACTACGCCACGGTGCTGCTCGCCGGGCGGGTGTGGCGGATCACGTCGATCGACTGGGAGCGCCGGATGGCGTGGGTCGAGGCGGCCGAGGGCGAGGGGCGGTCGCGCTGGCTGGGATCGGGCCAACCGCTGTCGGCCGCGCTGTGCGGGTCGAGCCGCGACGTGCTCGCCGGCACCGACCCGGCCGGCGTGACGCTGACCCACCGCGCCGCGGCGACGCTGGAGGAGGCGCGCGAGTCGTTCCGGTGGGTGCGGCCCGGCGCCACCGCGGTCGTGCGCGGCGACGGCGGCTTGGACTGGTGGACGTTCGCCGGCCTCCACGCCAACGGGACGCTGATGGCCGCCTTGGGACCGCTGCTCGGCGGGACCAAGGTCGACAACCTGGCGATCAAGCTCGACCCGGATCGGGCGTCGGCTGCCGCCGTCCGGGAGCTCCTCGCCACCGTCGACGCCGACGCCACGCCAGCGTCGTGGGTCACCGAGACGCTCGCCGGCAGGCTCAAGTTCGCCGACTGCCTACCCGCGGACGTTGCGTCGTCGATCGCAGCCACTCGCGCCGCCGACCCCGACGGAGTGCGGCGGGTGGCGGCCGAGCCGATCGATGAGATCGATGACGTCCCACGTCGATGACTGGGCCGATCCGCGTCACCCACCCTCCGACAGGTCGCCGAGGCCGCCGGCGAAAACCGGTCAGGGTGCTGATTGCACCTCCGGGACTCCGCTGGCGCTCACCAAGGTGCGCCCGTCCGGGGCGACGATGGTGGCGACTCTCGGGTCGGCGACTTGAATCTTGATCGTGGTGCCGCAAAGATCCAGTTCGAACGACGGGAGCGCGCCGACCTGCAGCGGCGGCTGTGCCGCCAGCGTGGCCGACAGCGGCCCGCGCAGAGCAAGCACATTGGCGGCGATGAAGTTGCTGATCTGCTTGTCGAGCAACCTCGCGACCTTCTTGATGTCGAGGTTGAGGGTGAACTCCTTGAGCTCGACGAACTGGATGGCGAGGCTGTTGTCGGCGAACACGGCTTTGGCCGTCACCCCGGCCTTCGTGCTGCCCTTGGCGTTGAGCGAGAACAGGTTCTTGGCGTAGCAGTGCACATCGACAGTCACCACGGCGCTCGCAGCCAGCTGATCGGGGCGACTCTGCACGGGACTGAGCGTCAGGCCTGTCACGGTCGCCGTGTAGTCGGCCTTGAGTGTGGTCGTACCGATCCCGAAGTCGACCTTCTTGGACCATGTGCCGCGCTGGGTCGCCGTGAACTGGGAGGCGACTTTGTTGACCAGGTCGAAGTCAGCGGCGATGAAGATCCGCCCGTCCGGCCAGGGGCCTGACGTGGCGGCGTCGGCGACGGCGGGTGCGATCGACGCAGTAGCAGTCAGCCTGCCATCACCCGTGCGAACGGTCGGGCTGGACAGGTTCACGCGGCCGTAGCCGAGCGGAGGAACCCGGATCGGCGCGAGCAGCTCGTCGCGGACGTAGCGCTCGACGAAGGGAAGCGCCACCTTGTTGATGATGTCCTCGAGGGTCGGCTCGTTCGGGATGTCGACGATCGCGCCCGTCAGCCGCGGGACCAAGTAGCCATTGGAGTCAGCGATCAGCTCGGCGCCGGCTCGCACGGCACCCTCGACCGTCGTCGCGGGCAGCCCGCCGGCGTAGTGGAGGACGATCGCCATCTGGTCGACCACGAGCTCGAACGACGCCTGGGAGCCGGCCCCGGGGATCAGCCCGGACGGCGAGAGCAGCACCCGGGGGGTGGTCGCGACGTCGTACTCCACGCTCTCGAGGTGACCGAGACGGAGGTGGGCGACGGGGACGGTGCCATGAAAGACAGACTTGCGGGTGCAGTCGTACGCACCCGTGATGAAGCCGTTCAATGCTCTCTCGTCGATTCCGACGATTCCGTTGTAGAGAGCCATAGTCCTACTCCTTTCAGTTCAGGTATGAAGGTTTGCGCTGCTGACACAGACCGAGCATCGCGATGGCCGCGAGGTGAGTCGGTGCGACCGCCACGCTTCACGAGTCGTAGGTGAACGACACCTCATCCGAACGCTCCCCGGTCGTCGGGTCGACGACCGACACGACCACGTCCTTGGCGCCGGCCGGAGCGGGCGGCACCTTGACCTTCGCACTGTGGTCGTTGGCGCCCGATGCGACTCGTTCCGCTGGCGTTGGTCCGACGAACACCAAGCTCTCACTTTCAATGTTCGAGCCTGTGACGACGACCTCGGTGCCCGCCGTGCCATGGTTCGGGTCGACTTCGAGCAGACGCGCTCTCGCCGTGGCGACGGCCTCCTCCGACGTGGCTGGTGCTGCGAAGGCGGCGACGAACGCCGTCAGAGCAGCTCCCCCGACCGCCGCGAAGAGCGCCAAGCTGCTCTCCCACGTCACCGCGAAATCTGGCTTCCGGACGTAGATCCCTCCCCACGCCGTGAGGCCGGCTGCGACCCCGAAGAGCAGCGCGGCGACGTTTCGCCACCGCCACGTGATACCCACAGGCCGGACCCGGCTGGGTCGGAAGACGAAGATGCTGTCAGGGTTCTCCGTCGCCGAAAGCATCCGATACAGCCCGACGACCAAGCCACCCAGGATCGCGGCACCGAGCAGCACGACCGGGCTGAAGGGGAAGCCTTCCGACCAACCCTGGCGGTTCGTGATCGTCATTGGCAGTGACGCCGTTCCGAGCACAGTCGGGCTGTCACTCGGTCCGACGCTGAACACCAGCGGCAGCGTTCCGGTCCAGCTTCCGGGCTTCAACCCCGGAACCGAGATCGTACCCAGCGTCTCGATCGCACCATTGAACGGGACGACCTCGGTGAACACGAGATCCGAAGTCGTGACAATGGGTGAATTGGTGGAGTTGCCAGGACCAGCGAGCGGCACTGAATGGGCAAGCCTGATAGCGGTGCCGTCCGGAACCTCGCATGCCGGCTCTGCGATGAACGATACGGCGAACGTGGACGGTTTCTCACTTCCATTCGTCGTCGTCTGCGCCGTCACATCCTGCGCAGCCGTACTCGGGGCGCGTGACGCCGTCGTCGGCGGTGACGTCGCATCCGCGCCCGGCGCGACGTCGAGTGAAAGGTCGAGGGTCGCCGGCGTCGGCGTGAACAGCACCGGAGCGACGTCCTCGCAGGCGATTGCTGCGGTCTGGGTCGCGGTCGCTGCTCCGGCCACGACTTGGAGCGGCCAAGCGGCGACCGCCGTCACAACCAGGAGGCACGACCTGCTCATGTCTCGGGTGACCCGGCGGCGACGCAGAGAGTTTCGGCTCGAATCGCCGAATTCAGCGCCCAGCGAGCACATGTCCCGCCTCACTTCCGTGCCCGCCAGGATGTGTTGACTACATGATGCGCCGCGGTCCGCGTGCCCGATAGGGAAGAACGTCCCGAGAATCGGTACGTGCTGGAGCTGCACGAATGTGCGTGACCTGTCGCGGTGTTCTGCGTGAGCGATTAGTCATGAAACGCGCATGATCGCTCACGCAGATCGCTCCACTCACTGGCCCGACGGGAGCTCCTGGAAGTAGTACAGCGCGCGCTCCGTCGACCCCGGCTCGGTCGACGCGAAGCCGTGGCGCTGGTAGAAGCGTTGGGCGTCCACGTCACTCTCGTCGACGTTGATCTCGACCAGTTCGACGCTCTTCGCCCGGGCGAG
>JBIOUO010000276.1:0-8436 GCA_044867195.1 Ilumatobacteraceae bacterium
AGTGGCCGCCGTGAACTCCCGGGTGATCTCCGGCCAGCGGTCAGCATGTTCGGCAAGAACTCGAAACTTGGCGGTGATGAAGATCACACACGAATCGTAGACAGACGCACGAACGCAGACGCGGGCCCCATCTCGCCCAAGTGCGTGGGCGGTGCGGCCCATCCAGCCGCATCGGCCGGTCCTGCTTGGTTCACTCGGACCGCAGGAGCGACGTCGCGGTGGCCTGGCGGGCCCGGCAGCATCTCGCTCTGAGACCCCACAGAGCCACGGAGAACGGCGGCGTCGACGAAGCCACGTTCGCGGCGCACGGACCCGCTGCGCACCAGGTCGGACGGCTCGTCAGGCCACCGATCCGGTGCGCGGGGTTGCGGGCGCTGCCGGCGCGTCGCGTTTGTTCGTTGGTGCGCTCCCGGGGGGCGCGGTGACGCACAAATGCGGTGCTCGGGGCCGTCAGCGGTAGCCGGTGGTGTCGGCGGGACGACCGGCGTCCTGGACCTCGACGAGGTAGCGCCAGGCGTCGGGCCGGCTGCCGTCGACGTCGGTGAAGCCGTAGACGCCGGCGAGCTGCCCACTGGACAGCGACGCCCCGTTCCAGCGGGCGACGTCGGGATCGGTGGCCAGGGCGACCACGGCGCGGCCGACGAAGGCCGGGCTCTCGGAGATGGCGAAGTGCGGCGACACCTTCGTCGCCTCGCGCCACGTCGCCTCCGTGACCTGGTAGGCGTCGAGCATCGCCTCGGATCGCAGCCAGCCCGGCGTCAGGGCGACGGCGGTCGCGCTATACGGGGCCAGCTCGTGGGCGAGGGCGAACGCCATCCGCAGGTTGGCCGCCTTGGCGAGGTCGTAGAAGAACGAGACCCGGTAGTTCGAGGCGTTGTACTCGGCGGTCCCATCGGTCACCTCGACCACCAGCCCACCCGGACGGCGGATCAGCAGCGGCAGCGCGAAGTGGCTGGTGACGGCGTGGGTCTCGACGCCGAGGCACCACAGCCGCAGGCCGACGTCGAGCGTGGACTCCCACACCGTCTTGTCCCACTCCATCGTGGTGGCCCCCCAGATGTCGTTGACGAGGACGTCCAGCGCGCCCTCGTCCCGGTCGATGCGGGCGACGAGCGTGGCGACCTGCCCGGGCACGAGGTGGTCGACCTGCACGGCGATGCCGCGGCCGCCGGCGGCATCCACCAACTCGGCGGTCTCCTCGATCGTCTCGGGGCGGCCCATCTCCGACCGCTCGGCCCGCGTCGTTCGCCCGGTGATATAGACCGTGGCCCCAGCCGCTCCCAGCTCGACGGCGATGCCGCGCCCGGCACCGCGGGTCGCGCCGGCGACCAACGCCACCTTGCCGGCGAGGGATGGCGGGCGCCCGACCGCCGGGTTCGACTCGGTGGCCGTCACTGGTGTAATCTCATTCACCAGTGACGAACGTAGTCAGCGCGTCGTGACTGGTCAAGCTCCGTTCGACAGGTATGCGGACGCTGGCGTGCTGGTCTCGGCGGCGCTCGTCAACGCGCTCGCCCGTCACGATCACCTCACGACCGACGACGCGCTGGCCGAACTGGCCGAGATCCTCGCCGTCGACGCGACCTCCGTGGCCCGACTCGGTCCGGCTGACGTCGACGGCTTCGTGGCCCTCGCCCAGCGACTGGCCTGCGCCCTCGGCGCCTTGGCGGTCGGCGACGAAGACGGCGCGGCAGTTGTGGTCAACGAGCTGCTCGCCGCCAGCCCCGCCGCTCCCCACCTGGCCAAGGAGGATGGTCGATGGCGGTTGCACCACCATCCCGACGACGCCGCCGTGGTGCCGATGTGGACCGCGATCTGCGCCGAGGGGCTGGCGCGCGTGCTCGGCGCCGGCGAGGCGCGGCGCCTCGGGACGTGCGAGCGAGCGGGCTGCGGGCGGGTGTTCGTCGACGGCTCGAAGAACGGCAGCCGGCGGTTCTGCTCGACGACGTGCCAGAACCGGACCAAGGCGGCCGCCTTCCGTCGCCGGCGGGCGAGCTGAGACAGACCTCTTGACATATTCCGATATAGGAATATAATGGTCGGCATGGCTCGCACTTCGACCACGACGGACGCGTTCAACGCCGTCGCCGAGGCGAGCCGTCGTGACCTCCTCGATGCCCTCGGCACTGGTGAGGCCACGGTCGGTGAGCTGGTCGAGCGCCTCGGCCTCAGCCAGCCGCAGGTGTCCAAGCACCTCGCGGTGCTACGGGCCGTCGGGCTGGTGACCGTCCGCGCCGACGGCCGGCACCGCTGGTACCGGGTCAACGGCCTCGCCCTGCAGCCCATCCACGACTGGGTGCGCACGTTCGAGCGCACCTGGAACACCCGTCTCGACCAGCTCGACGACCTGCTCGTCGAGCTCCAGGAGGAACAGCCATGAGCACCGTCAGCAACCGTCACGGCTCCGCCGTCGTCACCCTGCCGTCGGACACCGAGATCCTGATCACCCGCTCGTTCGACGCCCCCGCCGACCTCGTCTTCACGGCGATGACGACGCCCGAGCTCGTCCAGCGCTGGTGGGGCTTCGACACGTCCGTCTGGGAGGTCTGCGACATCGACCTGCGCGTGGATGGGCAGTGGCGCTACGTCGTCCGAGAGGGCGACATGGAGGTCGGCTTCCACGGCGAGTACCGGGAGATCGAGCGCCCGCACCGTCTTGTGTCGACCGAGATCTACGAGGGCTTCCCCGACGGCGAGGCGCTGAACACCGTGACGCTCGACGAGCGCGACGGGGTGACGACGGTGACCACGCTCGTCCAGCACACGAGCCAGGAGCATCGCGACGCGCACATCGGATCGGGGATGGAAGGCGGGATGCAGGTGTCGTTCGACCGCCTCGAGGAGCTCCTCCGCGAGCTGGCCTGAGCCGTCCTGCCGACCGCCCAAACTGGGGCGATGATCGGCCGGCTCCACCACGTCATCGTCGACGCCGCGGATCCTCGACGGGCAGCCGAGTTCTGGTCCCGCGTCCTTGGGCTGCCGATCACGTACGACGACGGCGACTTCATCGTCGTGTCCGCTGATACCACCACATCCGGTGTGGCGTTCCAGCGGGCGCCTGGCCTTCGGCCAGCGACGTGGCCGGACCCAACCGTGCCGCAGCAGATCCACTTCGACGTGATGGTCGAAGACGTCGCCGAGGCAGGTCGGTACGTCGTCAGCCTCGGTGCCCGACCGCTCGGGGGCGACGACGTCTATGCCGATCCTGCCGGCCATCCGTTCTGCCTCGTCCGGCGACCGGGCTGGGCACCCCGGATCCCAGAGTGACCGTGACCCGCCGGCGAGCCGGCGGGTCACGCCAGGGCGCGCTCGGCGAACTGGCGGGCGCCGGTGTCGAGCACCCAGTCGTGGCCGCGGCGCACGAGCGGGCGGGCGATGGCGGTGAGCAGTGCCAGCGCCCCGTGGCTCGGTGCAAGCGTCGAGGTCAAGCGCACATCACAACCGCTCTCGTGGGGCCCGACCATCAGCTTCGCGGTGCCGGTGATGTCGCCGTCGACACGGGCGGTGACCAGCCCGGGCGGCACGACCTCGTCGAGGTGGACGGCGAAGCGGACGGTGTACGGCATCGGCGAGCGCACGGCGCACCGCCACACGTCGCCGGCGACGAGACCTTCGGCCTGGAACGCCCGCAACCACGGCCACCAGCGCTGGTACCGATCGGTGGCGCCGAGCGCCGACCAGAACGCGTCGGGCGGTACGGGGAACCGGAACCGCCGGTCCGAGGCCAGCTCCACGCCTGTCGTTGGCGATCCCGGCCGTCAGTGGCCGGGGTCGAACGTGACGGGGAGGTGCTCGGGGCCGAAGATGCCAGTGGCGTTGGGCTTCCAGGTGATCGGGCCGTCGAGGGCGAGGTTGGGCATCCGCCGGGCGAGCAGCGTCAGCGCCTCCTGCAGCTCGGCGCGTGCCAGCGCCGCTCCGAGGCAGTAGTGGATGCCCGAGCCGAACGTCAGCTGCGGCTGGCCGGACGGCTGCCGTGTGATGTCGAACACGTCGGGCCGCTCGAACACCGACGGATCGCGGTTGGCGGTCGCCGTCGACGTGGCGATGAACGTCCCCGCGGGGAACAGCACGCCCTTGTACTCCAGGTCCTCGCTGGCGAAGCGCCCGGTGCCGCGAATCGCCCCGAAGTAGCGCATCGTCTCCTCCACCGCCCGCGGTGCCAGCGACGGCCCGTCCGGTCCGGCGAGCAGCGCCCACTGGTCGGGGTACTCGGCGAGCAGGGCGACGGAGCAGCCGAGCTGATTGCGTGTCGTGTCGGTGCCCCCGATGATCACCGCCTCGACCATGATCACCAGCTCGTCGGTCGACAGCCGGTCACCCTCCTCCTCGGCGGCGATCAGGTCGGTCAGCAGGTCGTCGGCCGGGACCGACCGCCGCGCGGCGATCAACCCACGTGTGTACTCGTCGAGCTCGTCCTGGGCGGCGGAGATGATCGGCATGTCGTGCTGCAAGTTGCCGTTGAAGATCCGCAGCACGTCCGTCGCCCACCGGCTGAAGTCCTTCCAGTCCCCCTTCGGCGCCCCGAGCAGCTCGCAGATGATCGGGATCGGGTACGGCTCGCAGATGTCCACCGCGATGTCCGCCCGGCCGTGGGGGGCGACGGCGTCGACGAGGCCACCGATCACCTCGCGCATGAACGGCCGCAAGCGGTCGGCGGCACGTGGCGAGAACGCCTTGCCCACGAGCCGCCGCAGGCGGGTGTGCTCGTCACCCTCGGCGGCGAGGATCGACGTGCGCCGCCGCGCCAGGTACTGCGGATCGGTGATCCCGCCCATCTCGAGGATCCGCGACGTGGCACTGTGCCAGCGCTTGTCGCGAAGCATGGCCACGACGTCGTCGTAGCGGAGGATCGAGAACCCGAACGGGTTACGGGCGATCCATGACTGGGCGGCGACCTCGCGCAACCGGGCCGCGGCGACCTCCCGGTCGGGCTCGAGCTCGATGTCGATCGTCGGGATGTCGAGATCGGTGACTGCCGTCGCGCCCATCCGTTGAACCTACCGGGCGCTGCCGACGCCTCGTGTCGGGCGGCGGCAACCGGCGGCCCGGTAACTTGGCGACCGTGCCGACGGCGGTCGAGTTCGAGCAGGCGGCGACGTTGCTCGACGCAGCGGCAGACAACGTGGTTCAGGCCCTCGGTCCGATCGATGGCACGTCGCTCGACGACGTCATGCGCGGCGGTCGGCTCCGGCCACTCGTCGAGGCCGGTCTGGCGGTGACGTCGGCCAACGTGCTCGTCGCGTACGGCCAGTTGGCCGCGCTCGCGGCCGAGGCGCGGAGCCGGGCCGAGGTCTGCCGTCAGTACCTCGACGCGATCGCTGACTACCACGACCAGTACCGGCGCTACGAGCAGTCGCTGGACACCGATGCTCCGCTCCGCCGGCCAGAGTGGCCGGCGCGGGAGCACAGCTGGATCGAGACCTGATGGTCGTGCGACGCGCGGGTGATGTGAACGTTCGCGACGCGGTGGTGCGCGGATGAGCGACGAGGGCGTGTGGCTCGATCCTGAGACCGCCCATGATCTGGCCGCCGGCTGTCGCCGAGCAGCCGAGAACGTCGAGGGCGTGCGCGATGACGCTCTCGCCGCGCTCACCCTGGCCGGGCTCACCGGCGGCGTCACCGGTCTGCTCGCCGAGATGGCGGACGAGCTGACGATGCTGGCGAAGCTGGTCGACGTCCGCGCCGATCTCATGGAGTACGCCGACGTACCGACGACGGAAGGCTGGCTGCGGTACCTCTACGCAGAAGCCACTGCGCTGGCGGACGGTCTGGCCGTCTCGCTGGACGACGAGGACGGCGCCACTCGCACCGATGCCGCCCCGATCACGCTCGCCGGCACGGTCACGCTGGGCTTCGAGGATCCGGTCTTGATGCAAGCGAACTGGGACCGGGACGTGTGGGGCGATTACGGATGGGGTGACGACAGGGGGTACTGGGGCGGCGGCTACGCGATCGGTCCCGATGGCCGGCAATACCCAATCGTGATCCCGTGGATGGAGATCGACGGTCATGTGTACACGGCCGACAGCGGACCGGGTCTGGAAGTGGCCACGCTCGGTGGCCGCGACGACGGCTGGTCGATCGTGACTGTCCGGAGCGGCGTCGAGCGCATCCAGGAAGAGCCGAATCTGTTCGCCGAGCTCGCCGCCGGATTGGCCGGTTCCACCGGGCTGGTCACGCCCCTGCCTGACGACGAGATGCTGCCGGGGATCGTGATGAACCCCGACCGGCCACCGTGGTTGGCGTCGGAGATCCCACTCCCTCGTCCCGTCCGCCAGCCCGACGTCGCGGTCCTGCCGGTGGCCCCGATGACGATGATCGTCAACGGCCGCCTGATGCAAGTGCAGCCGGACGAACTGGCCTGGGCGCCGCGCGACATCCGCCGCGCGGTCGCCAACACCACGGTCCTGCCGCCCTCCACTGCCGGCACTGTGATCACCGGTGCGCTCGACCTCGCCGTACCGGCCGGCCAGGGGCTCGACATGGCCCTGAGCTTGGACAACCAGAATCAGCGTGCCTATCAAGTGATCTACGAGGAGAACGATGACGGCCGGATCCGGGCCCGCGTCGAGACGTTCTGGCTGACGTCGGACGGGGAGACCGTCGCCATCCAGCCGCGCCATCTCTTCTTCGACGAGGACGGGCAGCTGGCCGAGCAACCGATCGAGTACGCGCCGTACACCGCTGCGGTCGTCGCGCCCGGCGGCGACTTCGTCGTCGCCCAGGGGGTCGACCTGCCCTCCAGCTGGGAGATCCAGGATGACGTCATACCGGAGTAGGGCACGCCGCGCGGTAGTGCTCCTGCTGCTGGTCTGCGTCGCCGGTTGCTCCGGCTCGAACGACGACGCTGGCGCGGACGTCGACTCGTTCTGCAGTCACATCGAGCGCGGGATGACGATGCTGCGCGACCTGGACCGCGAGGCTCTCGAGGCCGGCGACCCGGAAGCGACCGCGCTCGCTGCCGAGCTCGAGGAGTACTTCGCCACCATGCGGGACGTCGACGCGCCGGACGAGATCCGTGACGCGTTCGAGCGGTCCATCGACCCGAAGGCGTTCGAACCGATCCCCCAGCCTGAGTACGCCGAGGCGTCGGACGAGGTCGCGGCGTATCTCGTCGCCAACTGCGACCTCCCGCCGGAGCTGCGGGACGACCTCACCGGGTCGTCATAGGCGAGCCGTTCGAGGTCGCGCCGAAGGCGATGAGCGGGTCGACGAACTCGACGCCGAGGAACTCGGCGACCGGCTCGTTGGTGACCTTGCCAGCGACCGTGTTGACACCGAGCGCGACGGCCGCATCACGCGCCGCGGCGCCGGCCGGCCCGTGCACGGCCACGTCTTGGATGTACGGGAGCGTGGCATTCGTCAGGGCGTAGGTGCTGGTGTGCGGCACGGCGCCGGGCATGTTGCCCACGGCGTAGTGGATGACGCCGTGCCGTTCGTACACCGGGTCGTCGTGGGTGGTCTCGCGAATGGTCTCGATGCACCCGCCCTGGTCGACCGCGACGTCGACGATCACCGCTCGCGGCCGCATCGCCGCCACGAGGTCCTCGCTGACGACGACCGGGGCTCGCCCGCCGGCGACGAGGACGGCGCCGATCACGAGGTCGGCGTCGACCACGCTTCGCTCGATCGCGCCCCGGTTGGACGCCAGCGTCATGATCCGGCCGCGGTGGATCTGGTCGACCCAGCGCAAGCGGTCGAGGTTCTTGTCGATCAGCACGACCTCGGCCTCCATGCCGGCCGCGATCCACGCCGCGTTCCAGCCGACGTTGCCGGCGCCGAGCACGACGACCTTCGCCGGCCGCACGCCGGGGGCCCCGCCCATCAGCACGCCGCGCCCGCCGTTATGGCGCTCGAGGAAGTGCGCCCCCTGCTGCGGCGCCAGGCGACCCGCCACATCGCTCATCGGCGCCAGTAGCGGCAGCGCCCCACTCTCCAGTTGCACCGTCTCGTAGGCGAGCGCGGTCGTGCCGGCGGCCACGAGCGCCTTGGCGACCTCCGGGTATGCCGCCAGGTGGAGGTAGGTGAACAGCGTGAGATCGTCACGGAGGAACGGGAACTCCTCCTCGCGCGGCTCCTTGACCTTGACGACCATCTGCTGCGACCAGGCATCCTGCGCGGTCGGGACGATGTCGGCGCCCGCTGCGACGTAGGCGGCGTCGGCGATCGACGCACCCTCGCCGGCCCCGGCCTCGACGCGGACCTGGATCCCGTGGCGCTCGAGCTCGCGGACGCCGTCGGGCGTCATCGCTACCCGGTGCTCGGCGGTCTTGATCTCCCGCGGCACGCCCAGCGACCTGATCACAGCGCTCATGGCGAGAGCGTAGAGGTCGCGGACGACATCGACCGGCAGCGCCGACCGGCGGAACGACCCATCCATCGGCCTGTGCTACGAACGGGCCATGCAGGCGTTCTCCAACTTCGTCAACGGCAGGC
>JBIOUO010000277.1:0-4759 GCA_044867195.1 Ilumatobacteraceae bacterium
GTGGCCAGGAGGCCGAAGACGCCGTCGAGGTCGAGCGAGCGCGGCGCCGCCAGGCGGTGGGACAGCAGGTGCAACCGCAGGTACACGTCGGCGGCCGAGCTCGGCGGCTGGTCGACGTCGATCGTCAGGCGGATCGGGCGCACCGTCACGCGCCGCAGCGGGTCGCGCCGCTCACCGCCGGCGAGCGCGACGTCGACCTCCTCTGGTGCCTCGATCCCGAGCTCGCCCCACCCGAGCCAGCGGAACCAGGCGTCGAGCGTCGTGCCGTCCCGCGCCTCCGTCGTGAAGCCCGCACCCCAGGCAGCTCGCGTCATGGAGCCATGCTCCCAAATCGTGAGCCCACGGTTCGTCACGCCGGCGCAGCAGGCGATTCTGGTGCGCGCTGATCGCGCTCAGCGCGACTCAGGCTCCGAAGAATCTGGGGCGTTGAGCCGCACGGTGGGGAAGTAGGTGCGGTAGCGACTCGCATCACGTGTGAGCAGGACGAGATCGGCAACGGCGGCGTGCGCGCCGATGAAGAAGTCGGGCAAGGTTGATGCACGTGACCCGCCTTGGCGCCGGTATCGGGCGAAGGCCTTCCCGGCGAGGAACGCCGACTCCCAGGGCAGCGGAAGCCGGCGGACATCACGTGAAGGAAGCGCCTCATCGAGCTCCTCGACCATCGAGAAGCGCACGGAGACCTCGGCGTAGATGATCGGGTTGACGTAGAGCGGTCCGGCGTCGGCGGCGACCGCGAGCGCGTCCGCCGACCACGTCGACCACACCGAATCCTCGGTCAGCACGTCGAGCAAGACGTTGCTGTCGACGAGAGTCCCAAGCGGCATGGGTCAATCGCCTCGGGTGAGGGCCATGATCTCCTCGGTGGTCATGTGGACGTCGCCGCGGCCACGTAGACGCTGGACGAGCCGGCGCCCGCGGGAGACACCGTCGCTGGCCTTCCGCACGACGATCGCGTCCTCAGCCCGCTCGAACTCGACCTCCGTGCCGGCGCCGATCCCAAGTTCATCACGGAGCTGCTTGGGAATCGTGACCTGACCCTTCTCCGTCACACGCATGGTAAGAATCCTACCATTCGTACTCCTACCACGTCCGGATCAGAACGCCTCTGGGCGGAGCGTGGGGAACAGGATCACGTCGCGGATCGTCTCGACACCCGCCAGCATCATCACCAGCCGGTCGATGCCGACGCCGAGGCCGCCGGTCGGGGGCATGCCGTACTCGAGGGCGCGGAGGTAGTCCTCGTCGATGCCGCCCCGCTCGGCGTCGCCCGCGTCGCGGGCGCGCTGCTCGTCCTCGAAGCGGGCCCGCTGCTCGATCGGGTCGTTGAGCTCGCTGTAGCCGTTGGCCAGCTCGCGAGCGTCGCAGAACAGCTCGAAGCGCTCGGTGAGCCACGGGTCGTCGCGATCGACGCGGGCCAGGGGCGAGATCTCGACGGGGTGGCCGGTGACGAACACCGGGGCCACGATGCTGTCCTCGACCGTCGCCTCGAAAAGCTCCTCGACCAGCTTGCCGCCTCCCCAGGCCGGATCGCACCGCACGCCGTGCGCCGCGGCCAGGGCGCGCAGCTCGTCAACCGGCTGTGACGGGTGGACGTCGCGCCCGACCGCCTCCGACACCATGTCGACCATCCGCCGGCGCGGCCATGGGACGGCGAGATCGACCTCCCGACCGCGGATCGTGACGACGGTGGTGCCGAGGGCGTCGCGGGCAGCCTGCACGATCAGCGCCTCGGTCAGCTCGATCACGTCGCCCACGTCGGCATACGCCTCGTACGACTCCATCATCGTGAACTCGGTGTTGTGTCGCGGCGACAGACCCTCATTGCGAAACACTCGACCGATCTCGAAGACCTTGTCCATCCCGCCGACGATCAACCGCTTGAGGTGCAGCTCGAGCGCGATGCGCAGGTACAGCGGCATGTCGAGCGTGTGGTAGTGGGTGGCGAACGGGCGGGCGAGCGCGCCACCGACCTCGGCGTGCAGCACCGGGGTCTCGACCTCGACGAAGCCCCGCTCGTGCAACGTCCGGCGGAAGCTGGCGATCACGGCGTGGCGGACCTCGAACGTGCGCTGCGCCTCGGAGTTGACGACGAGGTCGACGTAGCGTTGCCGGAACCTGGTGTCGGGGTCGGTGAGGCCGTGCCACTTGTCGGGAAGCGGGCGCAACGACTTGGCGAGCAGCGTCAACCGGTCGACCTTCACCGAGAGCTCGCCGGCGCGGGTCGTCATCACGGTGCCGTGGACGCCGACCCAGTCGCCGCGGTCGAGGTCCTTGACGGCGGCGAACCCGTCCTCGCCGATCACGGCCTTGGAGACGAACAGCTGCAGCTCGACGCCCCGCTCGGCGATCGTCGCGAACACCAGCCTGCCGGTGTCGCGCAAGAGCAGGATCCGCCCGGCGACGCTCACCTCCTCGCCGGTCTCCGTGCCCGGCTCGAGTTCGGCCCACGTGGCCCGTACCGCGGCGAGGCTGTGGGTGCGGTCGAAGCGGTACGGGTACGGGTCGCCGCCGGCAGCGCGGATGCCCTCGACCTGACCCTGCCGGCGCGCCCGCTCCGCGGCCAGCCCGCTGCCGGCAACCTGATGCTCGGACGGTGGGGTGGCCTCGTCCACGGGTCGAGCACCGTACCTGTTCGGTGAATCGAGGCTCACCGGCCGACCGGCCAGTCCTCCACGATGATCCCGTCCATCGGGAAGTCACGCCTGTTCGCCGTGGCGAGCGCGGCGTGCGCGGTCGCACAGGCGGCGGCGACCAGGCAGTTCGTTTGCGACAGCGTGACCCCCCGGGCTGCGAAGTCACGCCGCCACTCGCCGGCTCGTTCAGCCTCGACGCGGCCGATGCCGACGATCCGCAGGCCGTCGAGCAGGCGGCTGGCGGGCGCCGTCTCGGTCTGCCGGAGTCCGCGCACCACTTCCTCGACGTTGATCGCGCTCGTCATCGGGACATCGCCGCTCGCGCGGAGGGCCACCAGCCGGTCGGCGGCCGGCCGACCGCGCAGCACGTCGATGAGCACGGTGGTGTCGAGCAGGACTCGCGCCATCAGCCGACGCGCCGCTGGTCGCCGCGCCGCTGCGCGCGCACCCACTCAGCAGGATCGGCGTCCCACTCGTGACCGTCCTCGATCGCTCCGATCGCCGCCGCGATGTCGTCCCACCGTCGCTCGTCGTCGAGCGCTCGCCGCAACGCGGCGGCGATGAACGCGCTGCGCTCTCGCGCGCCGAGGCGTCGATCGAGCTCGCCGACGAGATCGTCGGTAAGCGTGATGTGCAGACGCATGGCCACACCATAGCCCACTGCGCCCGTCTCGGATGGGGCGTGCCTCCGGCGCATGCCGCACGGACCGCCTAGCCTGGCCGAGTGTCCACCCGCTTCGTGATCATCGGTGGCGGGCCGGCTGGCAACACCGCAGCGACGTACGCCCAGCGGTTCGGGGCCGACGTCACGATGGTCGAGCGCGACATCATCGGCGGTGCCGCCCACCTGTGGGACTGCATCCCGTCGAAGACGATGATCGCCACCGGCGGGGCCATCGCGTTCGTCCGGCGCTCGGCGGGGATGGGTCTCGAAAGGGCGGTTGCCGAGGTCGACACCAAGGCGCTGTCCACCCGCATCGAGGACATCAAGCACCACCTGCAGGCGGGCGTGACAACGTTGCTCGAGAGCCAGGGCGTACGGATGATCCGCGGCACGGCGCGCTTCGTCGGCCCGTACGAGATCGAGGTCGTGGGCGTCGAGGGCGAGCAGCGGATCCCGTTCGACGCGGCGCTGGTCGCCACCGGCTCACGCCCGCGCATCCCGCCGTGGTGCACGCCCGACGGCGACCGCATCCTGACGACACGCGACTGCTACCCGCCGAAGGTGTTCCCGGAGTCGGTCACGATCATCGGCTCCGGAGTTACCGGCGTCGAGTTCGTGCACATGTTCTCGTCGTTCGGAGCCAAGGTGACACTGGTCGTCTCCCGCCAGCTGGTCCTGCCGGGCAAGGACCCGGAGGTGGCCGCGGTGCTGGAGGACGACTTCTTGCGCCGCGGCGTGCGCCTGCTGAAGGGCGCCCGGGCGACCGCCATCGATCACGACCCCGACACCGACGGCGTCATCGTGCGCTGCGACGACGGCCGCGTCGCCCACAGCTCGCACGCCGTGCTGGCGATCGGCTCGGTGCCCAACAGCGAGGACCTCGGGCTCGAGGCCGCCGGTGTCGCCACCGACGAAGGCGGCTACGTCCCGATCGACCACAACTGCGTCACCAACGTGGCCCACATCTATGCCGCCGGAGACGTCAGCGGCAAGCTGCCGCTCTCGTCGGTCGCCGCGATGCAGGGGCGCAAGGTCGCCGAGCGGCTGATGGGCCTGCACATCCGCGAGCACCGCCACCTCGACTACGACAAGGCCGCCTCCGCCATCTTCACCGAGCCGGAGATCGCCGACGTCGGCCTCGCCGAAGCCGAGGCGTTCGCGTCCGGACGCAAGATCCGCGTCACCAAGGTGCCGTTCTCGGCCAGTCCCAAGGCGTTGATCAACAACGATCCGCGGGGGTTCGTCAAGATCATCTCCGACCCGGCCACGGGCGTCGTCCTCGGCGGCTCGATCGTCGGCCGCGACGCCGCCGAGCTGATCTCGGTCGTTGCCCTCGCCGTCACGGCCAACCTCAAGGTCAGCGACATCCTCGAGAGCCTGCTCGTCCACCCGGCGTTGAGCGAGAGCCTGGCCGACGCAGCGGAGTGACGTGGGCAGGAGGGGGAGTGTGAGGGGGAACGCT
>JBIOUO010000278.1:0-2251 GCA_044867195.1 Ilumatobacteraceae bacterium
CAGCGTCGCCCGGACGGAGGCGGGCGCCGTGCGCGTACGCGGCGATGGAGCTGCGCACGTGTCTGGTCACGAGCACCACGACGGTCGCTTCACCGCCGCGCTCGACAACGCCACGGGTCACGTCCAACGTCGTGTCATGGTCGTCGCTCGGATCGATGAGGGCGACGATGTGTTCGGTGGTGGTCATTGGATGGCTCCTTCAGGCCTCGAGAGTGACGGGCGAGCCGAGCTCGTCTGTCGTGACGTCGTGGCCGGTATGGGGGTGGTTGTCCCGTGATGGGCGGTTGATGGAATGGCAGCGACGAGGTTCCAGAGGAACTCGTCGGTGATCTCGTCTCCGGTGAACATGAGTCGCATGTAGATCGGGCCGAGTAGGCGGTCGAGCTGCAGCGCCACTTCGTCGTCGGTCGCCTCAGGCCCGAGCACGTCGCGTACCAGCGGGGCGGCGATGCCGCGCCGACGTCTCCAGAAAGCCTGGAACGACTGGGCCAGCTCGGGGTTGCGGGCCGACTCGCCGACGAGCCCGGCGACGATCTCGGCGAAGTCGGTGGCCCGGTTGAGGCGCACGACGTCTTTGAGGTAGACGAACAGGTTGAAGTACGGATCGATCTCCAGCGGGGTCGGGCGGACGGCGTCGCGAGCGAGGCGGTCGAGCAGCTCGATCACCAGCGGGGTCTTGGACGGCCATCGCCGGTACAGCGTGTCCTTGCCGACGCCAGCCGACTTGGCGATCTCCTCCATCGTCGCACCCGTGAAGCCCCGTCGTGCGACAACGCGTCGCGCGGCCTCGAGGATCGCCGCGTCGCAGTGCGGATCCCGCGGGCGGCCACGCCGTGACGTCATGAGCCAAGAATAACCAAACGAAGCCGTTGGATAAATGTGGCAGATGCCACGTCCCGTTCGAGATGTCTCGACTCACCGACCGGGTCGCGCTGATCGTCAACACCGCCGGCGGGGAAGCGGGCACTCGCCTATCTCCACGAGCTCACCTCCCCGTGAACCGGGCCGGTCGCTTCTCCAGGAAGGCACGGCGACCTTCGGCGGCATCCTCGCTGCGCCACGCCGCCAGCCGTGCCGCGTCGACCGCCGCATGGTCGCCGGGCGGCGGCGCTGACGCCTCCAGCGCCAGCTTGTGGGCGGTGATCGTGAGCGGCGCCAGAGTGGCGATCTCGCGGGCCCACGCGAGTGCGGCATCGAGCCCGCCGAGGCGGTGGACGGCTCCGGCCGAGTGCAGGGCGGCGCCGTCGTATTGCTCGGCGGCCACGAGCATGGCGCGGGCGATCGACCACCCGAGCTCGCGTGCCAGCCGCTCGACCGTGGCGTGATCGACGACGAGACCGAGACGGGCGGCCGGGATGCCGAAGCGGCTCTGTGGTGTCGCCACGCGGAGGTCGCAGAAGATCGCCAGCTGCGTGCCGGCGCCGAGGGCCGGCCCGTCCACGGCGGCGATCGTCGGCACGGGCAGCTCGACGAAGCCGCGCAGCACGCGCCCGAGCGTGGCCGCGAACTCGCCCTCCTCGACGCCGGTCAGATCGGCCCCGGCGCTGAACGCCGGCGGCGTTCCGGTGAGCACGAGGACGCGCGCCGCCGCGGCCTGGCGTTGCGCATCGAGCAGCCCGAGCAACGTGGCGTGGTCGACGGCGTTGCGCCGCGCGGGACGGTCGAGCGTGGCGACCAGCACGCCCCCCGCCCCGCCGTCGTCGCCGTCCCAGGCCACCCGTACCATGCGCCCGACTCTATGGGCACGCCCGACGACGATCCGATCCGACACCGGCGGGTCCAGGTCGCCCGCTGGACGCGGCTCGCCAACCGGATCGGCTACCTGCTGCTCGGAATCGCCGTCGCCCTGTTCTTCGTCGCCGTCGCGGCCGGCTTTTCCGCTCCCCTGGCGACCGCCGTCATCGCTGCGCTGATCGCGGCATGCGTGCTACTCGCCCCCTCGATCGTGCTCGGCTATGCGATCAAAGCGGCCGAGCGCGAAGACCGGGAGCATGGCCGATAAGGAGAGTTACCATGCGGTAACCATGACGTCGCGCCTGACTGCCACCGCCCGCCGCGAGCAGCTGCTCGACGTCGCGCTCGACGTCTTTGCCCGCTCGGGTTACCACGAGACGTCGATGAACGACGTGGCCGAGGCCGCCGGCGTCACCAAGCCGGTGCTCTACCAGCACTTCCAGTCCAAGCGCGACCTCTACCAGGCCCTGCTCGAACACGTCGGCGGAGAGATGGTCTCGGCGTTCAAGCTGGCCAC
>JBIOUO010000279.1:0-20624 GCA_044867195.1 Ilumatobacteraceae bacterium
TCACTGCAACGCGCGTTCTACGCTGGCTCGATGTCGGAGGGCGCGGCGCCGGACTGGAGGCCGGTGGCGGTCGTCACCGGGGCCGGATCCGGCATCGGCCGGGCGACGGTGAGGTTGCTGCTCGGGCGCGGCGGCTCGGTCGTGGCCGTCGACCGCGTGAGCGAGGCGGCGGGATACGACATCACGAACCTGTTCGCATGGCTGAACGAGCAGTGCTGATGACTGTGGGCCACATGGGCGACGTGACGGTGCAGCGCTTCGATAATCGAGCGGCGCAATTGGCGGCGGCCGCCTTCGGAGCGCTGCTCGTCCTGCTCGCCTTGGGAGGGCTCGCGGCTTCCTCGGGCACCGCCGTGATTTACGTGGCGTTCGGCGTGTACACCGTGGTCCGAGGCCTGTGCTCGTCGCGTGTGGTGGTCAACGGCTCGGCTGTTACCACGCGGTCGATGGTGCGGACGCGCCGCTACGCGTTTTCCGACCTGCGCGAGGTCGAGGTTGCGGTGGGTCGCACCGGGGTCACAGGCTTCGGTCGGGAGCACCTCGTGTTCCACCGTGCCGACGGCCAAGACGTCGCGTTCAAGGAGCTGAACTGTCGCCCACCGGAGCCGCCGCAGAGGACGGCTGTCGTCCGCCAGGCAGCGGCCTGCATCAACGAGCGGTTGCCTCGGAGTGGAGGGCCAGGTAGGCCAGATCCTGCAGCGGGTTCGACACCATGATCGCTGCCAGTCCACGAGCACGATGTCGTGGTGGCCCTCCTCCTCGCCGAACATCACGTTGTAGAGGCAGAGGTCACCATGCACGAGCGTCTGCGTCCGTGCCCCCATCACCCGATGCAGGTCGCGGATCGAGGCGATGTAGCGCTCGAGCCCATCGCGCACGTACTCCGTCATGCAGTAGCCGAACTCCTCGAGGCAGCGTCGCCACGTGCCTTCCGGAGCGGGGCTGAAACCATCGACGTACTCGGTGTCGACCCGCATCGCCGTCGCCAGGATGTCCCGGTCGGTGTCTCCCCAGAACTCGACGTGCAGCGGCCCGAAGGCGTCGATGATCTGCATCGCATCCTCGGCGTTGCAGCCCTCGACCTGGTCGCCGGCGCGGTAGCCACGAATGTCCTCCAGCACGACGATGGCCAGGCCGGAGTCGGGATCAAGCTCGGCCGCGTAGCACCGCGGCTTGGCCACGTCCACGTGTGGCGCGATCTGGCGGAAGAACGTCACCTCCCGCTCGTACATCCGCGTGTTCATCGCGATCGCCCGGTTGGCGGCTATCGGATGGGCGAACTTGAGACGACCGTCTCCGGCCCGGATTCACCGCCGTTGCAGGCGAGCTCCACTCGCACGTCAATGCCGAGCAGACCAACGCCCTCACCGATCGACGTGACTGTCAGCTCGCCGACCTCGGTCTGCCGACCGAGCACGCCCGCTTCCCGCAACGCGTCGGTCAGCCAGGACGCCGTCAGCTGGTCAGGGTGAGCGGGAAGCTCATCACGCGTTCGCCTCCTTGCTCGAGGCCCCCGGAGCTCGACATGTCTACCACCGCCCGCAGCGCACGTCGGATCCGCAGTCGGTGCGCCCACGCGGTAGACCGGGACAAAGGCCCGAGGAGTTCCACTCACGAGGCAGCCCGGCGTGGCCCGTGTGGCCGGCGTGGTCCCGATGGAGTCCTCCCAACATCGGAGCGGCCGGCAATCGCGGTGTTGCGCCCTTCCGTTCAAAGGCGCACTACGCCGAGCACAATGCCGATCGGGCAGCGGATCACGCGGTGGGTTGTCGCGACCGCGGTGAAGTCGGTGTCCCACTGGTGGCGGTCGAGCAGGCCACCGTGGAGCATGGCGACCGGGTCGTCGGTGCCGTTGTCGCCGGCGGTCTCATAGGCGAGCTCGGCGCCGAGGATCGCAGCACGGTTGGTGTTCACAGCTCCTTCTGTGGTCTCGTCGGTCAGCCGGTGCCCCGATGGCAAATGGCTCTCGACAAGTCGCACCTCAACCTCGCCGGCGAGTACCGCGTTGCGGCGGCGCTCCTGAAGCGCGGCATCTTCGCGCCGATTACCTACGGCCGCGTTCGACGGTGTTGCCGGCTGGTTCTCCGGGATTGTCCGATTGTCCGATCCGACAGGTGATCGGACTGACGATCATGCTGTCGTTGCGTCGACGCGGCGGCGGTCCGGCGACGATCGCGATCGGGGCACGGTATTGCCGATAGCGTAAGTGGGTAGTCGAAAGGGGAGGAAGTGGCGACGACAACGGTCCACGTGTTGGTCGATGATCTCGACGGCTCCGCGGGCGCGGAGACGGTCCGGATCGGATGGAACGGGGAATGGCGGGAGCTCGAGCTGTCGAAGCGGAACCGCGCGTCGCTCAGCCGGGCGCTGGACAAGTACTGGAAAGTTGCCCGCCCCGCCCCGGCCAACAGCAAGACGGATCGTCAGCAACGTTCCAGCGCGACCACATCGACCCGCGCCAAGACCACGAAGCGCCTGCCGAAGCGTGACCCGAAGGTGATCCGCGCGTGGGCGACCAACAACGGGATCTCCGTGCCAGCCAGGGGCCGGATTCCCGGAGACGTAGAGCGGCAGTACAACGCCGCTAATGGCCACTGAGGCCATCTCTCCGGCTCACCGGATCGCCCGGCGCTGCCCGCGTCCCTGGATCACCGGCTCGACGGCGACGGGTCTCCCGCCGAGCCTAGATCGGTCACAGACATCCCGTTGGGCCAACGGCGAGACAGTTCCAGCGCTTGAAACAGGCTCGCGTACTCATCGACGTGGAACATGTGATCGCGCACGCCCTGTTGCTGTGGTCAGGAATCACCCCGCGTTAGCGCAGGGGCAGACGGGACAACGTGAACCTGTACTTGGCGATGTACGTGGCGTCGGCGCTCGTGTGAGAGCTGGCCGGCCGCCGAGAGCAGGTGTTCACCGCGCGAATCCTGACGAGGTCGCGCGCCCGACGGATTCGACGCTGGTCTACCGCCGCGCTCAGTGACCGGCGTTGGCCGATTCGTCCGTGGGTAGAACGACGCTGTGCCTTCGTCGTCATCTCCCGCCGCCCGTCGCCGTGCAAACCGCGCCAGCGCCTTGCGCGGACCGCACCACACACGCAGTAGCCATCTGATGCACCAGCTCGGTGACTGGTCCACCAAGGCCGTCGCCGGCGTGGCCGTCGCTTGCCTGCTCGCCTGCTGGGTCGTCGTCGGTATCGTCAGCCGCTTCCCCTCCTGGTGGCAGGCCGTGTTGTACTCGTCGACCTCGGCCATCACGGTGGTGATGGTGTTCGCGATCCAGCACACCCAGCGCCGCGAGCAGCTGGTGATCCAACGCAAGCTCGATGAGGTGGTGCGCGCTCAACCTGGCGCCGACAACCGAATGATCGCCGCAGAGGCCGCAACGGACGCGGAGCTCGATGAGCTCATGGAAACGAACGAGCATTGAGACCGAACGGGCCGCGTTCTCGACGCGGCCCGCGGTGTTTGAGCCGTTGCGGTCGCCGGTGGAACGAAGGGCGACCGGGTCATCGGGGCTGCCGGTCGTGAGTGAGCCTTCGGGGCGCCGGGCAGCGCGGCGGGTGACCGACGGTCGGCGTAGCTGCGTGGCGAGGCGGGTTCCGACCTATCTCGTGCTGCGAATGGGCGGCTCGCCGCCACCCAGGTGGCGCCGATCGACCTAGACCCCGTGCGGTAGCCTTCGGCGGACCTCGCTCGGCACGCCGACCTGAAGGGAGCTCGCAGAGTGCACATATGGCGGGCGCGCAAAGATGAGGACGTGGACCCGACGAGGTCGCCGATGGCGCGGACCCGAAAGGCGCGCCCGATGGTCGTTGGCTCGGCGGACGACAGATTCGAGCGTGCGGCCGCACGCGTGGCGCGCGAGGTTGTGTCCGGCTGGTCGACGACGTTTGATGAGCGCGCCACGACGGCGGGCCGGTTGCGCCGGTCGACGGCGCCGCAGATCGAACGAGCGGCCACTGGCGATAGTCGCATCCGCCGCGCCCCACCCGATGAGCAGCCAACTGCCAATGTCGAGGTCACTGGGACATTCGACGTGAGATACGATGAACTCACCTCGAACTGCGAGAACACTGGAATGGTGCTCACGCGCGGAGCGCTCGAGATCACCAGGCGCAAGGCCCGTGCCGTCGCCATCGACATCGACAATACACCGATCATGGTCGGCAGTGAGAGCAAGGGTGGCCGCATCAAGGGAAGCTCAAAGCTCGGCAAGACCTCGATCCAAGGTCTCGATGGCCGCTTCTCAATTGGTGGAACGGTCAACGCCGACGGGGTGCTCAGCATGGTGTTCGTCGCCGAGTACTACGTGCAAGGCAAGCCCTATTGCACGCAGTCGTGGAATGTTGCTGGCCGTCGCGCATGAGCCATTCGTGCGAGTCGCCCAGCAAGCGAGCCGCTGATCGGCGAGGGCGAACAACCGGGCAGAGCTAGTTCAACGTCCCCTGGGATGTCATCGAGCTACAGCGGCAAGACAGTGCGATGGCGATCCACACGGTCGCTCTCGCCAACGCCCCGACCGCCTACATGATGCCGTTCGGTGCAGTCCCGATCGGGTCGGAGGCCGGTGTTCGGGGCATTCGGATGCGGCCGGACATTTGCCGACGCGAGGACCGACCAAGGTCAGGGACGGTGTGGCAGGTCCACCCGTCACGTCGCCGGGATCCCAGACAGGCGAAGGACCGCTGGCCGTCGCCACCCACAGTGCGTCGACGAAGTCCGCGACGTCGAGCGGAGGGATGGCTCGACCGGGCACGCCCGCGGCGAGGAGCGCAGCAACACGGTCAGAGGGTCGGGCGAAGTCGTGATCCCGGATCATCGACACGACATCCGACCAGCGCCGCTCCCTCGGCATCGCGACACCAGGACGACGGCCGCCCCGTCGGCGACCGCCGCCAGCGTTCGGCCGCACGACCGGTCCGGCAACCCGGCGCGAACGGTTGGCGAACGCATCGAACGGAAGCCTCTCTCCGGCAGCTCTGTCTCGCGCTCTCGCATTGTGCCGCGCGCATCGTCCGGCAAAGCTCGCGAAGTACTTGCGTGACCACCGGTCGCCGTCACTCGGAGGGCGAACAGCGCGTTGCGGACGTCAGGCGGCGGCGTTGTCCTCGTCGGACAGGTGACGGTCTTCGACGTGAGCGAGGAGACCGACGATGGTCGCGAACCGGGCACCGCACCAGGCGCAGTCCGCCACGCGACGATCCCGGCGGCGCTTCTCGGTGCTCGTCGACATTTCAGCCTCCATACTCGACTCGTCAGTGGGACTACGCCACCCCATCCCGTCCGGTTCCGCGTGGTCCACCGTGCCGTCGACGCGATCCGCCTCCGCTTCGCTCCGCTGACCCGAATATCGACAGGGTGCTCCGCGGGCGCGAGTGCGCGCATCAGGGAATCCCCGTGCCTGTCCGCAATTCCCTCGCTGGACGGTGGGCGGATCGGACAGCACCGACGCGAGAACTGGACGCGCGCAGACACCGCTCACCGCGCCGAGCGTTCCCGGCCCTCGCGGTCGGTGCTGACGACGTCAGGCCGATGTGGGCCTGGGAGATGCGCCGCGCAGCGCCCAGACCTCAACAGCCTCGTCGCCCTCGTAGCGGAGCACCTCACACAAATCCCACGTCATCTGCTGGCCGTCGAGGATTCCCGTCGACCGGGCGAAAGCGACGACGAACGGACCATGCTCGACGACCTGCTCCAGCTCGTAATGGACGTCCGCCTGCTGCACGAACTCACTGACGTGCTTCATCACGGTGTCGCGCCCTTCGACCTCGAGGCCCAGGCCGGGCGCGTGAAACCTCACGTTCTCGGCGAAGTCTCCTGCGGCCGCCTCGAAGTCGCGAGCGTTGAGACCGTCGATGCCCTGTGTGAGTCGATCACTCCTGCTCATGTATCCCTCCCGGAACGAAATCGGACCCCGTCGAAGCGATCATCGCGCTCGTGCTCGTCCGGTCAAGTACGACTCTCTCCCCGTGTTGCAGCCCACCGACTCGCCAGGAACACGTCCGTCCGACGTCGACGCCAACGTGACCGCGGCGGACCGCCCCCCCATCATCGTCGGCGCTGGCGCGCAAGAGTTGGTGGCGGGTATCCCGATCGGCTTCGTTACTGGGGGTAGCGGGGGAAGTCCGGGGGGCGGCGCTCGATGTACGACTTCACGCCTTCGGCGAAGTCGGGACGGGTGAAGCTCTCCTTCATCAGCTCCAGCGCGCCTGCGTGGGCGTCGCCGAACGAGCGATTGAGGTCTTTCCAGACCTGCAGCTTCATCGCCGCAAGCGACGCCGGCGACGAACCGATGGCGAGCTCGCGGATGTAGTCGACGGCGGCGGGCACGACCTCGTCGGCCGGCAGGGCGCGGGTCACCAGCCCGATCCGTGCCGCCTCGTCGCCTTTCACCTTGCGTGCCGTGAACAGCAGGTCGAGCGCGTTGGACGGGCCGGCGAGGCGCGACAGCAGCCAGGAGAGGCCCCACTCGGCGACGAGCCCACGCTGGGCGAACGAGGTCGTCAGCACGGTCGCCTCGTTCATGAACCGCAGATCGCAGGACAGTGCGATCGGCACGCCCATCCCAGCGACGGGTCCGTTGATCGCGGCGATGATCGGCTTGGGCACCGACATGAAGTACGTGTACGTGCCGCGCAGGTCCTCGCCGGCCGACGGCTCGCCCGGCGCGGGTGTCTCCTCTCGTGCGCTCACCACGTCGGGAGCGGTCGACGAACCTCCGCCGTCGGCACCGGACGCGGCGGCGAGGCCTCGCATGTCGGCACCGGCGCAGAATCCCTTGCCGGCGCCGGTCAGCACGATCCCCACGACGTGTGGGTCGCGCTCGGCTCGCCCCACGGCATCACGGACCTCACTGGCCATCGTCGCCGTCCACGCGTTGAGCGCCTCGGGCCGGTTCAGCGTGACGATCGCCACGGGGTCGTCAACCTCGAAGAGGATCTGCTCGTACGACATGCGACGATCATGGCCGATCCGGTCACGGATAGCGTGACCCGGCTCACCCAGGAGGATCCATGGGCGACCGGATCGACATCAACGGCTTGACGATCACGACCGTCGTCGGCGCGTTGCCGCACGAGCGGGAGATCGCCCAGCCGCTGCGCATCGACCTGTCACTGATCGTCGACCTCCACGACGCCGGCCGCAGCGATGAGCTGGCGGACACCGTGCACTACGGACTCGTCACCGAGCGGGTGGCGGCGGTCGTGCGGGAGAGCACCGACGTGCTGCTCGAGCGCCTCGCCCACCGCGTCGCCGAGGTCGTCGTCGGTTTCGACCGGGTCGACGGCGTCGAGCTGACGGTGACCAAGCTGCGGCCGCCGATCGCCGAGCACGTCGAGACGACGTCGGTCCGCATCTACCGCACCGCCGCCGACTTCGACGTGGCCCCCGCGGGGATGCATCGAGCGATCGTCGCCCTCGGCTCCAACCTCGGAGACCGCGGGGCGTATCTGTGCCACGCGCTCGCCGCACTGGGCGGGGTCGTGGACCGCTCGCAGGTGTACGAGACCGACCCCGTCGGCGGGCCCGACGGGCAAGGGCCGTACCTCAACATGGTTGCCGCGCTGGATACCCCGCTCGATCCGTTCGCATTCGTCCGCCGCTGCCACCGCATCGAGGCCGAGGCGCTGCGCGAGCGCGCCGTGCACTGGGGTCCGCGGACACTCGATGTCGATGTCCTCTTCTACGACGACGTCACGGTCACGTCGCCTGAGCTGACGATCCCCCACCCCCGCCTCGCCGAGCGCCGATTCGTGCTCGCGCCGCTCGCCGAGGTCGCCCCCGAGCGCTGCCCGCCCGGATGGGACGAGCGGCTGGCGCCAGGCGGCGTCTATCCGCGCGGTCCGCTGGACGGCTGCCCGTGAACCCGCCGCTCGATCTCCCGCACATGTCCCGGCCGGTGCGCCCGGCCGAACTCGGGCTGCTGGCGGACGACGATCTCGAGCAGCTCGTCATGCTGCACGGTGTCCCTCCACGGCAGGGCGATGTAGAGCGGGAGGTCGAATCGGCGCAGCGCGTCGAGGTTCGTGTAGACCCGCTTCTGGTAGAGGTAGCGGTCCTCCCACGGCCAGTCGGGCGGGGCGAACCCGGTGCCCGGATCGAGGATGCAGCGGTGGCGCAGCCCGCGGCGCTGGGCCTCGGCGAGGCGGGCCTCGAAGAACTCGGCGATCGCCTCGACCGGGTCGCGGCGGACGTGGACCATCCGGCGAGGGTCGGGGCCGGACAGGAACGGCACGACGATCGGCGCGTCGAACTCGGCCGCCACGCGCCACATCCCGTCGGACTGCATGCCGTCGGCGGCGTTGATGACGGTGGCGCCGGCCTGGAGCGCGCGGCGCACGACTTCCGGGCGCCAGCTGTCGATGCTCACATCGACGCCGAGCGCGGCGAGTGCCGGGACGATCCGCTCCAGGCGGGCCCACTCGACGGTCCAGTCGACGACGGCGGCGATGTCGGTGGAGGCCTGGCCGCCGACATCGAGTGCGTCGGCGCCCTCGGCGAGCAGCGTGCGGGCGCGAGCGATGGCCGCCTCGGGCCTGGTGGCGATCGAGCCTTCGTGCAGGGAGTCCGGGCTGGCGTTGATCACCCCGTACAGCAGCACCGCGGCGACGCTACCGACGCGTCCGTCCTGGTCGGCGCCCCGTGATCGCGTTTGTGCACCCGCGCCCGCCGGGTGGTGCGCCGGCGCACAAACGCGGAACCCACGGGCTCGTTCCGGAGGGTGAAGGGCCGGGACTGACGCGTTTGTGCATCACGGCTCGCCCGGCGGTGCATACGCGCACAAACGCGGTACCCGGGCTGGTGGTGGGCGCCCCGTGACCGACGCGTTTGTGCGGCAGTGCCCGCTCGGCGGTGCGCCGGTGCACAAACGCGGAGCCGACGGGCTCGTTCCGGAGGGTGGTGCCCGGTGACTGACGCGTTTGTGCATCACGGCTCGGCTGGAGAGGCGCCGGCGCACAAACGCGGGGTTCGCACGTTCCGGGTCGCCGACACCACGGCCGCCACCGCCGAGACCGTCGCCGCGAGCAAGGGCGGGCGGGCGGTCTCGCTGTGCATCCCGTGCCGCGACGAGGTGGCGACGATCGGGTCGCTCGTGCGGCTGGCGCGCAGCGAGCTCGTCGACCGCACAGGCCTCGTCGACGAGCTGATCGTGCTCGACGACCGCAGCACCGACGACACCGCCTTGGTGGCAGCCCGAGCCGGGGCGACGGTCGTGCCGATCGGTGACGTGCACAGCGCCCACGGAGTCGGGCACGGCAAGGGCAACGCGCTGTGGGCGACGCTGGCCGCCAGTAGCGGCGATCTCGTGGTCTGGTGCGACGGCGACGTGACGAGCTTCCGCCCCGACTGGGCGGCCCGGCTGCTCGCCCCGCTGCTCGCCGACGACACCGTGGCGCTGGTCAAGGCCTGCTACGAGCGCCCGACCGACCAGGGCGGTGGGGGGCGGACGACGGAGCTCGTCGCCCGGCCCCTGCTGTCGCTCTACGCGCCGGAGCTGACCGGACTGCACCAGCCGCTGTCGGGCGAGTTCGCCGGCCGCCGTGCAGTGCTCGAGGCGATCCCGTTCGTCGAGGGCTGGGGCGTGGAGATCGCGATGCTCGTCGACATCGCCAATCGCTGGGGCGCGGAGGCGATCGGCCAGGTCGACCTCGGCGTCCGGACCCACCGCCATCGCTCGCTGCACGAGCTGTCCGTCCAGGCGGCCGAGGTCACCGCGGCCCTGCTCTCTCGGGTCAAGGGCGCCCCACCGCTGCCGCCCGACCCGTCGCTCACCCGCCCGGACGGCAGCGTGCTGCCGCTCAACCTCGCCGAACGCCCCCCGTTGACGACGTTTCGTGGCCGGTGAGCCGCGGATCACCGGAGTGTTTGCCGCACCCGAGCGTTTCGTGCGGGGCCTCCCGACAACAAACACTCGGGTGCCCGTAACACTCGGGTGGCGCGATCGGCGGGCGCCGGCGGGGTCAGATCCCATCGGCGGCGCCCAGGCCCTCTTCGTCGACGCTGTCGACAGCGCCGGCGGCGGTGCCGGCGACGGCGCCGGCGTGCAACGTGGCGAAGATCTGCGGCGGGTCGCGCCACGGGTCGGGCAGCGTGCCGGCCTCGGCGTCGCGCACGGCCCGCCAGACCCGCTCCGGCGTGCACGGCATGTCGAGGTGGCGCACGCCGAGGTGGGCGAGGGCGTCGATGACCGCGTTCTGCACGGCCGGCGTCGACCCGATCGTCGCCGCCTCGCCGATCCCCTTGGCGCCCAGCGGGTTGAGCGGCGTTGGCGTCTCCGTCGAGCGCACGTCGAAGCTCGGTAGCTCGGCGGCCGTCGGGATCCCGTAGTCGGCGAGGTTGGCGGTCTGCGGGTTGCCGTCGGCGTCGTGGCGGACCTCCTCGTACAACGCCTGGCCGATGCCGGCCGCCACGCCGCCGTGCTGCTGACCCTCGACGAGCAGCGGGTTGAGCACCGTGCCGCAGTCGTCGACCGCCACGTGGCGCACGACGCGCACCTGCCCGGTGTCGAGGTCGACCTCGACGACGGCGATGTGAGCGCCGAACGGAAACGTCGAGTTGGCCTGGTCGAACGTGGCGTCGGCGGCCAGCAACCCTGCCTGGCCGGAGGTCTCCCCGTCGCCGAGCACCCCGGTCGGCGCCGAGGCGGCGCGCGCGGCCAGCGTCGCCCAGTCGAGCGCCGCCGCGGGCACGCCGGCGACGCCGATCGTTCCGGTGGTGGTATCGACGATGATGTCGGCGACATCTGCCTCGAGCACGTGGGCGGCGAGTTGCTTGGCCGTGTCGACGAGCACCTCGGTCGCCTGGCGGACGGCCGACCCGCCGAGCTGCAGTGACCGCGATCCTCCCGTGCCTCCGCCGGAGGGCACGAGGTCGGTGTCGCCGTCGATGACCTCGATCCGCTCGATCGGGATGCCGGTCTGGTCGTTGACGATCATCTTGAACGACGTGTGGTGGCCCTGGCCGTGGGCGAACGTCCCGGCGCGCACCGTGGCCGAGCCGTCGTCGTGGACCTCGATGGCCCCGTATTCGCTGGTCCCACCGCCGGCCGTGATCTCGACGTATGCGGCGACACCGATGCCGAGCACGACACGGTCGCCTCGCGCCCGCCGGGCGGCCCGCTCGGCCCGTAGCTCGGCGTAGCCGACCGCCTCGGCGGCGGTCTCGAGCGGCAGCGCGTAGCGCCCCGAGTCGTACGTCAACCCGGTCAGCGTGGCGAACGGGAACGAGTCGTCGGGCAGCAGGTTGCGCCGCCGCAGCTCGATCGGGTCGACGCCGAGCTCGAGCGCGGCGTGGTCGACGAGGCGCTCCAGCAGCGCCGTCGCCTCCGGGCGCCCGGCGCCCCGATAGGCGCCCATCGGGGTCGTGTTGGTGACCGCGACCGCGACGTCGAACTGGATCGCGGGGAAGCGGTACGTGCCGTTCGACATCCGCTTCGTGCCGGCGGGCAGGAAGGCGCCGATGCCCGGGTAGGCGCCGCCGTCGCCGACGAGGCGGACGCGCAGCCCGGTGAAGGTCCCGTCGCGGCGCAGGCCGAGCTCGGCGTACTGGATCTGGCCGCGGCTGTGGGGCAGTGAGACGAGGTCGTCGCTGCGCGCCGGCGACCACGACACCGGTCGCCCGAGCTGCCGTGCCGCCGCAGCGACGGCGGAGTGCTCGGCGCAGATCCCGGCCTTGCCGCCGAACGCGCCCCCAACCTGCGGGCACACCACCCGGATCTCACCGGTGTCGAGGTGCAGGGCGCGGGCGAGTTGCGCTCGCAGCCCGTGGGGCATCTGGGTCGACGCGTAGAACGTCAACCGGCCGTCGTCGCCGGGCACGGCGGCGCATGCGTTGGTCTCCATCGGGACGACGGCCATGCGCGGGTTGACATACCGGCCGCGCACGATCACGTCGCTGATCGACTCCAGGTCGAGCGGGTCGTCTGTCGCGACGAGCGCCTGGTTGCTGCCGTGGGCCGGGAAGATGACCGGCGCCCTGTCGTCGAACGCAGACTCCGGGTCGACGATCACGTCGAGCGGGTCGTAGTCCGCCCACACCGCGGCGGCTCCGTCGGTGGCCGCGGCGACGGTCTCGCCGACGACGAGGGCGATCGCTTCGCCGACGAAGCGCACGACGCCGGTGGCCAACGGGGGTCGGGCGAAGTCGGGATGCACCATGGCGAATCCATGGTGAGGAGCTACGCCGAGCGAGTCGGCAGTGATCACCGCGACCACGCCAGGCGTCGCCACGGCGTCCTCGATGTGCACCTCGCCGAGCGTCGCGTGGGCGAGCTCGGAGCGGGCGAACACGGCGTGCAACTTGCCGGGTATCTGCAGGTCGTTCAGGTAGCGGGCGGCGCCGGTGAGGAGGGCGGGATCCTCGGTGCGCAGCACGCGGGTCCCCAGGATCGAGCCAGGCATCGGCGGCAACCTATCCCCGTGCCCGACGCGCTGGGCCGAAGGGGCGGAGCGGGTTCAGAGACCGAGCCGTGCGGTGCGCACCTGGTCGACGGCCGCGTCCGGTCCGTGGAGCGTGACCCGGGCGACGTCCTTGCGACCGTAGGCATAGAGCACGCACTCACCGACCGGGCCGCGGATCGTGACGACCGGGTTCCCCCGGTGCAGGTGGAGCGATGGCCGGCCCTCCGGCTCGGCGACGATGCCGACCTTGGCGGCGCGAGTCAGCATCCAGCCCATCCGCCGCAGCCCATTGTCTAGCGCCATGCCGAGAGCGACGGGAAGCTGGCGGACCGTCCAGCCCGGGCGGGCGCGGCGCACGTCCTCGTGGTGGACGAAGAACTCGACGGTGTTGGCGAGATCGTCGATCGGCGTCAGCCGCATCGGGCTCCACACCGGTGGGCCGCTGCGAACGCGCTCGACGAGCTCCGGCCACGGGCGGTCGGCCTCGGCGAGGCGGACGCGCTCGCCGTGGCGGGCCGCCGCGTCGACGGCGATCCCGGCCGCGGCGTCCGGACGCCGCTCGCGCACGACGAGGTGCGCCGCCAGATCCCTCGTGGTCCACGACCCGGCGAGCGTCGGGGCGTCCGGGCCGACCTCGAGGAACAGGTCACAGAGCGCTTCGCGCTCGAGGCGTGCCGTGGACCTCACGGGTGCAACGTTAGGCCCCGACGGTCGAGGCGTGCCCAGCCAGCCGACGGCCAGGCCCGTCCATCGCTACGGACGTGCAGCGGACCATCGCCTTGTGGCACGCCGACAACGCGCGGTCGATGTCGCCGTCGGTGTGAGCCGCCGAGATGAACCACTGGTGCTCGGGATGGAGCAGCACGCCGTCGCCCACGACCTGGGCGCAGAAGTCCTGGGCCATCGTGCCGTTGCGATGATGGTCGTCGGCGACGAACCGCAGGAACGGGCTGGGGGGGTACCCGACGACCTCCGCCGGCACGCCCAGCTCGTCGATGATCTCCCGCAAGCCCGCCTGGAACAGCTCGCCCAGGCGCCAGATGCGTGACAGCGCGTCAGAGTCGCGGAGCCGCGTGATCGTCGCAATCGCCGCCACCATGTCGCCGGGATTGACGTGGAATGACGACGAGATCTTCGTCCGCCGCAGACCGTCGAGGATGGCGGCCGATCCGGTGACCGCCGAGATCGTGTAGCCGTTGGCCATCGCCTTGCTGAACGTGCCGAGGTCAGCGCCCACGCCGAAGAACTCCTGCGCCCCACCGACGGAGATCCGGAACCCCGACCGCATCTCGTCGAACGCGAGCAGTGCTCCGGCGCGGTGGGTGAGCGAGCGGATCGCCGCGAGGTGCTGAGTCGATGTGGTCTCGTCCTCGAACGGCATCAGCATCACGCACGCGACTCGAGCGCCGTGCGCCGCCAGCAACCGCTCGAGCCCAGAGAGGTCGCTGGCGTCGAATCGGATGGTGTTGGCGCGAACCGCTGCCGGCACTCCGTCCGGTTGCTCGACGGACCAGTCGTGCCAGCCGTTGTAGCCGCTGCGCAGCACGAGGTCGCGGCCGGTGTGGATGCGGGCGAGGCGCACCGCGGCCGACGTGGCGTCTGACCCGGTCTTCAGCAGCAACGCTTGCTCGGCGCCGGGGATGGTGGAGGTCAGCAGCTCGACCAACTCGACCTGCCGTGGGCTCCACAGCGGGGCGAAGCACGTGCCGCGTGACAGCTCGGCGATGACGGCCGAGTCCACGTCCGTGTCGGCGTGGCCGAGCACGACGGGGCCATAGCCCATCAGGAAGTCGACGTACTGGTTGCGGTCGACGTCCCAGAGGTAAGCCCCCGAGGCGCGGGCGATGTACCGCGGGAACGTCGTGGCACCGGTCGCCGAGAGGGCCAGGATGTCGGGACGCGTGATCGCTCGCGCGTCGAGGCGCCTCGCTCGTTCCGTGAGTCGATCAGTCGCTTCGAACACGTACCACCTTCACACCACGCCTGCGTCCTTGACCGGGGACGACGAGTGCCGCCGACATCGGTCCGGCCGGTCGATTCGCGGGCAACCTAGCCATGCCTCGACACCGCGTCGACTGATTAGAGCTTCAGCGGAACGGGGGAGCCTTTCCGCTGAGTGCAACGAGCCGGCCTTCGGCGCCACCGAAGACGTGCTGCCGGCGCGGCGTGACAGTGCCGATCTGCGCAGGGCGTAGCGATGCCGGGCGTTGTGAGCGGACACCCACGATCCGCGAGACTGGTGCGAACGCCGGTTGGAGGGAGAGATCATGACGGATCGTGGACGGAGTGCTGGGTGGCGTCGCTCAGCCGGTGTGGCGACGGTGAGCGCACCGATCGCGACTTGTGCCGCCGAGTGCGGCAGGCAGCGGTGATGGATCCGATCCTTGGCGAGATCCGCCTCCTGCCGTTCACGTTCGCGCCCGTCGGCTGGCTGGCCTGCCAGGGCCAGGTGTTGAAGATCGTTGACAATGAGGCGCTATTCACGTTGCTCGGCACCACGTTCGGAGGGGACGGCCAGACGACCTACGCGCTGCCTGACCTGCGCGCTCACTCACCACTGGCGGGGATCGATGGGCCGGTCGGCTACTGCATCTGCGTCAACGGCGTCTACCCGCCACGGAGCTGACACCGCAACCACACGGTCGCGCTCACGGCGCCGACGGCCGGGTGTACCTGTCCAGCAGCTTTCCCAGCTCGTGCGGACGGCTCAGCGCGACGCAGTGGCCGGAGGCGATCTCGTCGGGGACGATGCCGAGCCGCTCCGCAGCCACCGACCGCAGGAAGAGGGCGGGGAAGAACCGATCCTCGGTGCACACCACGAACCTCGTCGGCACGGCGGGCAAGGCGTCAAGTGGCCACGGGCTGCTGTACGCCGCATCCGATTCAGACCGCTCCTTGCGTCGCGCCTCCTCGGCCAGCGCCCGCGGCACGTCGTGGTAGAAGGCGACGAACGGGTCGTCGGAGCCGGTCAGGCCGCCATCCCGGCGAGCCTGCTCCTCGACCGCCTGCCGATAGCCGGTGTTGTCCCACCAGTCGGCGGGTCGCTCGCCGGGAGCGGGCACCATCCCGGCAACGAAGACGACGACGTCGACAGGAAGCCGGTCGGCCACGAGGGGAGCCGTGAACCCACCGTACGATTGGCCGACGACGACGAGGTTCTCTCGCTCGCCGATGGCATCGACCACCGTGTCGGCGTAGTCCTGAAGGGTTGCGGCGTCGTCATCGCAGGGCAGATCGGGCGCCACAACGTCATGCCCACACTGGCGCAGGACCGGGTCAACGAGGTGCCAATACCACCCGACGTCGCCGCCACCATGGATCAACACGAACGTCGCCATCGAACAACCTCCCTGCCGTGTCGACCGTTCATACCCGCCGAACTCATCGACCTTCACGCAAACCACTCGCCCCGTTTCCCGACGCGAGCGGCGCTCTGTACGCTCGCCGCCAGACGACGAAGGGGGCATCGTGCAACAGCTGTCAGGTTTGGACGCCAGCTTCCTGTACATGGAGACGCCGACCAACTACGGACACGTCGGCGGTGTGCAGATCTTCCGCCACGCCGACGTCCCGCTGCTGCGGACGCCGGAGGAGGAAGCGGGCCACGTCGAGCACGTCTACCAACTGGCGCCCTACATCCGCCGGCGGCTGGTGACGGTGCCGTTCGGGCTCGACCATCCCTATTGGGTCGAGGATCCTGACTTCGACCGCGAGTACCACGAGCGGTTCATCGCCGTGCCGCCGCCCGGCGACGACCGCCAGCTCGAGCAGCTGGTCTCGCGCATCGCCTCCCGCCCCCTCGATCGCTCTCGGCCGCTGTGGGAGGTCTACATGATCGAGGGGGTGCATGAGGGCAAGCACTTCGCGGTGTACAGCAAGACGCATCATTCGGCGATCGACGGGGCGTCAGGTACCGCGTTGGCCCTGGCGATGATGCAAACCACACCCGAGCACGTGACGTACCCGATGCCGGAGAAGCGCTGGGAGCCCGAGCGCATCCCCACGCAGAACGAGATGCTGCTGCGGGGTCTGGCGACCACGGGGCGGCGGCCAGTAAGGCTGATGCGGTGGCAGCGACGTGCCACGGCGCAGCTGGTGGCCGGGCTGCGCTCGCCGGGCAGTGGCCCCGGCATGCGCGAGCGGGTGCCGGCGATGCTCAACTCGATGCGTACGCAGGCGCCGCGCACCCTGTTCAACCAGCCGGTCGGGCCTCACCGGCGGTGGGCCTTCGGCTCGACGTCGCTCGACGAGGTGCGCACGATCCGGGCGGCATTCGGCTGCACGGTGAACGACGTGGTCCTCGCCGTGTGTGCCGCCATGCTGCGCGACTGGCTGTCCGAGCGCGACGAACTGCCCGAGGCTTCGCTCATCGCCACCGTGCCGGTGTCGGTGCGCACCGCTGAGCACGAGGGCACGCTGGGCAACCAGGTGTCGGCGATGGCCGCCGTGTTGCACACCGACGAGCCCGATCCCGCCCGGCGCCTCGAGAAGATCCACGACACGATGCAGGACCAGAAGCTCACCCAACAGGCGCTGCCCGTGCACGCTCAACTCGAGCTGATGAGCCACATGCCAGCGGCGTCGTTCATCGCCGCCATGCAACTCGCCTACCGCACGCGGCTGACCGGCCGGGTGATGCCGTTCAACCTGGCGATCTCGAACGTGCCCGGACCCCAGTTCCCGCTGTACATGGACGGCTGCGAGCAGCTGGCCAGCTACCCGTACTCCATGATCACTGACGGGATGGCGCTCAACATCACCGTCACCTCGTACAACGGCCACCTCGACTGGGGCATCGTCTCAGACCGGGACATCGTGAACGACCTGTGGCCGATGATGGACGGCATCGAGACCGCCCAAGCCGAGCTCCTCGAGCGGGCCAAGACGAGAACCACCTGACACGATGCCGCGCTGATCCAAGCGTGCCCTCATCGCCGACCAGCACTGCTGTACAGGCGGTCGCACGGGACCGGCGAGCGTTGGGGGATTGAACCATGCCGTTCACAGCCGAGTCCCGTCTGGGTGACGTCTTGCACAGTGAGTCGGGACGCGAGGTCGTGCTGCGGTACCTCCCGATGGTCGCCGATATGCCGCTGCCCGTCCAGGCACGCCACGCCACGCTCGGCAAGCTCGTCGAGCTGATCAACACTGTGCGGGACGACCCCGCGCTGCAGGAGGCGCTGTTCTCGGCGTTGGCGGCGGTGCCCGACTCCGCGCCGCCGCGTCCGGAGCCCGAGCCGGCGCCGCAGCCGTCAGGCAGCTACGAGACCGAGGATGTCACCGCGGGTTCGGCTCGGTTCACCGCCCCCTCGTCGGCCAGCCGGTGGAGTGTGTTCGAGCTCGAGATCAGCGGGCCGAGCCATGGCAATCCGTTCATCGATGTCGAGCTGTGGTCGGAGTTCTGCCAGGGCGACCGGGCCGTCCCCGTGCCCGGGTTCTACGACGGTGACGGCATCTACCGCGTTCGCTTCATGCCCGACGCCGAGGGTCGCTGGGAATTTCGTACCACGAGCAATGCCCGTTCGCTCGACGGGCTCGGCGGTGGATTCGACTGCACGCCCTCGGCATCGGCCGATCACGGTCCGGTCCGGGTGCACAACACGTTTCACTTCCGACACGCTGACGGCACCCGGTGCATCCCCCTCGGCACGACTGCGTATGCCTGGACGCATCAACAGACCGAACTCGAGGAGCAGACGCTGCGCACGCTCGCCGGGTCCGGCTTCACCAAGCTGCGGATGTGCGTGTTCCCGAAGTCGTACCTGTACAACAGCAACGAGCCGGAGGAGTACCCGTTCCCCGGATCGCCGGAACACGGCTGGGACTTCGCACGCTTCAACCCGGCCTTCTTCCGCCACCTCGAACGCCGAGTCCGTGACCTCGGCGGGCTCGGCATCGAGGCCGACCTGATCCTGTTTCACGCCTATGACCGGTGGGGGTTCTCGGACATGGCGGCGGCCGCCGACGACCGCTACGTGCGCTATGTGGTGGCTCGCCTGGCCGCGTTCCAGAACGTATGGTGGTCCCTGGCCAACGAATACGACCTGCTGTGGTCGAAGACCGGCGCCGACTGGGAGCGCTTCGCCGAGCTGGTGACAACGCACGACCCCTGCGGGCACCTGCTGTCGAACCACAACTGCCGGGAGTTCTTCGACAACAGCCGACCCTGGATCACGCACGCCAGCATGCAGCGCGTCGACCGGTACCGAACGGCGGAGAACGTCGACGAATGGCGGCAGCGGTGGGGCAAGCCGGTCGTGGTCGACGAGTGCGCGTACGAGGGTGATCTCGACCAGGGCTGGGGGAACATCACCGGCGAGGAATTGGTGCGGCGCTTCTGGGAGGGAGCCGTGCGGGGCGGCTACGTCGGTCACGGAGAGACCTACTACTCGGCCGACGAGATCATCTTCTGGTCCAAGGGCGGCGCGTTCAAGGGCACCAGCCCGCCGCGGATCGCGTTCCTGCGGCAGATCCTCGCCGACGGTCCCGAGGACGGCCTCGAGCCGCTGCCCTCGGACTGGGACCTCCCCTGGGCGGGCATCACCGATCGCTACTACCTCGCCTACTTCGGCCTCTCGCGGCCCCGCTTCCGCACCTTCGCGATGCGGTCCGGCACCGCGTATGCGGTCGACGTCATCGACACCTGGAACATGACCATCGACACCCTGCCTGGAACGTATGAGGGGACGTTCCGGGTGGACCTGCCGGCGCAGCTGTACCTCGCAGTGCGGTTGCGAGCGTCCACCTGACGGAGAGTGGCTCAGCCGCGCCGGGGCGACGCCGGCTCGGTGAACACGCCACGCCGATTCGGTGGCCGCGCATCGTCGAACTGAAGGACGCGGCGGGCGACGGTGGCATCCGCACGGATGGTGTGGCGCCAGAGCTCGATTGCGTCCGACGGCGTTAGGTGGCGCAGCTCCCTGGTGGCCAGGCGGCGGGGATGGAGGCGCGGCACGAGTCCTGCAAGGGCCTCCCCCACTGTGCGCGAGCCCTGCTCGAACAGGTAGTTGACGAACTGAGCGTATGCCTGCCGATCGTGCCATGACAGGTCGGGCCGCTCGACCCTGCGGGCGGTCATGATCGCGGCCGGGACCCGAGGTTGTGGCTGAAACGAAGCCCGCGAGACGTCGGTCGCCATCGTGATCGTCACGTAGGGAGCGAGGGAGAGCGAGATCTTGGTGGCCCCGAAATGCCCGGAGACCCGCTGCACGAACCGCTTCTCGACGATCATCGCCGCGCCGGTGAAGGAGGCGTCGGTGAACCAGGTCCGCACGATCGCGGTGGAACGGTTGAAGGGCGGGTTGGCGGCGATGACGAACGGCTCAGCAGGCCGCAACACGCTCTCGATGTCGCCCTCGACGACCGTGACTCGCGGCTCACTCGCGAACCGCTGCCGCAGCGCCTCCGCCAGCCGATGGTCGCTCTCGATCGCCACGACCGCACCCTCCCGCCGCAGGCAAGCGTCGGTGACCGTTCCCCGCCCGGCTCCGAGATCGACGCAGAGGAGCTCGGGTTCGCCGGCCCAATGAGCCAGCTGGCGCGCGACGCGCCGATTACGCAAGAAGTTCTGGGCCAGCTCGATCGACTGCTTGGCGGCCATCGGGTGTGCTCCGGCTCCTCGTCGCGGCGAGGGCAGGTGAGCAGACGATATCCCGGCGGCCCTCAGATCAGCCGCAGTACCGTGACACAAATGGACCAGAACCGTGCGGGCCGGACGCCGCTCGTGCCGCTGGACTGGGGTCCACCGCCCATCGTCGTCCGCTCGCCATTCCCGCAGTATGCCTACGGCATGCTGCTCGCGGTCCGCGCGGCGGTCGCTCTCGGGCACGCCAAGGTGTACGCCGTCGAGTTGGGCGTCGCCGGCGGCAACGGGCTGGTCGAGCTCGAGCGCCTGGCCGAGGAACTGGGCACGACCTACGGCGTGGACGTCGCGACGGCCGGGTTCGACCTCGTCGCCGGGATGCCGCCACCGTTGGACTATCGCGACGCCCCGTACTCCTGGCAGGGCGGGTTCTTCAAGATGGACGAGCCGGCGCTGCGGGCGCGGCTAAGCGCTGCGGAGCTGGTCCTCGGCGACATCGCCGAGACCGGCAGGACGTTCCTCGATCGCCTCGACGCCCCGATCGGGTTCGTGTCGTTCGACCTCGACTACTACTCCTCGACCCGCTCGGCATTCGAGTCGTTGTGTCGTGGTGCAAGCCGGTGCTACTTGCCACGGATG
>JBIOUO010000280.1:0-2177 GCA_044867195.1 Ilumatobacteraceae bacterium
GGGGGCTCGTACGGTGCCAGCTGGGCGGCCTTCCACTGCTCGAAGTCTGCCGGATCGAGGGCGACCACTTCCATCCGCATGTTGGCGTGCGACAACCCGCAGAACTCCGTGCACTGCCCGGCGTAGATGCCCGGCTCGTCGGCCTCCAGGCGGACCGTCTGGACGCGACCGGGAACCATGTCCCGCTTCCCGTTGAGCCGCGGGATCCACCAGCTGTGGATCACGTCGCGGCTCGTTCCGCGCACCAGGATCTTGGTGTTGACCGGGACGACCATCTGGCCGCTGGTGACGATCGGTGTCTCGATTCCCCCGCAGCCCTGCTGCGCCGGGTAGTCGATCTCCCACCACCACTGCTGGCCGGTGACGTTGAGATAGCACTGCGTGTCGCTGGTCTTGGACAACGCCATCAGCGTGCCCACGGTCGGGACGGCGACGCAGATCAGGATCACCGCCGGGAGGATCGTCAAGCCGATCTCGAGCGCCGGCCGCCCGTGAGTCTGGCGGGGGATCGGCTGGCCACGATCGCGGTAGCGGTAGACGCACCAACCGACAGCGACGAACACGATGATGCCGACGATTCCGGCGATCATGAACACCGGCCACTGCAGGTTCTGGATCTTCTGCGCGTTGGGGCCGGCCGGCTGCCACGTGTCCTGCGGCGCGTCGCGGGCACACCCAGTGGCCAGCAGCACGAACCCGCCGGCCGCGGCCAGCGCGCCGGCGCGGCGCCGGCGCACGACACTCGGGCGGACCACGCGCCCGACGCTAGCCGGGCCGGTTCCGCGGCTCCAGGTGCCGCCGCCGGCCCTCATGGCACGACCACCTCGATCTCGGCGCCCTCCACGCCCGGCACGACCAAGCGGTACGGCGACGCCGCCGCCCATGTCGGCGTGGGGATGGAGAACGTCAGCAGCTGGCTCCCGCCCTCGTCGACGAGTTGGGTGCACTTCTGGTTGGGGACCTCTGAGTCGGGGATGGTGGCGCCGGTCGAGTCGGTCTCGGGACGGGTGCCGAGGTCGAGGACGAGGCGTCGCGGCTCGTCGGTGTCGTTGATGAACAGGACGTTCGTCGTGTTGGCGCGCGTGACGACGACGGTGTCCTGGTCGCCGGTCACGCCAAGGTTGTGGGCGACCAGCTCCCCGTCCGACTGCAGCGTCACCTCGGCCGTGAGGTTGGCCTTGGCGGCGACGGTCTGCGAAGCGTCGTTGTCGGCCTCGGTGTGCTCGGCAGTGGAGCACTCGCCGTCGGCAGCGAGCGCCCCGGTGGTCTCGTGGGGCTCGATGTCCCGCTCACCGTCCAACGCGGCGGCGGCGCCGCCGGCGATCAGCCCGAGCGCGGCGATCGCGGCGACGGCGCCGATCGCACCCCCCTTGAGCGTCGGCCGGAAGGCGATCACGAACCCGAACACGAGCAGCAACGCGGCGATCGTGGCGAACACGGCCGGGCCCGTCGCCTTGGAGAGGAACAGCATGATCCGGCTGAACGAGTAGACCAAGATCGCCACGCCGACGGCGGCGAGAATCGGGAACTCGAGCGGGTGGGCGATGCGGGCGCGAACGGTGTCGTTGTAGGCGACGTCGGCCGACGCCCGCTCGCTCCAGGCCTGGACCATCCACTCGGCCGTCGCGGCAAGGAGGGCGATGAGGCCGAACACGAAGATCGGCTCGTAGGTCACGAGGCCGACGACCACGAGCGCGCCGCCCACCGCGGCCACCATCGGCCAGACGCTCGGACCAGGGGTCGGCACCGCAGCCGGCGACTCGGTGAGCGCAGCCGGATCCATCGCCGACACGTCGGCGTCGCGCGTGTAGACGTTGACGCCGGCGAGGAACGCCAGCGCGGCGGCGGCAGTGATCAGCCCGACCGTGCCGAGCGAGCCGCCCTGGGCGAGCCCGTAGACGACGGCGGCGACCGTCGCCAGGACGGCGCCGCCGATGAGCAGCCGGGATCCGGTCGTGAACATCGTCAGGCCACCCCGCCGCCGCTCACTTCGTCACGTACACGATGAGCCAGACCGCCGAGAAGACGGCGGCCAGCACGTACCAGTAGAGGGTGTTGGCGGCGACCACCTCACGGTCGGCGAGGCGGCCGCCGAGGAAGCGGAACGCGGCGATGGCGGTGAACACGATGCCGATGACGAGGAGGGCGACCATCGTGCCGGTGACGGCGAAGAACAT
>JBIOUO010000281.1:0-2937 GCA_044867195.1 Ilumatobacteraceae bacterium
AATCGTCTCGGAATCCGATACGATTCCCGCCCAGATACGAATCCCGCCCAGATTGGGGTGCCGTGGCTGACCCGGTGCGGATCGTCTTCCTCGGCGGGCTGGGGGAGATCGGTCGCAACTGCATGGCGATCGAGCAGGGAACCGGTGAGGGGCGGCGGATCCTGCTCATCGACTGCGGGCTGATGTTCCCCGGTCCCGACCTGCACGGCATCGACCTCGTGCTGCCCGACTTCACATACCTGCGCGAGAACGCCGGCCGCATCGACGCCCTGGTGGCCACCCACGGCCACGAGGACCACGTCGGCGGGCTGCAGTTCCTGCTGCGCGAGATCAGTATTCCGATCTTCGGGTCGGCGTTGACGCTCGGGCTGGCCCGCCACCGCATCGAGGAGGCCGGCCTGCTCGGGCGCACCACGCTCAATCCCGTCGGCGACGGCGAGCGCCTGGCCATCGGGTCGTTCGACGTCGAGTTCATCCCCGTCACTCACAGCGTCCCCCACGCTCACGGCATCGCCGTCCACACGCCACAGGGTGTGATCCTCCACTCCGGCGACTTCAAGCTCGACCTCACGCCCGTCGACGACCGCCGCACCGACCTCGCCCGCATCGGCCAGATCGCGCGCACCGGAGGCATCCGCGTTCTGCTGTGCGACTCGACCAACGCCGAGGAGGCCGGCCACGCCCCAAGCGAGCGCAGCGTCGGACGGGTGCTGCGCACGCTGTTCGCCGAGCACTCCGACCGGCGGATCATCACCGCCAGCTTCGCCAGCCACCTGCACCGCATCCAGCAGATCGCTGACGCCGCGGTCGCGGCGGGCCGCAAGGTGGCGACGCTCGGGCTGAGCATGCGCAAGAACGTGCAGCTCGGGATCGACCTCGGAGTCCTCCACATCCCGGTCAGCTCGTTCATCGACATCGAAGACGTCGACCGCTATCCGCCCGGGGAGATCTGCGTGATCTCCACCGGGTCGCAGGGGGAGCCGATGTCCGCCCTCGCCCTGCTCGCCCGCGGTGAGAACAAGTTCGTCAAGCTGTCCGAGCACGACACCGTGATCCTGTCCAGCCACGCCATCCCGGGCAACGAGAGCAACGTCAACCGGGTGATGGACGGGCTGCTCAAGCTCGGCGCGGTGGTCGTCCACTCCGGCGTCCAGGACGTCCACGCCACCGGCCACGCCCAGGCCGACGAGATCAAGACGTACCTGTCGATCGCCGAGCCCGAGTGGTACGTCCCGATCCACGGCGAGTTCCGCCATCTGATGGCCAACGCCGCCCTCGGCGAGGTGATGGGCGTGCCGCGCGACCACGTGCTGGTGTGCGAGGACGGGGACGTGCTGGAGGTCACCGACGCCGGCGTGGAGGCCGCTGGCCGCGTGCCGGCCGGGTACCTGTTCGTCGACGGGATCGTCGGCGACGTCGGCTCCGGCGTGCTGCGCGACCGGCGGGTGCTGGCGAGCGAAGGCGTGGTGGTGGTGGTCGTGACGGTGGACAGCCAGAGCGGCAAGGTCCTCGTCGGCCCGGAGATCATCACCCGCGGTTGGGTGTACGCACCGGAGGCCGAGGACCTGCTGGACGAGGCGTGCGACACGATCGCCGACGCCGTGGAGGTGTCGCTGGCGGCCGGCGTGCGCGACGTCGAGGCGCTGGAGCGCGACGTCCGGCGGGCGGCCGGCAAGTTCGTCAACGAGCGCACCCGCCGCCGGCCGATGATCGTGCCGGTCGTGATGGAGGCGTGAGGTCGCCGGAGCGCCGGAGACCGATCTTGACACGCGTGCGGTCGCGCTCAGCGCGACTGAGACTCCGAAGAATCGCCAGCGTGGCGATGGCGACGACGGTCGTGGCGTGCGGGGGAGGCAACGACACGCCGCGGCGACCGCTGGTCGACGAGATCGAGCCGGCGATGGCCGCCGTCGACGCCGAGCTCGGCGGACCGCAGCGCTACTTCGAGGTCAACGCCACGCCACAGGTGGTCAACCTGTTCGTCGCGTCGGCGGATGGCACGACCGTGACGCCGTATGTGTACGTCGGCGGCGAGCTGGCTCCGGCCGGTCAGCAGTCGAGCGCTGAAGGCAACACGTTCGCCGTCGACTCCGTGTCGTTCCAGCCGACGATCCTCGACGGCGTCGCCGACGAGCTGCCTGACGCCGAGATCATGGTGTTCACGATCGTCGGCGGCCCCGGCGGCGCGGTGCAGTACAGCGTCGACGTTCGCTCCGCGCGTGGCGGCACGCTGACGGTCGTGCTCGCCCCCGACGGCACCGTCGAGTCCGTCGACCCGGGCGGCTGACCCCTCAGCCCAGCGGATTCTCTACCACTCGGTCGCACGCTGCGCGTGCCGCCGAGTGGTAGAGAATCGGAAGGGGTTGTCCCCCGTAGCGGCTGGCGCCGATCCCTCGGCGCTGTGACACCCCCTTGGTACCGTGATCCGCAATGACGACGTGGGGCCCATCGAAGCGACGGACGGCCAAGAGTCGCAAGCGCTCGTCGTCGCGGTCGGCAACCACGCGGCCGCGCACCCAGCGCAGTGCGCCGCCGCCCGACGCGCGGCCCACCGCCGCGCCGGCGCGCGGCCGCCGCGAGCAGACGACGGCCGAGCTGCGGCAGGCGGTCGGCGGGCGCGAGCACGAGTTCGTCGGGGTCGTGCTGATCGTGGCCGGCGTGCTGATCGCGCTGGCGACGTACTTCGACGTGGCAGGCCCGCTCGGACGGGGCGTCGAGCGGCTGCTCGGCTGGGGAGTCGGCATCGGCCGCCTCGCGATCCCGGTCGGTCTCGTCGTCGCCGGTGTCGCGCTCGTTCGCCGAGGCCAGTCCTCGAGCCCGACCCGGCTGGTGATCGGCTGGGCGATGATCGCCCTCGCCGCCGTCGGCCTGGCCCAGCTCGTCAACGGACCCAGCGACGCCGGCGACCTCGACGGGCTGTACGACTCCGGCGGCGTG
>JBIOUO010000282.1:0-2139 GCA_044867195.1 Ilumatobacteraceae bacterium
TGGCGAACCGTGACCCGAACACGACATCGGCCCGCCCGTCGATCGCCGGGCCGAGCAGCCGCGGGTACTCGCGCGGGTCGTACTCCAAGTCGGCGTCCTGGATGACGACGTACGGGAAGTCGCCCACTGCGCCGAACCCGGTCCGCAGCGCGGCGCCCTTGCCGGCGTTGACCTCGTGAGTGATCACTCGCACCCGCGGGTCGTCGAGGTCGGCCAGCAGCTTGGGCGTGGCGTCGGTCGACGCGTCGTCGACGATCACCAGCTCACCCACCACGTCCGATGCCAGCACCTCATCCACGATGTCGTTGATCGTCGACGCCTCGTTGTAGCACGGCATGACGACCGACAAGATCCCCGCCTCAAGCTGCCCGTCCATCCGTGAAGTCTATGACCAGGCAGGCGACGCCGCCCGGTGGAAAAGGGCACTCCGACGCGATGGCGGTGCCGATTCGATTCGCGGTGACGGGTCCGCCCGCGCAGTGATAGTCTCGCTCGCCTAGGCGACGGGTGGGCTGGAACTGGAGACGTCGACGGGTTCCGCGCGTCGAGTGGAGCGAAGACCCGGGCCCGACGGATCGAGGGAGCGGGATGAGCGAGCAGGTCGAGCGTGCCAGCGGCGGCGCCAAGGTGGTTGGTGTGGCCGTCAGGCTGGCTGCGAACCGCTACGTCGCGGTCGCCGTGCTCGCCGTCGGCGCCGTGTCGGCGGTGGTCGCGATGCGGCGGCAAGGAGTCGACGCGCAGTGGCCGTACCTCTACGCCCATGGCATGTGGACGGGGGATCCGATCTTCAGCTCCGAGTGGCGTGATGCCAACCTCGAGGCGGTCACCGGCTACACGACCACGTTCGGCCTGTTCTGGCCGGCCGCAATGGGCATCGTGATGCTCCCACTCGCCGCGTTGTCGTTCGAGACGGCGAGGGTGCTTCAGGTGCTCGTCTATGTCGGGGCGATGGTCGCCGGAGTTTGGGCGCTGTTCGCCCTCGCTCGTCCCCGGACGACCTGGCCGACGAGGCTGACCGTGGCCGGGCTGATCCTGCTGATGGCGTGCGCGCGGTGGTGCTGGACGCCCGTCCAGTTCGCCCCGCTGCTCGCCGGGCTCCTCGTCGCCGTGCTGTACGGGCTGCACCGGGGGCGGGTGTGGATGGCCGTCGTCGCCACGACGCTCGTCATCGCGCTGAAGCCAACGCTGTGCATCCCGTTCGTGCTCCTCCTGCTGCTCCATCGCCGGTACAAGGCCATCGTGGCGGCCTTCGCGGCGAACATCATCCTCAATGTCATCGCGTTCGCCAGGATGGGCGGCCTCGACGCCATCGACGGCTACCGTGAGGGGACCAAGACGCTCGAGCAGCGTGGCGGGATCAACACGCCGGACTTCTGGGAGCACATCTCCATCCCGAGGATCGACGGGACGTACCTCGTCACCGGCCTGACCGGCAGCTTCGGGCTCGGGCGAGCCGTCGCCCTCCTGGCGGGCGGCGCGATCACGTTGTTCCTGATCGTGGCATGCCTGCGCATGGCGCAGCCGCCCTCACTCGCGGACAGCGCTCGGATCATGCTCGCCGGCACCTGCGTCGGGCTGATCATCGTCTACCACCACCACTACGACCTCGCCCTGCTGATCCCGGGGCTGCTGCTGATCGCCCTCTTGCATCGCGAGCTGAGGTTGTCATGGTCGCGCTGGGTCGCATGGTCGTTCGTGCCGCTGAGTTTCCTGATGGTGTTCGTTCCGGCCAGCGCCGGTGCGAACGCGGCTGAGGCGGTCATCGGCGAGCGAGGTCCGGGGCTGTTCAACGCCCTGTTCCCGATCTCGACGACGCTTGCCCTCGCCGGATCGTTGGCCCTCGTCATGGACTCGACTGGAAGTCTCGCCGAGTGGAGGTCGTGGCTCACCGCGTCGCGGCGACGGGGCGTGCCGCAGCCCGTCGCGTGACGGGGTGCGGATATCGCGCCGAGTCGACGCCTGCTCGCGCCGGAGGTGCTGAGACCGGCCGATCTGTTCAGACCGACAGCGGGGTCGGATTGGCGAGCGCCCAGCGGCGCGCGTCCGGCGATGCCACCCAGCCCAGCGCGTTGGCGATCAACTGCCGGTACGGCTCGAGCGCGAACGTGGCGGCGGAGTCGCCGGGCTGGAGGTACACCA
>JBIOUO010000283.1:0-7979 GCA_044867195.1 Ilumatobacteraceae bacterium
GGGAACCGCCCCGAGGTGATCGAGGTCTGCCTCGCCGCGTCGCTGCTCGGCGCGGTGGTCGTGCCGTTGAACGTGCGGCTCGTCGCATCCGACCTGCGCTTCCAGATCACCGACGCCGGCGTGACCCACGCGTTCGTCCACCCTGACCTCGCCGCGCTGGCCGAGGCGAGCGGACTGGGCAGCACGACGGCGTGGACGTTCGGAACCGAGTTCGAGCGTGCCATCGCCAGCGCCGATCCGCGCCCGTGGAACGCACCTCGCCCGCGCGCCGACGGAGCGTGCCTCCACCTCTACACGTCGGGGACCACGGGGACGCCGAAAGGCTGCCTGCTGTCGCAGCGCGGGTGGCTGGCGTCGAACGCCAACCTGGCCATGTCGTTCGGCCTCGCGGCCGACGACGTGCTGCTCGGCGTGTACCCGTTCTTCCACGTCGCCGGGTTCGGCAACGTCCTCGCCCACCTCACGGTGGGGGCACGCGTCGTGATCCCGGCCAGCCCCGACGCCGAGGAGATCTGGCGTCTCGTCGGCGACGAGGCACTGACCACGATCTCGGTGCCCGGCCTCAAGCACGCCCTCGTGCATCCGATGGCCGACAAGGTCGACCGCTCGTCGGTGCGCACGGTGTTCGCCGGCGCGGCGATGGAGTCGTTGGCGACGCTCGACCAACTCGCCGACGTGCTCCCACGCGCCCGCTTCAGGGGCGTCTACGGATCGACGGAGGCCGGTAACTTCGTGTCCGTCAGCTCCTACGAGGACGAGCGCGACCGCCCGGGCACGATCGGCGGCCTGTTGTTCGGCTTCGATGCCGCCATCCTCGGCGCCGGCGATCGCCTCCTCCCGCCCGGCGAGGAGGGCGAGCTCGGGCTGCGCGGCCCGAGCACGATGATCGGCTACTGGAACCTGCCCGACGCGACCGAGGACGCGCTGGCCCACGGCTGGTTGCACACCGGCGACATCATGCGTATGGACACAGACGGCTTCCTGTACTTCGTCGACCGATCGAAGGACATGATCAAGCCCGGTGGCGAGAACGTGTACTCGATCGAGGTCGAGACCGTGCTGCTGCGTCACCCCGGTGTCGTCGACTGTGCGGTGATCGGCGTACCCGACCCCAAGTGGGGCGAGGCGGTCAAGGCGGTCGTCGTCCTCGCGCCCGGCGCCGGCACGACGCTCGAGGACCTCGACGCCCACTGCCTTGCCAACATGGCGCCCTACAAGCGACCGCGCTGGTACGAGCTGACCGACGCGATCCCGCGGTCGGAGACGCTGAAGATCGTCAAGAAGGACCTCCGCGCGGCCCACGACCCGGCACGCGCGGTCCGCCTCCAGGAGCGCGGCTGATCGGTTGCTCGGGCTCTCCGCTGTGCCTCTCATCCCGCGGCCGGGCGGAACTTGGGCAATGCCAGCTCGTTGCTGATCCGCTCGAACGTGACCACGAGTGGGAGGCCGACGCGCAGCTCGTCGTTGGGCACGCCGACGATGTTGGTGATCACGCGGACGCCTTCGTCGAGGTCGACCTGGGCCACGTTGTACGGGATCTCGGGCGCGAACCCGGGATGGAAAATCTGATGGACCAAGGTCCAGGAGTACAGCGTGCCGGTGCCGCGAGCCGCGGCCCACGTGAGCTGATCGCCGAAACACTCGATGCAGCGGGTCCGGAACGGCCACATCCACCTGCCGCACTCGCCGCAGCGCTGGAGCATCAGCTCGCGGCGCCGCGTTCCGTCGTAGAAGGGCTGGCTGAACGCATCGGGACGGGGGATCGGCTTGGTGTACTCAATCTCGATCGCCGCGTCGGCGCCGCGCTCGCCGCCGGCGATCTCGCGCTCGTCAGGATCGGTCTGCGGCGCGGCGTCGGATTCACGAGTCACGGGAGGAGAGGACCAGCGTCGAGTGGTAGTTGAGGTAGCCGCCGTTGCCGCTGACGAGCACGAGGTCGTGGTGGTCGACCTGGCGCAGACCACCCTGACCGCGGGCCTGGATCACGCCCTCCGACAGGGGGGTGAACCCCCACATGTAGAACGACGACAGCTGCCCGCCGCCGGTGTTGGTCGGCAGCGATCCGCCCGGTCCCAACTTGCCGTCCTCGACGAACGGACCGCCCTCGCCCTTCCCGCAGAAGCCGTAGTCCTCCAACGTCACGAGCACCGTGTACGTGTAGCAGTCATAGAGCTCGAGCACGTCGATGTCGGCGAGGCTCACACCGGCCCTACGCAGCGCCTGCTCGCCCGAGCGCGTGGCGCCGGTGTGGGTTCCAGGGTGGCGGTCGGTCCGCTGGCTGTCGCCGGGCGCGCCCTGGCCGACGCCGAGCACGTACACCGGCGGTTGCGGCAGCGACCGCGCCCGTTCGGCCGAGGTCACGATCAGCGCGATCGCGCCGTTGGACACCAGGCAGCAGTCGTACAGGTGCAGCGGCTCGGCGATGTAGCGCGAGGCCTGATGCTCCTCGAGCGTCAGCGGTTTGCGGATCTGCGCTCGTTCGTTGTGCATCGCCCATTGCCGTTGTGATACGGCGATCGCGGCGAGCTGCTCGCTCGTGGTTCCGTACATGCTCATGTGCCGCCGGGTCGCCATCGCGTAGCCCGGGTTGGCGCCGTAGAACCCGTGCGCGTTCAGGATCCCGCCCATGCCAACGATGCCCTTGTCGGTGGCGTACGACGCCCCGGCCGAGGTGGCCGGCTGGAGCGGGTCGTCGGCATACAGCATCACGACCACGTTGGCCTGGCCCTGTTCGATGGCCGTGAACGCGTACTGGATCATCGTCGCCGGCGTCGAGCCGTAGGCGTTCATGACATTGAGCAGCGTGAGATCCTCGAACCCGAGGGCGAGCTGCAGGTTCGGGTTCATCTCCGGGGAGAGGTTGCCGTTGATCAGCAGACCATCGACATCGACCTTGCGCAGCCCGGCGTCGCGCAGCGCCAGGGCGATCGCCTCGGCGGCGAAGTCCGTCGCCGTGCGGCCGTAGATCTTGCCCATCTCGGTGATACCGAGCCCCACGATGGCACCGGTGGATCTGCTGGCCATTGCGCTCAACCCCTCTTTGGTAGCGACACGGTGACGATGCCGGGACCGACCGAGACGCCGTCGTCGTTCTCCGACCACACCTCCAAGTCGACGAGACCGTCCGGGCCGTCGTCGCGCTTTGCGTTGACCCGTCCCTTCACGGTGACGGTCTGGCCGACGAGGTTGAACGACGTCATCCGGAATCCCTTGATGGCCAGGATGCGTCCCTGCGGGCCGATGAACTCGCGCACCGCGCGTTCCCACATGCCGAGCAGGGTCGTCGTGTTGGCGTACATCTCGGGGGCGCCCGACGCGCGAGCGAACTCCGAGTTGTGGTGGATGGCGTTGAAGTCGCGGGTGGATCCGGCGGCGACCACGAGGCGGTAGACCGTCAGCGGGAACGCCACCGGCGCCAGGTCGTCACCCTCGGCGACGTCCTCCCAGCACCGCTGCTGGCTCCAGTCCACGTCAATGCTCATGGCTCTCCCGCGTCGTCGTACGGGTTGTAGAGGTACAAGCCGGTGCGCACGCGCGCGACGACCTCACCCCGCTGGTTCTGCATCTCCCACTGCCACTTCGTGAACGCCCCCCGGCCGACCGTGGTCTCCTTCGGCTCGCACGACAGCAGCACGTTGCCGACGCGCGACAGCGTGTCGCCGACCACGAGGTCGCCGACGAAGTCGAACTCCATGTCGGTCGCGAAGTAACCGGTGGTGGGTGGAGCGACGTCGACCGTCGGCGGCCCCACCGGCGACCGCGCCGGCTGATCGTCACGCCCCGCGGTGACGAACAACGGCTCCTCGCCGGGACTCCACATCGCCGGGATCGAGAACATCAACACGGTGCTCACCGGGGCGACGATCCCGTCGTAGCCGGCTGCTCGTGCCGCGGCGTCGTCGAAGTGCAGCGGGCAGCCGAATTCGAGTGGTTCGCAGAACCGGCGGATGAGGCCGGCCTCGACGCGGTCGGCGCCGACGATCGGGGCATCACCGAAGTCGCGGCCCACGGCCTCCCTCATCGGCTGCCACGCGGCCTTCCAGTCGTCGTCGGTCATCGCTCTCCTCGTCGACGGTCCACAGCGGCGAAGTGACGCGCAAGTCTGGCCGATCCCGCAGGCGACGTTGACCGCGCCAGGATCTGCTATCACGGCATGAACAAGGGGACCATCTCGTCATCGGGAGGAGCCATGTCGCATCACGTCGCCGACACGTACGTGGCCAACCAGCGGGTGAGGAATCTCGGTGCGTCCGAGTACCTCGTGTACCTGCTCGAGAAGACCGCCGGATCGTCGCACCTCACGCGCCTGATCGAGTTCGACGGGCCAGTCGATCCCGAGCTGATGGAGCGGGCGTTCCGCCAGATGATCGACCGGCGGCTGATCCTCCGCGCCCGGATCCCGCCGGCCGAGCGTGGCGAACGCCCTCAGTTCGTCCTCGACGACTCGGTGCCGGCGCCCTTCACGGTCAAGCAGCGGCGGGAGCCCGGCTACTGGGTCAAGGAGTTCAACGAGGATCTCAACGTCCAGCTCGGCGTGGACGGCGTCCCGCCGATGCGCGCCCAGCTGTTCATGTCCGACGAGCCCGGCGGCGAGCTCTTGCTCACCTGCCCGCACTCGTTCTGCGACGGCCGATCACTCGTGCGCTTCTGCATCCAGCTACTCAGCGAGTACGAAGCCCTCGTGGGGGGCGACGACGGCGACCCGAGCATCCAGCCCAGCGGCATCAGCCCGGCCGTCGAGGACGTCCTGCCCGAGTGGGCGACCCCCGAGCGCGGCAAGGAGCTCGTCGCCGCCTCCTTCGAACGCAACGCCAAGCTGCCGCCGCCGATCCCGTGGCCGATGGAGAACGGCACGGCTACCGCGCGGCAAGAGAGCCGGATGTGGCCGATGGACCTCACGGCCGAGGAGATCCTCGGGATTCGCACCAACGCCCGGGCCAACGGGACAACCGTGCTCGGCGCGCTCGGTGCGGCGATGATCCTCGCCACCGACGATCTGCTGCACGCCGCGCCAGACGACCAGATCGTCGTGACCACGACGCTCGACATCCGTGACGGGCTGCGCGTGCCCGTCTCCGTCGATGACCTCGGCATCTACGCCGCAGTCCTCGACAGCCGGCACTCCAATCTCAGCCAGATGTCGGAGTGGGACCACGCACGCGACTTCAAGACCCAGGTGACCTCCGGCATCGACAACTTCGACCACTACGCCTGGGTGTTCGCCGGTAAGGCGATGGTCGACAATCTCACGGCCGCGTCGGGCGCGCCATTGTTCACCGACACGCTCGCCAACCTGGGCGCGATGGACCTGCCGACCGAGAGCGCCACGTTGCGTCCGCGGGCGATCCGTGGCGCGCTGGGCGTGCACCACGCCACGTTCCCGTACGTGTCGTTCAACGGCATCGGCAACAACGGCGCGTTGGCGATGACGCTCACCTACCCGTACCCGTGGGTCAGCGACGAGCGCATCGCCGAGTTCGCCAACGCGATGACCGACCGCATGCGCTGGTTCGCCAGTTCCGGAGATGCATGATTGTTCCGCGTGCCTGCGGGTCTCTTGGCGCTCCTCGATGACCTCGTGGCTCGCGGCGTCTATACCTCGTCGACCGTGTGTGCACCCTCGACCCGGCAAGGCTCCTCGACGCTTGCCGCGCGATCCGCGCTGCGGTCGATTGCTGAAGGCATCTGGGCGCGATGTCAGTCGGCAGCCGATGGCGGGCACGGCGGGCGCGCTCTGGTCCCCGTCCGCCGTCAGTTCAGCGCACTCTCGCGGACCAAGGCGCTCGCGCCCCGTCGCACTCACCTCACGAGCATCCCGGCGTCGACCGGGATCGTCGCTCCGGTGATGTAACGGGCCTCGTCAGAGCCGAGCCACAGGACAGCGTTGCTGACGTCGACCGGCTCGACCCATGGGACGGGCAGCGCGTGACGTCCGGCCATCGTGCCCGTCTGACGGACCGACCGCGGCGATCTGGGCTCGCTGTCTGACGACAGCTGGCAGCCAACGCGCCCGGATGCCCCGCTGGCGGGCCCTGTCTGTCAGCTTCTTCCGGGATCGCCGCGTCGAGCAGCATTCTGGGCGTCGACCACCGCGATGGCTGCCACGTTGACGATGTCGTTGACCTCCGCGCCGCGGCTCAGCACGTGCACGGACCGGTCCATCCCCGTGAGGATGGGGCCGATGGCGATGGCGCGGCCGAGGTGGGCGAGCAGCTTGTAGGCGACGTTGGCGGCCTCGAGGCTCGGGAAGACGAGGACGTTGGCCTCGCCGGCGAGCGACGAGAACGGATAGTCGTCGTTGCGCATCGTTGGCGCCAGCGCCACGTCGGCCATCATCTCGCCGTCGACCATGAGGTCGGGGCGTCGCGACTTCACGATCGCGGTCGCTGCGGCGGCCTTCGCCGAGCGCGGGTGCCTGGTGGAGCCGAAGTTGGAGAACGACAGGAGCGCGACGCGGGGCTGGATGTCGAACTCGCCCGCCCGGTCGGCGGCCATGATGGCGATGTCGGCCAACTCCTCGGCGGTGGGATCGATGTTCACCGTCGGGTCGGTGAGGATGACAGCGCGGCCATCGTCAGTGACCATCAGGTACATGCCGGCCACCCTCGAGACCCCCGGCGCCGGCCCGATCACCTGGAGCGCCGGTCGGATGACGTCGGGATAGTGGTAGGTGAGGCCGGCGACCAAGGCATCGGCGTCACCGGCGTGCACCATCATCGCCCCGAAGTAGTTGGGCTGGCCGAGCAGCAGGCGTGACTCGTTCAGCGTGATCCCCTTGCGCTGCCGGCGCTCGTAGAGCATCTGGGCGAAGGCTTCGAGCCGATCGGAGTGGGCCGGGTCGACGATCTCCGCGGAGAGCTCCAGGTGCATCTGCTCCATCAGTGCTCGGACGGCCGCTTCACGGCCGAGCAGGACCGGCACACCGATCCCCTCCTGCTCGATGCGGGCCGCCGCCCGGATGATCTTCTGCTCCTCCCCTTCAGAGAACACGATCCGCTTGGGGGTCGCCTGGGCGTTGTGGATCACCACGCCCATCACCTCGCGACCCGGCGTCAACCGGTTCGCCAGCTCCTCGACATAGGCGTCGAGGGCAACCGGGCGACGGGCAACGCCCGACCTGATGGCTGCGGCGGCAACCGCCGGAGCCACGCGCAGCGGCACTCTCGGGTCGAGCGGCTTGGGGATGAGGTACTCGGGCCCGAACTCGAGGCGCTCCACCCCGTACGCCCGCAGCACAGCGTCGGGCACCTCCTCCTTGGCGAGCGCGGCCAGGGCTTGGGCGGCGGCGATCTGCATCCCGTCGTCGATGGCCCGGGCCCGCACGTCGAGGGCGCCGCGGAAGATGAACGGGAAGCCCAGCACGTTGTTGACCTGGTTCGGATAGTCGGAGCGGCCAGTGGCCATGATCACGTCGGCGCGGGCCGAGCGGGCGTCGTCGTAGCTGATCTCGGGGTCGGGGTTGGCGAGGGCGAACACGATCGGCCGCCCGGCCATCGACTGCACCATCTCCTTCGACACGACGCCGCCGTGCGAGACACCGAGGAACACGTCGGCGCCTTCCATCGCCTCGGCCAGCGTGCGCGCGGCGGTATCGGAGGCGAACGAGGCCTTGTACGGATTCATCCCGTCAACACGGCCGCGATGGACCACACCTTTCGTGTCGATGAGCACGATCCGCTCCCGGCGCATGCCGAGCCGGACGAAGAACTCGCAGCAGGCGATCGCCGCCGCCCCCGCCCCACTCACCGCCATCGCGACCTCGTCGACGGCCTTGCCCGCCAGCTCCAGCGCGTTGAGCAGGGCCGCACCGCTGATGATCGCGGTCCCGTGCTGGTCGTCGTGGAACACCGGGATGTCCATCTCCGCGGCCAGGCGGCGCTCGATCTCGAAGCACTCGGGCGCCCGGATGTCCTCGAGATTGATCCCCCCGAACGTCGGCTCGAGGGCTTTGACGATCCGCACGACGTCGTCGGGTTCGG
>JBIOUO010000284.1:0-26719 GCA_044867195.1 Ilumatobacteraceae bacterium
TGTCCAGCGCGATCGCGCCGCCGGCGATCACCATCGCAACTGCGCGCAGCGCGGCGATGTCGGCCGTCAGGTCGCCGTCGACAGCGAGGATGTCGGCGTCGAAGCCCGGCGCCAGCCGGCCCTTGCGGTCGCCGACGCCGCACGCGGCAGCCGCCGCGGACGTGGCCGAAGCGAGCACGTCGCGTACCGGCACGCCGCCGGCATGGAGGTCGATCACCGACTCGGGATAGACGCCGTGGCGCTTGGCAGGACCGATGCCGGAGTCGTCACCGGAGACGAGGTGCACGCCGGCGCGGTGGGCCGCAGCGACGTCGCTCAGCCGCCCCTCGTACGTGATCCCGAAGCGGGCCTGCATCTCGAGGACCTGTGGTGGCGGCATCGCACCGGGTGCGCGCCCGAGCGTCGGGCAGACCACGATCTCCCGCTCGGCGAGGAGGCTCATCAGCTGCGGCGAGAAGTCGACGCCGCCCGCGCCCAGGCACGTGCAGTGCTCGATCCCGTCCACCCCGGCTTCGATCGCCTGGTCGACGGCGGCGCGGGCGTGGGCGTGGGCTGTGATCGGCAGCCCGAGGCGGTGCGCTTCGTCGACGGCCGCGCGCAGCTCCTCGAGCGTGAACTGGCACACCGCGATGTCGGTGCCGGGCGTCGTGTTGCCGCCGCTCGCCATCACTTTCACCACGTCGACCCGGCGCTCGGCGCGCTCACGGACGGCCGCCCGCATGGCGTCGACGCCCGCCGTCTCGCCGCCCATCGCCCAGCAGTGGCCGCGCACCGAGGTGATCGGTGGACCGGACGCCACGATGTGCGGCCCCACCGTGGCGGGCGGTGTTCTGTCACGACGGTCGACGACGGCCCACTGCTGGTCGCCGAGATCGCGCACGGTGCAGACGCCAGCCGCCAGCTCGTCGGCGAGGCTGGTGTCGATCACCGCCTGCAGGTGGTCGGGATCGAATCCCGCCAGCCGCTCGAGCGCGCCGACGCCGGAGTCACCGCACAGGTGCACGTGGCAGTTGACGAGACCCGGCAGCACGGTTCCGCCCGCGATGTCGATGACGTCGACGGCGTCGGGCACGGCGAACGCAGCCGGCTCGACGCCCATGATCCGGCCGTCGTCGACCAGGACCGTCGCGCCGTCCTGCAGGACCCGCTCGCCGTCGAAGGCCTTCGCTGCTCGGATCGCCAGCATGTCACCCGCCTTCACCGTCGTCGGTGGAACAAGCGACCGTAGCCCAACCGCGCTGCGCGTACGATCCGCCGTCGTGGCCTACGACGAGGTGCTCGCCGATCGGCTGCGCGACCTGCTCGCAGGCGAGCCGGGGCTGACCGAGCAGAAGATGTTCGGCGGCCTGGCGTTCCTCATCGGCGGCAACATGGCGATCGCGGCGAGCGGCCAGGGTGGGCTGCTGGTGCGCGTCGACCCTGCGGGGTCGGACCGGATCCTGGCCCGGACGAATGCCGAGCCGATGGAGATGGGCGGCCGGACGATGACCGGGTGGCTGCGCGTCGACTCCGACGACGTGCGCACGAAGCGTCAGCTGGCGAAGTGGGTCGAGCTCGGCTCGACATACGCCCGCTCGCTGCCGCCGAAGAAGGGCGGCTCGCGCCGCGGGAAGCGGTGACAGCACGTCGCGCGGAGGAGTAGAACGGGCACCGGGAGGTGGTCACGATGACGGAACCACAGTCCAGCCCGGATGCTGCGCCACGCCGGGTCCTCGTCGTCGCCAACCAGACGGCGTGCGGCGATGACCTGCTGGCGGCGATCGAGGCGCGGATGAGACAGGGCGCCTGCAGCTTCACGCTGCTCGTGCCGGCAACCCATCCGGCCGATCACGCGACGTGGACAGAGGGCGAGGCACGAGCGCTCGCCAGACGTCGTATCGAGGAAGCGCTGGTCTGCTTCCGGGACATCGGTGCCGATGCCGTCGACGGAGTGGTCGGCGACGCCAACCCGGTGCGGGCGATCGACGACATGATGATCGAGGACCCCCACGACGAGATCATCCTGTCGACGTTGCCGCCCGGCGTCTCGCGCTGGCTACGCCTCGACCTCCCGAGGCGCGTCGAGCAAAAGTTCGAGCTGCCCGTGACAACGGTGATCAGCCAGCGTCAGATGTCCAGCTGACGCGTCGTGCTGGACGGCCTAGTGTCCCGGAGGGCTCAAGCGCGGTGAAATCGGGGGCATGTGTGGCCATCTCGTGACCAGCGCGGCCGAGGTTGCGATCTCCACCGCTGCGTTGCTCTGGAAGCGGGGTGTGGTCCTGACGTCACCGACGTGATCGGCGCTCGCGCCCGATCTGGGCGGGAATCGTATCTGGGCGGGAATCGTCCCGGAATCCGAGACGATTCCCGCCCAGTTCGCGGAGACCGTCGGTCGCGCCGGGCGATAGAGCAGTGCAGGAGCATTCCCATCAGACCGTCGGGCGGGCGGCGAGGCGCTGGAAGAACGTCGTGCGCGCGGCGCCGTCGAGATGGCGTTCGATCTTCGCCCGCATCATGACCGATTGGGCTCGGTCATTCAGGTACGTGGCATCGGTCGCGTCGAGCGCGTCCACCGCGTCGTAGACCTGAAGGACCGTGGCCACGGTGGCATCGGTGGTGTTCGCCGGCACGGCTTCGAGGGCACGGTACAGGTCGTCGATGCGCAGGGAGTCGTACTTGTTGAAGCCCTCGACATCGGGGTTGCGATACCCGTTGATCTCGGTGACGAACTGGGCGTTGAGGCAGGCATCTCTGATCACCGGGTAACGCTCGATCAGCCGTTCATAGATGTACCGCTGGCGCGGTGTCCAGTCGAGGTTGCCTTCGTGCACGGTCGGGTTCAACGGATCATGGGTCTCGCCGTCGATGGCGTCATCGCCCTGATAGAAGTGCGCCCGATACTCGGTCTTGTACTTGCGCAGGGCGTACTGGTACTGCTTGTCGGCGGTGGCGGCGGTGTTGAACGCGCCGCTGAGCTCGGCCCCGAGGTGCTTGTCGGCCTCGTGCTGCAACTCGTGGCGAATGGTTTGGTAGAACAGGTCCTGGCCCTGGGAGATGCCGAGGTGGGTGACGGCGATGTAGCGGCCGGGCAGGTTCCATCCGTCGATACCTGCGCCGCGCGTGAACACTGACTGGTCGTTGGTGGCCTCGGCGTCGTAGTTGACCACGGTTTGGTGCAGCGCGCCGGCGTTGCGGTCGGGTGCGGGGAAGAACGCGCCCCTGCCCGAGACCGCCGCCGTCCGCTTGTCGCGGACCTGGGTGCGGTAGTCGCTGTCGGCGGTGGGCGTGACGACGTACAGCGGGGTCCGCTGCCGCAGGATCCATTGGCACGCGTTGCGCTTGCGCACGGTCGGCTCGTCCGTGCCCTGGTCGAGGGCACCCTGGTCGAGCCATTGCTGGACCTGGGTGCGATCGTCGGCCTGGGTCTGGATCGCCTGCTGGTACCCGGCGCCGCGCCAATGACGGACGTTGGAGAGGAGCCGCCCGGTCTCGGCCTTCAGCTCCTTCATCTCCGTCGCCCGGACGGACACCCGCCCCTGCTTGGACGTCTCCCACTCGCCGATCAAGCGCCGCAGGTCTTCGACCGCCGGCTGCAGCGCAGGCAGCCCACCTGCGTCATACGCCGTGCGCGCGGTCGCCACGGCGTTGTCGACGGCCCGCAACCGCCGCGTTCGGCCGACGTCTCGTCCCAGCTTGTTCGTCTTCTTCGTCGCGTTCGCCCAGTCCTTCTCGCCGTTGACGGTGTCAACGAAGCGGCGCCGCACGGTGGTTCGGGTCACACTCGACGCCGAGCTCTGGATCGTGTGGGCCAGCTCGTGGCTGAGGAGGTGCTGACCCGCCGACGTGCCGGCATCGGGAGGACCGGCCCCGAAGAAGATGTCCTGTCCGATCGTGAACGCGCGCGCCTGTATCCGGCTGCTCAGGTCGCGGGCCTCGCCGTCGGCGTGCACGCGCACCGCGCTGAAGTCGGCGCCGAACGCGGACTCCATCCGCCGACGTTCGGGCGCGGCGAGTGGCACCCCGCCCTGGCGGGCGCGCTCGATGCGGCTCGCGGTGTCGGCGTCGAGCGGCCCGCCCTCGGCCCCGACGACCGCCGCACGGCGGATCCGTGTGCCACCGCCATCGCCGAACGTCATGACCGGCTGGCGCCCGCCGACGGGCGGGTCGCCCACCGGTCGCACCGGGCGTGGTGCACGCCGGATCCGGGTCGGAGACGGTGGGGACGGGGTTGTCGCCGTCGTCCTCACGCCGGCCGGGCGCTCGGCAGCCACCGGAGCCTGCTCCCACACGGCCGCGACGATACAACCGGACCAGCGTGCGCATCCCCAGCCCGAGGGCGATCGGGCCCAGGGCGTGGGCCGAGCGGCCGTCAGATGGCGACGTCGAGACCGGGATAGAGGGGGTTGGCCGTCAGCAGCTCGTTGGCCGCGTCGTGAACCTTGCCGGCCACGCCATCGGCGATCGTGTACTTCGCCTTCGACAGGCCACCCGACGGTGCGGTGGTCGGCGTGGTCGACGCCAGCACCTCGACGATCAGCTCGGCGACCCGATCGAAGTCGGCCGCGCCGAACCCGCGCGACGTCAGCGCCGGGCTGCCGATGCGCACACCCGACGTGTACCAGGCGCCGTTCGGGTCGCGCGGCACCGCGTTGCGGTTGGTCACGATCCCCGAGTCGAGCAGCGCGGACTCGGCCTGGCGACCGGTGAGGCCGTACGACGACACGTCGATCAGGACGAGGTGGTTCTCCGTGCCGCCGGTGACGAGACGGGCGCCACGCTTCGACAGGCCATCGGCGAGGGCGACGGCATTGTCGGCGACGGCCCGAGCGTAGACCTGGAACGACGGCTGGCGGGCCTCGGCGAGGGCGACCGCCTTGGCGGCCATCACGTGGCCGAGCGGGCCACCGAGCACCAACGGGCAGCCACGGTCCACCGCGTCGGCGAACTCCGGCTGGCACAGCACCATCCCGCCGCGCGGCCCGCGCAGTGACTTGTGCGTCGTGGTCGTCGTCACGTGGGCGTGGGGCACCGGGTCGAAGTCGCCGGTGAACACCTTGCCGGCGACGAGCCCGGCGAAGTGGGCCATGTCGACCATCAGCACGGCACCGACCTCGTCGGCGATCTCGCGCATCGTGGCGAAGTTGATCTTGCGCGGGTACGCCGAGTAGCCGGCGATCAGCACGAGCGGGCGGAACTCCTGCGCCTTGGCCCGGACCACGGCGTAGTCGAGCAGGCCGCTCTCCGGGTCCGTGCCATATGACGACTGGTGGAACATCTTGCCGCTGATGTTCGGGCGGAAGCCGTGGGTCAGGTGCCCGCCGGCGTCGAGCGACATGCCCAGTGCCCACTGGTTGCCGAGCGCCCGCCGCAGCTGCTCCCAGTCGCCGTCGGCCAGGTCGTTGACGTGGGAGGCGCCAGTCTCGGCGAGCGCCGGCGCCTCGACGCGCTGGGCGAGGATCGACCAGAACGCGACGAGGTTGGCGTCGATGCCCGAGTGCGGCTGCACATAGGCGTGCGGCGCACCGAACAGCGCCGTGGCGTGGTCGGCGGCGGCCTGCTCGACGATGTCGATGTTCTGGCAGCCGGCGTAGAAGCGGTGCCCGATCGTGCCCTCGGCGTACTTGTCGGACATCCACGTGCCCATCGCCAGCAACGTCGCCGGCGACGCGTAGTTCTCGCTGGCGATCAGCTTCAGTGACTCGCGCTGGTCGGTCAGCTCCTGGCGGATGGCCGCCGCGACGGTGGGCTCGACGGCGCCGATCACCTCGAGCGCGCTGCGGTAGGCGGCAGACGCGACGCTGGCGTCGAACGGTTCGCTGATGGGTGCAGACATGGGACGGGCCTCCTCGATCACGATCCAGCCCAGGCGTGCGGCACTCTTCCCAATCGCTCCCCGGTGGTGGTCCACCTCGAACGCCAGTCACGACTGGGAGGGCGACTCTACTCTCCCGGCGGCGGGGAGGCGGATGCATTCCCGGACAGCCGGGACCGCCCTGGAGGACGTCGGGGCGGGGTCAGCTAGGGAGGGCGATGAGGACCCGGCGGTGCGTGCCGGCGTCGACCCGGTCGTGGGCGGTTGCGATCTGCTCGAGCGGGAGCGGATCGTCGATGGCGATGGACAGCGCGCCGGCTCGTGCGGCTGCGGTGAGGTCGACAGCCGCCTGCTGCTTGGCGGGAGCGGGGAAGTCGTCGCTGCCGAGCAGTCGAATGGTGAGGTTGTCGAACAGCATCGGCCAGAACGGGAAGTCGGGGCGCTCCGCACGAGTTCCGTACGCGGCGATGACCGCGCCGAGCTTGGCGACCTGGGCGTCGAGGTCGACGTTGTCGGAGAAGGCGACCTCGACGATCCGATCCACTCCCTCGGGTGCGTGATCTCGAATCGCTGCTGCCGGGTCGGGCTGATCGAGGGCCACGACGTGGTTGGCGGTGCGGCCATGGACGTCGTCGAGGTCGCTGGCGTGACGGACAGTGCCGATGACGGTCGCCCCGCCCCAGCGAGCGAGTTGGCCAGCCAGCACGCCAACGCCGCCGAGCACGCCATGGACCACGATGATTGAGCCGTCGACGGGCCCGTCACCGAACACCGCTCGATGAGCAGTGATGCCGGGGATGCCGAGACACGCCCCGACCTCGTCGGAGACCTCGGCGGGAAGATCGACGGCAAGGTCGGTGGGGACGACAGTCAGCTGTGCGGCGGTGCCGAACGCCCGGTAGGATTGGGCGCCGAAGACCCACACCCGCTGGCCGATGCGAGTCGGGTCGACGTCGTCGCCGACCGCGACGATCATCCCGGCGCCATCGCTGTGGGGAATGACTCGAGGAAACGGCATCGTCGAGCCGAGCCAGCCGCGCCGCTTCTTCGTGTCGCCCGGATTGACCCCCGAGCAGCGGACCCGGACGCACACCTCACCGGCGCCCGGCACCGGGTCGGCGAGCTCCCCGACCTCGAGCACGTCCGACGCCGGACCCTGCCGGTCATACCACGCTGCCCGCACCTACGCTCCTCGCTGCGGTTCCGATCGGCCGCGTCAAACGACAGATCCTGGCACTCCCGCGTCCAGAGCGTGGAGCATCTGGGTGGCCGTGTTCTCATTCCACCTTCTGGTGAGATACCGCGGCGGAGGCGAACCGTTGGCGAAGGCTGTCGGGGTCGATGCCGAAGTCCGCCGGTTGGTACCGGTGGGTGCCGTGGGCGTCACGAGGGTGGGCGCGGTCGTAGGCGGCGACGAGCTCGGTGATGTCGTCGGGTGGCGCCATGTCGGCGGCGGTGTAGATCTTCGCCAGGATGGTGGTGGGTTCAGCGACGAGTTGGCGGTACTCGACGTCGACGAACGTGACGGCGTTGGCGGCAGGTGAGGCGCGGAAGGCGGCGGCGCGGCGGAACCAGCGTTCGGTTTGGTGGGCCTGGTAGCGGCCGACGTCGAGTCCGTCGACGTGGTCGCTGTAGGTGGATCGGAACACGGCGAAGAGGCTGGCGCCGGAGGCGATCGTGTCGACGATGTCGCGGTGGAGGTGGACCACGATGGCGCAGGGGAAGGCGGCGGCGAGGTGGTCGAGCTCGGCGGTGTGGGCAGGTGCCTTGAGGACCAAGCGTCGCGAGTCACTGGCCGCCAGCAGTTGGAGGACCTGGCGGTAGCGCTGGTACGAGCCGGCGAGGCTCTGCCCGGCGAGCCATTCGGCGTAGGTGTCGAGGCGGACGGTGGAGGTGAAGCCCCAGTTGCGCAGGTCGCTGCCCATGGCGAGGACGCATTCCTCGGCGAGGCGAGGTCCGGAGAGGTGGACGACGGCCATCGTCGGGTTGAGGAGGTGGAGGCGCTGGTGGGCGGCGGCGGCCTTGTCGATGAAGCGCTGGCGGGCGTCGTGGTCGCGCCGGGGTCCTCGCCCAGGCGTTGGAGTGTTTCCGCCGGGGCACTCCCCGCCGAAACCCTCCAACGGGCCAAACCCTCCAACGGGACGGGGTCAGCCGGGCACATCGGATGCCTTGTGCGCTACGCCACCTCGGCGGCGGCGCCGGCGAACTGGGAGTTGTACAGCCGGGCGTAGGCGCCGCCGCTGGCGAGCAGCTCCTCGTGCGTGCCCTGCTCGACGATGCGGCCGCTCTCCATCACCAGGATCACGTCGGCGCCGCGGATCGTCGACAGGCGGTGGGCGATGACGAAGCTCGTGCGGTTCACGCGCAGCGCATTCATCGCCTCCTGGATCTGGACCTCGGTGCGCGTGTCGACCGAGCTCGTCGCCTCGTCGAGGATCAGGATCGCGGGCTGGGCGAGGAACGCCCGCGCGATGGTCAGCAACTGCTTCTCGCCGGCGCTGATGTTGTCGCCCTCCTCGTTGATCAGCGTGTCGTAGCCGTCGGGCAGCGAGTGCACGAACCGGTCCACGTACGTCGCCCGTGCCGCCGACCGGATCTCGTCCTCGGTCGCACCCGGACGGCCGTAGGCGATGTTGTCGCGGATGGTGCCGCCGAACAGCCACGTGTCCTGCAGCACCATCCCCATGTTCGAGCGCAGCTCACGCCGGTTCATCGTCGCGATGTCGCGGCCGTCGAGCGTGATGCGCCCACCGTCGAGCTCGTAGAACCGCATCAGCAGGTTGACGAGCGTGGTCTTGCCGGCCCCGGTCGGCCCGACGATGGCGACGGTCTCGCCCGGCTCGGCGACGAGCGACAGGTGCTCGATCAGCCGGCGATCCGGGTCGTAGGAGAACGTCACGTCGTCGAACACGACGCGGCCCCTGGCCGGCTCGGGAGCGGCGGGGATCGGCGGGTCGGACGACTGCTCGTCGGTGTCGAGCAGCTCGAGCACCCGCTCGAGGGATGCGATGCCCGACTGGAACACATTCATCATCGACGCCAGCTGGGTGAGTGGCATCGTGAAGTTGCGCGAGTACTGGATGAACGCCTGCACGTCGCCGACCGTGATCGCCCCGTTCGACACCTGCAGCCCGCCGACGACGGCGACCAGCACGTACTGCACGTTGCCGAGGAACATCGTGATCGGCTGCATCAGGCTGGACATGAACTGGGCGCCGAACGCGGCGTCGTACAGCTGCTCGTTGGTCGTCCGGAACGTCGCCTCGACGTCGGGCTGCCGGCCGAACGCCTTGACGATGGCGTGGCCGGTGAACGCCTCCTCGATCTGCGCGTTGAGGGCGCCGGTGCTGCTCCATTGCGAGAGGTACTGGGGGCGCGCCCGTGCCGCGACCTTGCGCATCCCGTACACCGACAGCGGCACCGTGGTCAATGCGACCAGCGTGAGCACCCAGGAGATGGTGAACATCATGATCGCCACGCCGACGAGCAGGAGCACCGAGGTCAGCATCTGGCTCAGCGTCTGCTGCAGGCTCTGGGCGAGGTTGTCGAGATCGTTGGTGACGCGGCTGAGCAGGTCGCCGCGGGCCTGGCGATCGATGTAGCTGAGCGGCAGCTTGTGCAGCTTGGCTTCCGCCTCCTCGCGCAGGCGGAACATCGTGCGCTGCACGAGCCCGGCGACCATCCAGTTGCTGGCGACCTGGAGCACCGCAGATGAGACGTAGAGCATCAGCGCGCCGAGCAGCGTGCGGTGCAGCGCGCCGAAGTCGATCCCGCCGCCCTGGATGCCGCTGATGATGAGGTCGGTGGCGTGGCCGAGGATGCGCGGGCCGATGACGTTGAGCACGACGGCCGTGATCGCACACACGCCGACGACCATCACCCGCCACCGCTCGCGGCCGAGCACCTGCAGCAGCCGGCGCACCGACTCGCCGAACTTCGCCGAGCGCTCCATCGGGACCGCCCCGACGTTCCACCGCCCCTGCGCCCGCTGGTCGGCAGCGACGCTGCGGATGAGCTCCTGTTCCTCCTGTTCCTCGCCCTCGCGACGATCGCCGTCCCCGCCGGTCGTCGTCACGCCAGGCCCCCGTTGGCGCCGCCACCATCTGGGCGCGATTCCTGCCAAACCGGCTTCTGGGCGCGCACACTGCCGACTGTCGTCAGGATCCGCGCCCAGTTCGCAGTTGTGAGCTCGCTGCACTCGCTCATGCCGCGCTCCGCGCGCCGAGCTGGGACTCGACGATCTCGGCGTAGGTCGAGGACGTCTCGAGCAGCTCCTCGTGGGTGCCTCGGCCGACGAGCTCGCCGTCCTCCAAGACGAGGATCTCGTCGGCGCTGGTGATCGTCGACACCCGCTGGGCGACGATCACCACTGCGGCATCCACGGTGTACGGCTTGAGCGCCAGGCGCAGGCGGGCATCGGTAGAGAGGTCGAGCGCCGAGAACGAGTCGTCGAACAGGTACAGCTCAGGCTTGCGGATCAGCGCCCGGGCGATCGACAGGCGCTGGCGCTGCCCGCCCGACACGTTCGTGCCGCCCTGTTCGATGCGGGCCTCGAGGCCGCCCGGCATCGCGCTGACGAACTCGGCGGCCTGGGCGACGCGCAGCGCCTCCCACATCTCCGCCTCGGTGGCATCGCCCTTACCGAAGCGGAGGTTCGAGGCGACAGTCCCGGAGAATAGGTACGGGCGCTGCGGCACGAGGCCGATCCTGCGCCACAGCTCTTCGGGCGCGATGTCCCGCACGTCGACGCCGTCGACCAGCACGGTGCCGCTCGTCGCGTCGAAGAGGCGGGGAACCAGGTTGACGAGCGTCGTCTTGCCGGCTCCGGTGCTGCCGACGACCGCCGTCGTGTGCCCGGCCGTCGTGGTGAATGAGATGTTCCGCAGCACGGCGTGCGCGGCGCCGGGGTAGAGGAACCCGACGCCGCGCATCTCGAGCCGTCCGCGAGCCGGCAGCTCGTGCACCGGGTCGGCGGCGACGCGTACAGAGGTATCGGTGTCGAGCACCTGCTGGATGCGGGTCGCGGCGACGGAGGCGCGCGGGATCATCGAGATCGTGAACGTGAGCATGACGACGGACATCAGGATCTGCACGAGGTAGCTGAGGAAGGCGACGAGCGAGCCGACCTCCAGGTCGCCCTTGTTGATCAGGTTGGCTCCGAACCACAGCACGGCGACGCTCGACGCGTTGACCAGCAAGTTGACGGTGGGGAACATCGTCGACATCAGGTGGCCGCCGCGCAGCGCGGTGGCCGTGAGGTCGACGTTGGCCTCCTCGAAACGGGCCGACTCCTCGGGCTCGCGGACGAACGCCCGGACGACCCGGATGCCCGTGATCTGCTCGCGCAGCACCCGGTTGATGGCATCGATGCAGTCCTGCATCCGCCTGAACGTGGGAACCATTCGCACGACGATCGACCCGAGGACGATCGCCGCCACAGGGATCGCCACGAGGAGGATGGCCGACAGCGCGACGTCCTGGCGCAACGCCGCGATCACGCCGATGACGAGCGTGATCGGCGCGGCGACCGCCATCGTCGCCGCCATCACGACGAGCATCTGCACCTGCTGCACGTCGTTCGTGATGCGGGTGATCAGCGACGGCGCGCCGAACGCGCCGACCTCGCGCGCGGAGTAGCCGGTGACTTGGTGGAACAGGGACGCCCGCAGGTCACGGGAGAAGCCCATCGCCACCCGCGCTCCGAACCACACGGCGGCGACCTGGAACGCCCCCTGGACGAGCGCGAAGCCGAGCATCAGCATGCCGACCCTGCGGATGTAGGCGTTGTCGCCGACCAGGACTCCGTTGTCGATGATGTCGGCGTTGAGCCCCGGCAACGTCAGCGTGGCCGCGGTCTGCACCGCTTGGAGCACGATGACCAGGACGATCAACCGGCGATACGGGCGCAGGTGGGTTCGCAGCAGCCTGGTCAGCACGGGCGCTCCTCGCTCGGGGACTCGCTCGGCTCACCGCGCTGCATCGTTCGCTCGCTCGGGGACTCGCTCGGCTCACACACGCCGTGGAGGAAGAGCGTGGCGATGCGCTTGGGCGGGGCGAGCTCGGCGGAGAGCATGGGGTGGCTGGTCGAGAGCGTCAGCGCCGCCAGCCATCTCGCCGCGACGGCCGGCTCGACGGTGATGTGCTGCCGGTGGGCCTCGAACAGGGCGATCAGGCCGGGGCGGTCCGGCATCGGGCGGCGAGCGTGGAACCGCGGTCCGACGGCGGCCATCAGGCGGGCGATGTCGAGCGCCCGCCGTTGCAGCAGCTTGACCGCCGCAGTGACGACGACCTCGAGTGGGAGGTCGGCGTCGATCGCGGCGAGCGCCTGCTCGATCGCCGCGGCGTCGAGCGCCTGCTCGACGACGGCGGCGATCAGCTCGTCCTTGTCGGTGAAGACGCGGAAGATCGTCCCCTCGGCGATCGCGGCGGCCTCGGCGATCTGGCGGGTGGTGACCATCTCGCCGTGCTCGAGCAGCAGCGGCAGCGTCGCCCGCACGATCATCGCCCGCCGCTCGTCGGCCGGGAGCGACTCCGCTCGCGGGCGGGGAGCTGCGCGGGCCGTCGCCGTCACGGCGCCCGACCCTACATGAGCGCGGACTCACTCACGGCGCCGTGACCTGACCCTCCTCGGGCATCCGATCGGCATGACGACGAAGCCGGCCGCGCGGGCGACGTCGACGATCACTGACCACATCAGCCGACCGCTGACGTGGTTGAACAGCAGCCCGGTTTCCGGATCGGCGATCCCGAAGACCTCGGCATCGCCGTCGTCGATGACCAGGCGAGCCCAGTGCTCCGAGCGCTCGGCGATGTGCGGGCTGAGGACCCGCATCACGGCGGCACCTTCGCCATCCGCCGCGTCGCCACGGCGAAACCCCTGCAGGAAGACGTCGAACGACACGTGCGCAGCCTGCCTGGTGAAGAGCGGGCGTTGGCGGCGGGGCCAGCTCGCGGTCAGCACGGCCCTCGACACCCAACGACCTGACGGGCTGGCGAGTACGGTCGCTCGCCTGGACGAGACCGACGGCAACCTGGTGCGGCAGCTGTTCGCCAAGCCGCCCCCGGACTTCGTCGCCGCGCGCAACGAGCTGGTCAAGGGTCTGCGGCGGGACAAGCGTCGCGACGAGGCGACGGCCATCGGCGCGCTGCGCCGGCCGGGGTGGGACGAGTGGGCGCTGAACGCTGTCGCTGGCACCGATCCCGACGTCGTCGCCGCCTTCGCCGAGGCTGCGGCCGCCGTGCGCGAGGCTCAGACCGCGGCGATCGAGGGGCGCGACGGGCCCGACGTGCGCGTCGTGCTGCGCGAGCTGCGCGAGCGCAGCGCTGAGCTCGTGAGCCTGGCCGAGAAGGCGATGACCACCGCCGGGCGCAACCCGGTCATCGGGGAGGTCAACGCCCGGTTGTCGCAGGCCGCGGCCAGCGATGTCGCCGTCGCCCAGCTCCGCGCCGGTCTGCTCGGATCGGGCGACGCCGCGCCGACCGAGCTGTTCGGCGACGTCACGCTGGTGACCGCAGGCGCGGCGTCGCGCTCCAGGCCACACCCGCGGCCGCGGAAGGAGCCCACCGGCCAGGCCACGGCTGCGCCTGACAAGGCTGCGGCCGATGCGGCGCGGGCCGAGCGCGAGCGGCGCCGTGAGGCGCTCGTCGAGGCCAACCGCGCCCACGCCGCGGCGGTGAAGGTGCGCCACCGGGCAGACGCCGAGGTCAAGAAGGCGGAGGCCGCAGCAGCACGGGCGCGCGCCGCGCTCGCCGAGGCCGAGGAGGCGCTGGCCACGGCCCGCGAAGCTGCCGAGGCAGCGGCAGTGGAGGAGGCGCGCAGAGCAACTGCGGTCGACGCGGCGCGCGAGGCGCTCGAGGAGGAGGCGTGAGCGAGCGCAGCGAGCTCACGGACCAGAAGTGGGCGCGAAACGTGACAGCAGTTGGCAGCGTGCGCGCCCAGAACGTCGGATGGCAGAGATTGCGCCCAGATGGTCGGAGGAGGTTCGGAACGTGACCGAGATCCAGCGGCTGCTCGCCGCCAACCAGGTCTACGTGGCTGCCCGCCGCAACGTGGACAGCCCACGTCCCGGCCGGCGGCTGGCCGTGGTGACGTGCATGGACGCCCGCATCGACGTGTTCGCCGTGCTCGGCCTGCACAACGGTGACGCCCACGTGATCCGCAACGCCGGCGGCCGGGTAACCGAGGATGTGCTGCGCAGCCTGGCGCTGTCGACCCACGTCCTGGGCGTCGACACCGTGGTCGTCATGCAGCACACCAACTGCGGCGTCGCCGGCGTGTCGGACGACGAGCTGCGGACGATGACGGGCGCCGACCTCGACTTCTTCGCCTTCGACGACCATGCCGCAGCGCTCCACGAGGACATCGAACGCCTGACGTCGACGCCGTATCTGGGCCCGCTGCTCGTCGTCGCCGGGTTCGTCTACGACGTCGAGACCGGCGAGCTGGAGGACGTGGTCCGCTGGGAGCGCCCCAGGTCCACCGACGGTCCGCCTTGACGGGACCTGTCCTGTCGAGGATGCTCGCTGACCGTGGCAGCGAGGGAGCACGTCACGGCCAACCGCGCCGTTCACATCATCCTCGTCGCGCTCGCATCCCTTGCCGGCCTGAGCGGCTGCAACGGGGATGACGACGACGCCACGGCTGCGCAGAACCAGCCGGTGCTCGACGTCGAGACCGGCACCGAGGCGCCGGTCTGCATGCAGGTCGACGACACCCTCCCTCCGGAGGTCGAGAAGCTGCCGATCATCGACTGCGCCCAGCCGCACTCGCACGAGATCTTCGCCACACTGCGGTCGGAGGAGGACGTCTACCCGGGCGTCGAGGCACTCGGGGAGGACGCCCAGGTCCGCTGCCTGCAGGCATTCGAGCAGTTCGTCGGCACCAGCGTCTTCGACTCGCAGCTGTCCTACACCTGGCTGGTCCCATCGCTCTCCGGCTGGAACGACGAGGACGACCGCGAGATCCTGTGCGTGCTGACCCGCCGTGACCAGGCCCCGATGAGCGGCTCGATGAAGGACGCCAAGCTGTAGCCCGATGCGACCGCTGCCGGTTGGACCCACGCCCGCTCAGCACGCCTCGACGAAGGCCTCCTCGGCGACGAGCGCGGCGTAGAGGCCTGGGTCCAGCGCGGCCATCGTGTCGGCGGTCTGCGAGGACATCGCGGCCAGGGCCGTGAGCTTGCGGTCGAGCTGCCAGCCGTCGAGGCAGATGCACATCGCCAGCCGTTCCGACGGCGTGCCTGCCTGCCGGTCGTCGGTCATGTAGATGTTGTGCTCCTCGTACATCTCGCCGAAGCGGCGCACGTGCTCCTCGGTCGCCGTCGCGTACAGCAGCCGCGATCGGCGGCCGCGGTCGTTCCATGCGGCGGTGACCCAGCGCGATACCGCCATGTGGTCGGGGTGGAACGTGATCCCGTCCGGACCGAACGTGAGGATCGTGTCCGGCTCGACGTCGTCGAGCAGCTGGCCCACGGCGGCGCGCCCCTGCTCGTCGTAGCCGGCTAGGGCGCCGTCGGGCAGCCCGAGGATGCGGTGCTCGCCGACGCCGAGGACGGCCATCGCGGCCGCCGCCTCCCACGTGCGGCGACGCCCCAGCCGCAGCGGTGGCCACGCGTCAGGATCCGATGTGCCCTGCTCGCCGGCGGTGGCGGAGACGCAGACGACCCGGTCGCCGCGGTCGGCGGCCGCGGCCATCACGCCGGCGGCGAGGAACGTCTCGTCGTCGGGGTGCGCCCACACGGACAGGATCGTGCCAAGTCGGGGAATGCTCATGCCCCGATCGTTCACCATCTCGATCACGCCGCGCTCCCTCCGGCTCTCGCCCGGCGTGAGCAGATGAGAGCGCGGTGACAGCGGAGTCCGGCACCGTCGCCGCCCATGAGCAACACCGCCACGATCAGCGTCCCGCGGCAGCGCACTGAGCTGCCAACCGACATGTTGGAACGGTTCCGCAGCCGTGCCGGCGAGCTGGACCGTACGAACAGCTACTTCCACGAGGATCTCGCCGAGCTGCGCGAGATCGGCTATCTGACCGCGGCCGTGCCCGTGCACCGCGGCGGCTGGGGCTTCGACCTCGCCCAGATGGCCGCCAGCCAGCGCCGCCTCGCCCGCTACGCGCCAGCGACCGCGCTGTCGATGACGATGCACTCCTACTGGGTCGGCGCCGCAGCCGAGCTCGAGCGGGCCGGCGACTCGTCGCAGCGCTGGCTCCTCGAGGCCGCCGCCGACGGCGCGGTGGTCGCCGCCGGCCATGCCGAGACCGGCAACGACATCCCCGTCCTGCTGTCCACCTGCCTCGCCGAGCGGGTCGAGGGTGGCTACCGCCTCACCGGCCGCAAGCAGTTCGGGTCCAACGGACCGGTCTGGACGTGGCTCGGCGCCCACGCCGTCGATCCCGCCGCGCCCGGCGGGCCGCAGATCGTGCACGCCTTCGTCGAGCGCACGAGCCCAGGCGTCACGGTCGTCGAGACGTGGGACACGTTGGGGATGCGGCCGACGCAGAGCCACGACACTGTGCTCGACGGCGTGTTCGTCCCCGACTCCCGCGTCGGCCGCGTCGTGCCGGCCGGCGACGGCAGCGACCCGTACATCGTGGCGATGACGATGTGGGCCTTGCCGTTGATCGCCAGCGTGTACGTCGGCGTCGCCGAGCGGGCGCTGGAGCTGGCTGTCAGTGGCGCCCGGCGCAAGACGTCGATCGCCATCGAGCGCGGCGCGTACGCCTACAACCCGATGATCCAGCACCAGATCGCCGAGATGTACCTCGAGCTGGACGCCGCCACGGCGACCCTCGAGCGCTTCCTGGACGACTGGGTGGCCGGCGCCGACCACGGCGAGGACTGGGTGCCCAAGGTGTATTCGGCCAAGTGGCGCTCCGTCGAGGCCGCCAAGCGGGTCGTGGACGTCGCCCTCGACGTCGCCGGCGGTGCCGGCATGTTCCGCGGCAACGAGCTGGAGCGCCTGTACCGCGACGTCCGCTGCGGCGGGTTCCATCCCGGCAACGACGCGATCACCCACGAGATGGTCGGCAAGGCCGTGCTCGGAATCATCGCCGAGCAGCCCCGGTGGTGACCATGGACGGGGAGCTGGGCGCCGATACGGAAGCCGGCGCCGAGATGGTCGCCGCGGCGACGTCCTTCGCCGAGGACTTCGCCGCCGGCGCCATCGCCCACGATCGCGACGGCACGTTCGCCGTCGAGCACCTGGAGAAGCTGCGCGCCGACCGGTTCCTCGTCGCCGCGATCCCCGCACCACTGGGCGGATGCGGGGTGACCTCCGTCCACGACGTGCTCGTGGCGTGCTCGAGACTCGCTCGCGGCGACCCGGCGACGACGATCGGCGTCAACATGCACTTCGCCGTGGTGGTCAACACCGTGCGCTCGTGGCGGATCGCCGTTGCCCGCGGCGACGAGCGCAAAGCCGCGTCGATCTCCGACGGGCTGCGGTTCGTCGCCGCAGCGGACGTCGTGTTCGCCGCCGCGGCCAGCGAGCCATCGCCCCAGGACCTCACCCGGCCGTCGACCACCGCCACGCGCGTCGGCGACGGCTGGGCGATCAACGGCCGCAAGATGTTCGCCACGATGGGGCCGGCCGCCACGATCCTCAACGTCGCCGTGTCATACGTCGACCGCGAGGGCCGGGACCGGTACGGGTTCGCGCTCGTGCCGACCGCCAGTCCGGGCGTCGTGTTCCACGACGATTGGGACGCCCTCGGCATGCGTGCGTCGGCATCTGGCTCGGTGACGTTCGAGGACGTCCGGATCGGAGTGGAGGCGCTCCGCGACGGATTCCCTGCGGGTGTCTACACGGCTGCCCTCCTCGAGCGCTACCTCGCGTCCGGTGCGTTCCACGCCGCGGCATCGCTCGGGATCGCCGAGTCTGCGCACGCGCGGATCGCCGCGACCCTGCGCAGTCGTGCCGGCACGGTCGTCGCCGACCCGCACGCTGTCACCGAGCTGGCTGCCAACATCGTCGACCTGGCGGCGATGCGGGCGTCGTTCGACAGGGCGGCGCGCCGGATCGACGAGTACGCCGCGACACACCCGACCGGTGAGGCGACGGTGCACGAAGCGCAAGCCGCGTTCGGTGACGTCCAGGCGGCGAAGGCGTTCGTGGCATCGGCCGCCGTGCGCGTCGTCGACCGCGCCTTGGCGCTGAGCGGCGGAGCCGGGTACCTCGCCGGCCACCCGCTGGCGAAGGCCTGGCGCGACGTCCGGGCCGGCGGGTTCATGCATCCCATCGGCGCCAACCGGGCGGCGAGCCTGCTCGCCCGTACCGCCCTCGGTCTGATGCCCGAGGAACCGCCTGGCGTGGTTACCGCGGCCGGCGCCTGACCCGAGCCGGAACTGTGAGCCAGGACGGCAGAACCCCGCCCAGACAACTCACACATCGGGCGCCAGGGCTCGGAGCGCGAGCTGGGCAGCACCCTCACCATCGAGGGCCGCGCCCTCCCGGCGCGCCGCGTCGTAGATCTCGTCACCGAGCGCGGCACGCAGCTCCGAATCGAGCTGGGTCAGCGCCGCCTCGTCCTGGCCGAAGATGCGATGCCCGGCACGCGTCGCCCGCACCGCGCTGGTGAGGACGGCCGCATCCCGCATTCGCCCGAGCCGGGCCAGCAAGCCGGCGATCGCCCGCAGCATCGTCCACTGCGTCGCCCACATCCCCGCCCGGCGCCAGTGGTTGATCAGCCGGCGGTAGTCGTCGGCGGCAACCAGCGGATCGCCGATGCGAGCCTCGATCGAGGCCTTCGACGCGCCGGCCACGCCGGCGACGATCGAGGCGCCCGTCGCGTCCGCGACCTCGAGCGCGCGGGTGAGCCGCTGTCGAGCACGCTCGGCGTCGACGGCCATGTCCGCCTCGCCGGCGCAGTACCAGGCCCACGCGGCATACGGGTTGCACGACTCGCCGACCTCCTCCAGCAGCCGCTCGGTACCCTCCACGGCGGTCGGGTCGCCGGCATAGGCGAGGGCCAGCAGTCCGGAGCCGGCGGCGAGGAGGCGCTTGCCGGCACGGTCGCCCGCCGCGCGGTGGGCGACGCGGTACCAGCGGGCCGACTCCTCGAGGTGGCCTTCGAACAGCTCGTAGCTCGCCCACATCATCGCCACCTCGAGTGGAGTATCGACACCCGACTGCTCGGCGAGGCGCATGGCCCGGCTGACACGGCGCCCGGTCTCCTCGATGTCGCCCCCCATCCAGGCGGCGTAGCCACTGAGTGCCCACACCGCCGCAGCCAGCGGGCTGCTGTCGCCAGGGTCGGCGTCGACGACGCGATGCGACCAGGCCAGCACGTCGGGACGTAGGCGCAGGAAGCCGTAGTCGAGAAGGGCGAGCATCATCCGCCCGGCCTGCTCGAGGTTCGCTGGCCCGGCGTGGTCGAGGAGCCACCCGAGCGCGGTGCGCAGCTCGGGGAGCGCAGCGTCGATGGCCGTCAGTGCGGTGCCCACCTCTGGCTCGGCCATGCGGCGCACGGCGTCCTCGATCCACTCGACGTAGTGGCGAGCGTGCCGCTCACCGGTCTCGTCCACCCGATCCGCGGCGGCGAGACACTCGGCGCCGAACGCGCGCAACGTCTCCAGCAGCACGTATCGCCGGTCGCTGGTCCGCATGACGAGAGAACGCTCGACGAGCTGGTCGAGATCGTCGGTCACGGCGCGAGCATCCAGCCCGCAGATCGCCGCCGCATCGCTGGCGGTGAACGAGCCGGCGAACATGGAGAGATCGGCGAACGTGCGCTGCAGGCGTGGGTCGAGCAGCTCGAACGACCACGACATCGCCGCGCGCAGCGAACCGTGGCGGGTGGACGTGCGATAGCCGGACGACAGCAGCCCGAACCGCTCGTCCAGCCCTGCTGCGACCTCGTTCACGTCGAGCGTGTGCAACCGGGCCGCCGCCAGCTCGATCGCCAGGGGCAGCCCGTCCAGACGGCGCACAATCTCGGCGACGACGGCCAGTTGCGCCTCGTCCGGGTCGAAGTCCGGTGCGACGGCGCGGGCGCGCTCGACGAACAGCTGCACCGCCGGCGTGCCGTCGTCCAGTGACGGTTGCGTGGCGAGCGGCGGCACGGTGCACAACCGCTCACCCGGGAGCCGCAGTCGCTCCCTGCTCGTCGCCACGACCGACGCTGCTGGGCAGGCCGCCAGCAGCCGCTCGACGAGGTGAGCCACCGGCTCGAGAACGTGCTCGCAGTTGTCGAGCAGTAGCACGATCTCGTTGTCGGCCAGGACGGCCGCGACTCGATCCGTGAGCCCGATCCCAGGGCGACCGTCGATCGCCAGCGCGGTGGCGACCACGTCCACGGCCGACTCCGGGGTGGCCGTGGCCAGCTCGCACATCACGACAGCGCGCTCGGAGCGCGCGGCCCGGACGCGGAGGCCGACCTCGCCGAGCAGGCGCGTCTTGCCCACGCCGCCGGGACCGATCAGCGTGACCAGCCGATGCTCGGCGACCAGCGCGGTCACGTCGGCGACCAGGCCCTCGCGGCCGACGAGCGAGGTGAGGGGGACCGGCAGGCGGCTCGCTGGCCTCCATGAGGAGACGTCGGTGGCAGTGAGCAGCGTGGCGTGCTGTGCCGCCAACACAGGCGACGGCTCGATGCCCAGCTCCTCGCCGAGCAGGCGCCGGAAGTCGTCGTAGACGCGGAGCGCCTCGGCGGTGCGCCCGACCATCGCCAGGGCGGTCATCAGCAGCGCCCGCGGCCGCTCGCGCAGCGGCTCCTCGTCCGCCAGCGCAGCGAGCTCGACGATGAGGTCGTCGGCGCCGCCAGCGGCGAGGCGGCGCTCGGCGCGGACCTCACGGGCTCTGACCCGCAGCTCGTCGAGCCGGCCCGCCTCGGCCCGCCCTTCGTCCATGTCGTCGAGCTCCGGGTACGCCGGGCCGTGCCACCGGTCGAGAACGATGTCGATCCATCCTGCCGCCGCCGCGTCCTCGGTGGCGCTCAGCGCGGCGGCCAGCCGGTCGGCGTCGAGATCGATCGCCGCCGGCGGGACGCGGTAGCCGTTGCCGGTCGACTCGACAACGCCGTCGGGCAGCGCGCGACGCAGCCGGAAGACCTGGTTCTGCAGCGCGGCGGCAGGGTCGCGCGGACGCGAGGCAGGCCACAGGACGTCGATCGCGGCGTCCGCCGTGACGGCGCGGCCGCGCCGGAGGATCAGCAGTGCGAGCAGCCGCCGCTGCAACACGCCCTCCGGGGTGACATCCCGCCCATCGGCGTCACGAACCTGGATCGGGCCGAGCACGTCGACGCTCAGCCGGTCGCCACTACTCATCGGATCTACGTGCTCGCACCCTCTCGCCCAGGTCTGCGTCCCCACGCTACTTGGCGCGGCCGGCGGGCCTCCTCGCCTTGGTCAGAGTTCTGGCGACACGCTTCGCCAATTCTCTGACCAAGCGTCGGGTGCCTTCCGTTTCTCGTCGGTGCGAACACTCATGGCGGACATGGAGGCTGCGATCCTCGGGTCAATAGCCTCGCTCGCTGCCCGCCAGTACGGCCTGATCAGCCTCCACCAGCTCGCCGACCTCGGAGTCAGCCGCTCGCAGATCAGGACGTTGCTCGCCCGAGGCGTGCTCGTGACCGAGGCACCGCGGGTTCTCGCCGTCGCCGGCGCGCCGGCCGCCCATCGACGCTCGCTCTTGGCGGGGCTGTTGTGCCTCGGACCCTCGGCGATGGTCAGCCACGAGGCTGCGGCGACCATCCACAGCTTCGACCGCTGCATCCCCGGTGCGATCGAGTTCTCGATGCCCCGCACCGGCCGGGGTCGAGTGAGCGGGTTCGTCGTCCACACCTCCGGCTCGTTCGGACCCACCGATCGAGTCACCGTCGATGGGCTGCGGTGCACGTCCGCGACGAGGACGATCCTCGACCTCGCTCGCTCCGGCATCGCCGAGGTGCGGCTGGAGGCGGCGATCGACTCGGCCGTGCGCTCTGGCGCGAGCGCGCCGAGCGTCATCGCCCGTCGCCTCGACGAGCTGCGCGGCCCCGGACGCTGGGGTGCACCGTTGCTCGATCGCCTGCTCGTCGACGCCGGTGGCCACACGATGCTGGAACGGCGCTTCCTCGCCCTCCTGCGGGCCGCGGGGCTCCCACGACCGCGGACGCAGGTCGTCCACCGCAAGGGGACGCGCACGGTGGCACGCGTCGACTTCCTGTGGGACGAGCTCGGCGTCGTGGCGGAGGTGTCTGGCCGCCGCGGCCACGTGTCCGATGCCGAGCGCGCCCGCGACGCTCAGCGACGCAACGAGCTCCAGGACATGGACCACCGGGTGTTCGAGTACACGTGGGGCGACGTCAAGGAGCGACCCGACCAGGTGATCGCCACGCTGCGGCGCTGACGCCGCGTTCGCCTGGCCGGGAGGGCGGGACTACCATCGGCTGTCAGGCGGAGAGGGACCCGCCGCCGGGCACTGAGGGAGGTGTCGACCGGTGTTGCATCTGATCGACACCGCGCTGGAGGCCTTCTTCCGGGCCACGGTGCCGCTCAGCGCACAGGACGTCGACGTCGCGTTCGAGGCCCCCGATCGCGACTGGAGTTCCAAGCTGACCCGTCCCACGGTCAGCGTGTTCCTCTGGGACATCCGCCGCAGCCGCGACCACGAGCGATCCGGCCTCGAGGACCTCCAGCGCGACGGCCGCCTCGTCCGCCGGCCGGCGCTGCCGCGCGTCGAGCTGCGCTACGTCGTCACCGCCTGGACCTCCGACCACGGCGACGAGCGGGCGCTCCTCGGCGGCTTGCTGCGGACGATCCTCGCCCACGGTGAGGTGCCGGCGACGTTCCTCCCCGACGCCATGCGCGACCTGCCGATGCCGAGGCTGCTGATGGCGCGGCCCGGAGGCGACCAGCCCGACTTCGGAGCCACGCTCGACGGCCAGCTCAAGCCGGGGCTGCCGATGACGATCGTGGCGGCCATCGACACCGACGTCTACACGCCGGCCGGCCCGCCGGTCGAAGTCCTGGAGCTGCGATCGTCGCGGCTCGACACCGGTGGGCGCAGCGCGTTCGCCGTGCGCCGGGTGGCCGGCGAGGTCGCCGCCCCCGAAGCGATCGGCGCCACCGTTGTGTCCCCGCACGGCACGGCGCGGGTCAACACAGCCGGGCGGTTCGTGATCGCCGCCGCCGCCGGGGACGAGGTCGTCATCGAGGCCGACCCGCCGATCAGGCTCAAGGTGCCCGTCGAGGGCGGCGTGCGGGTCTGACGTGCGGACCGAGCTGCTCCCCCTCGACGTCGCCGTCCGCCCGGGCGACGAGACCGTCATCGAGATCGAGGTCGGCAACACCGCCGACGTGATCGACGGCGTGACGGCCCGCGTCGAGGGCATCGACCCGAGCTGGGTCTACCTACCGATACCGGTGCTCAGCCTGTTCCCGGACTCGACGGGGACGATGCCGATCCACATCCGCTTCCCCCGCATGACCGTGGTCGGCGACTACCTGGTCGTGATCACGATCGAGTCGACGATCGACCCGACGCGGCGCAGCACCCACGACCTGTGGCTGCACGTCGACCCGATCGAGGCGGCGTCGCTGCGGCTGCGCCCGAGCGTCGTGGCCGCCGGCAAGCGGGCGACGTTCGGCGCCATCGTCACCAACGAGGGCAACGCCGTCACCGACTTCACGATGAGCGCGGTCGACGAGACGCGGGTCCTCGACACGACCGTGCAGCCGCTGACACTGACCGTCCTGCCCGGGACCGAGGGCGTGGCCGAGATCGTGGTGTCCGGCAAGCGTCCCTGGGTCGGCCAGCCCGTCGCGCGCACGGTGTCGATCGGCGCCGACACGCCGACGCTCCAGCTGCGCGCCACGGCGACGTTCAACCAGAAGCCGCGCATCCCACGCGGCGTCCTGACGGCCTTGTTGCTCGCCGCCATCATCGCCCTGTGGGCGTTCATCTTCCTGTTCGGCGTCAACCTGCTGCGCAGCGGCAACGACCCGACGAAGGCGGTGGCCGCCAACTTCAACGAGGGCGGCGTGCAGGACGTCCCGCTCGAGTCGATCGCCGGCAGCGCCCTCGGCAAGGTCACGGCGGCGTCGACCGGCCAGGGCCTGCCGCTGATCACGGTCGAGGCCTACCGCTTGACGGCCCAGGGCGGCGAGGAGCTGACGGTCTCGGCCGGCACGGCCGACGACGGCACCTACGACCTCGCCGGCCTGCTCCCCGGCAACTACAAGCTGCGCTACACGGCCGAGGGGTTCCAGGAGCTCTGGTACCCGTCCGCCCCCACGAGCGCCGAGGCGACTCCGGTCGAGATCGAGCCGCTGGGGCAGGTGAAGGACCTCGACGTCGCCCTCACCGGAATGTCAGGCCGGATGACGGGCGCCGTCGCCCTGCCGGAGAGCGCGACGCCCGGCCAGCCGGTGAACGTCACGATCCAGGAGATCCCGGCGCCACCGACCGACCCCAACGCGCCGGCGCCGGTCGCCCCGCCCCCGATCTCCCAGGAGACGACCGACGGCCGGGTGGACTTCACCGGGCTCACCACGCCGGGCACCTACCGGGTGACGATCGAGGCCGCCGGCTTCCAGCCCCAGGAGTTCACCCAGGTCCTGGGCGGTGGCTCGCAGCAAGTGCTCAACACGGCCCGCCTCGGCGCGGCGACCGGCAGCATCGCCGGGACCGTGCGCTCGAGCGACGGAACGCCGCTCGGCAACGTCACCGTTACCGCGACGAGCGGCGACATCGAGAAGGAGGCGACGACGCCGACGGCCGGCAACGTCGGGACGTACCTCATCGACGGGCTCGACACGCCGCGCACGTACGTGCTGACGTTCGCGCGCGACGGCTTCAGCGGCCAGACCATCGCCCTTCAGCTGGAGGCCGGGCAGGCCCGCACGGGCGTCGACGCCGTCCTCGTCGGCGGCACCGGCACGATCACCGGCACCGTCACCGGGCCGGACGGCCGCCCGCTCGGCGGCGTCGAGGTCGTCGTCAGCCGCGGCGACTTCACCGCCAAGACCGCCACGCTGACGACGGGCGCGCCCGGCACCTACACGGTCAGCGACATCCCGACGCCCGGCAACTACACCGTGACGTTCTCGCTGCCGGGATATCTGAGCGAGACCGTCCGTGTCGGGTTCATCGTCCCGCGCACGATCTCGGGGGTCGACGCCTCGTTGCGCCGCGCCGATGCGTCGATCGCCGGCACTGTCACCAGCAACGGCGCGCCGATCGCCGGGGCGACCGTCGAGCTGTCGGACGGGCTGACGTCGCGCACGACTGCGACGGCCTCGACGCCGAACGGCGGGTATGTGTTCACCGGCGTCCAGCCAGGGTCGTACACCTTGACCGTGAGCGCGAGCGGCTTCCGCCGCACGGTCGCTCTGGTCTCGGTCGCTGCCGGCGACGCCCTCGTCCGCGACGTGGCACTGGCGAGCACCTGATGCACGTCACGGCGACCCCCCTGCTCGTCGAGCTCCCGGTGGGTGAGCAGGCGCGCGTCGCAGTGTCGATCACCAACACCAGCTCGATGATCGACGCCTACGACGTCGAGGCGTTCGGCCTCGACCCGGCGTGGGTGACGGTGTCGCCGACCCGGCTCTCGCTGTTCCCGGCCGAGGTGGGGATCGTCGAGATCACGATCGTCCTGCCGCCCGACGTGCCGGCCGGGGCGCGCTCGATCGCCGTCCACGTGCGCAGCGAGAACGACCGCAACGAGTTCTCGCTCGCCCAGGTCAGCCTCGACGTCGGGATGCGCGCCCGGACGTCGCTGCGCGTCGATCCGGTCATGATCACCGGCGGCAACCGCGCCGTCTTCTCCCTCATCGTCGCCAACGAGGGCAACGCCACCGTCCAGGAGCGGCCGATGGGCGAGGATCCCGAGGCCATCCTCGAGATCTCGTTCGAGCCGGCGAGCGTCGTCCTGCCGCCCGCTCGCCGCGAGATCGTGCGGGCCGACGTGCACGGCGGCCGGCCGTGGTTCGGCCAGCCCAAGCCACGGATCATCGAGTTCAGCCTCGGGCCCGGATCGACGCCGGCGATGGCGACGTTCCTCCAGAAGCCGCGCATCGGTCGCTGGCTGCTCTCCCTGCTCGGCCTCGTCACGGCAGCGGCGATCTTCGCCGTCGTCCTCAGCACCGTCGCCGACCGGCTGGTGGAGGAGTCGTCCGTCGACTCGGCCCTGCTCGACCGGGCGCTGACGACACCCGGCGCCGGGGCTGGTGGCGTGGCCTCGGTCACGCCGAGCGCCGTCACGGGCAAGGTCGTCGTGCGCAGCACTGGGGCCGGCGTGGCAGGGGTGACCGTCGACCTGTTCACGTCGGGCAACGGCACCGTGGCGGTCGCCACGGCGGCCACCGACGACTCCGGGGCGTTCAAGTTCGGTCGCATCCCGGAGGGTCGCTACCGGCTGAAGATCAGCGGTGCCGGTTTCTCCGCCCAGTGGTACCAGGACGCGGTCACGTTCGCCGACGCCACCGACATCGACGTCGCCAAGGACGCCCAGGTGGCGCTCGAGGACATCGAGATCGGGGGCATCCCCGGCTCCGTGGAGGGAGAGGTCGAGGCGGAGGACCCCACCGGCGCAGTCGCCCGCCTCGTCGTGCCCGGCGTCGCCGACGAGAACACCAACGCCCTCGTCGACGAGGTGACGGTGTCGGCAGACGGCTCGTTCGCCTTCGCCGATGTGCCGTCGCCGGCGACGTACCAGCTGATCGTCGACAAGCCCGGCTTCGCCACCGAGACCCGTGACGTGGTGCTCGGCGCAGGACAGGCGCTGGATGGGATCAAGGTCGTCCTGCGCGAGGGCGACGGCGTCATCGCCGGACACGTCAGCAGCCCGTCGGGACCGCTCGGCGGCGTCGACATCGTGGCGACGAGCGGCGACATCGAGATCAACACGGTCAGCCTGACGCTCGACGACGTCGGGTTCTTCGCCGTGCGCACGCTCCCCACCCCCGGGAAGTACACGCTCACGTTCCAGCGCACCGGCTACGAGTCGGC
>JBIOUO010000285.1:0-4632 GCA_044867195.1 Ilumatobacteraceae bacterium
GCGCACGCCGACGTCCACCCTGGTGTGCCGGTCTGCCTCGAACCGCCGGCGGCGCTTGCCTGCGCAGACATGACCGTCACCATGTGCCCCGTCGCCAAGTCCGCCGACGTGGTGAGCTTCGTCCGGCGCCTCGCCCGACCGGTGTCGGCGACCTGATCGTCGGGCCCGGTGCCGGCAGCCCTGCCTCAGCCGCCTTGGTGTTGTCGGCGGTGCAGTTCGGCGTCGACGTCCGCTTCGGTGATCGGCCGGCGGACGAACGCGTCCCACGCGTGGAGCACGAGGCCGACGCCCCAGCCGGCCAAGATCCAGATCGGCCAGAAGTACCCGCTTCCGGTCACCGCCCAGATCAGGATCAGGAACGCGTTGACCACCACGTAGGTCACGACATGCGAGCCGAAGTCGCGCCGGATCTGCAGCCGCTTGCGCGCCTGCTCGCGTTCGGGATCACCGCCAGTCCCGGCTGCGGCGCCGATCGCAGGCTCCAAGCTCTCCATGGCACCTCTCCTCATGTCGTCAGATCCCGACATGCGGCATCTCGTGGATCTCGGCGGTGATCGCGACGTCGGGGTGATCCGGGTGGGCGAGCATGATGTGGTCCTTGACCTCGTTGTGGTACTCGAACCGCAACTCGCAGTAGGGGCAAGTGTGGACCTCGTTCATGACCCCAGCGTGCGCCGCCGTCAGGAGGTTTCACCAGGGTCTTCGGTCCCGATCAGCAGCGTCGATCAGCGCCACGTCCGTACTCCTCCGCCGAGGCGGGCAGCTCACGGGACGACGATCACGGGGCACGCGGCATAGTGGCTGACCCGGTCACTGACCGAGCCGAGCACGGCGGCCGTCAGCCCGCTCCGGCCGCGGGAGCCGACCACCACCATCGAGGCCAGCGTGGCTGCTTCTAGCAGCGCGTCGGCCGGGCGGGCAGGCAGGGATCGGCACTCGACTGGAGCCGCCAGCCCTGACGTGTCCTCCCGCTCGATCTGGTGGCGGAGGAACTCGTCGGCCTCGGCGGCCAGCTTGTCCTCCGACGGGTACGGGGCGACCAGGCTGCCGGAGGTGTAGGGCAGGTGCCATGCGTGGAGGGCGACGACGGGGAATCCCCGGATCCGGGCGAGGTCGAGCGCCCACTGCAACGCCCGCTGCGACGGCGCCGAGCCATCGATACCGATGACGATCGGTCGACCGACCCGATCGGCGTCGTCGCGGATCACGGCGACCGGGCAGGTCGCGCGACGCAGCACCTGGCGACTCGTCGAGTTGAGCGACATCGCGCGCGCGGCACCCATCGTGCGGGCGCCGATGACGAGCAACGCGGCGTCTTCGCTGGCGCGTAGGAGCCCGTCGGCGGGCAGGTCGCACACTGCCTGGGGGGTTACGCCGCGGTCGAGACCCACGGCTCGCTGAACCAGCTCCTCGAGCACCTTGGCGGCGACCTCGGCGTCGTAGTGCGGATCGAGGGGGGCGTTCGGATCGACATGGCGCTGGTTGACGTAGCCCCAGACCATCACCGCGGTGACCGGCTGGTGGCTGTGCGCGGCGTGCTCGACCGCCCAGCGCAACGCAGCTTCGGCATAGGGGGACTCGTCGACGCCGACGATGATGCCTTCCATGGCTCCAGATTCGATCTGCGGGTCGTGCCAACCGGTAGGGCCGAACGGCCCAATCAGGGCAACAACGTGACCTTCGCCCCTGGCGTCGGGTCCTCTCGAGTCCGGACACTCGGGGCATGCCGTCCGATCCGCTCGTGGCGGCGGGCCCCGCGTCCGGTGGCGACGCCGAGCCGTACGGCGCCGTCGCCGAGACGCACACTGGGCTCGTGATCTTCGCCGGCGACCGGGCGTACAAGCTGAAGAAGCCGCTGGCCTTCCCGTTCGTCGACCATCGCACGGTCGAGGCTCGACGCCGATCGTGCATCCAGGAGGTCGAGCTGAACCGCCGGCTGGCCCCCGACGTGTACGTCGGCGTCGGTGGCTGGCACGAGCCCGACCGGCCCGGCTGCGAGCCGGTCGTCGTCATGCGCAGGCTGCCCGGCGAGCGCCGGCTGTCGCTGCTCGTCCGGCGGGGCATCGACGTGGACGATGCGCTGCGCCGCATCGCCCACCAGGTCGCCGCGATGCACGCCGCAGCACCAGCCACCCAGCTGGCGTCCGAGGTCGCCGGCATCGCGGCCCAGCGTCAGCGGTGGAGCGCCAACCACGCCGAGCTCGCCGCGCTGGCTGCGCGTCCGGACCTTCTCGCGGCCAGCGACGCAGTCTTCGCGTCAGCGACGTCCTACCTGCACGGTCGGGGACGCCTGTTCGAACAGCGCATCGCTGGCGGGTGGGCCCGCGACGGTCATGGCGATCTCCTTGCCGACGACATCTACTGCCTCGACGACGGCCCGCGCATCCTCGACTGCCTGGAGTTCGACGAGCGGCTGCGCGTTGGCGACGTGCTCGCCGACGTGGCATTCCTCGCCATGGACCTCGAACGGCTCGGGCGTGGCGACCTCGGATGGTCGTTCCTGGCGCTCCACAGCGATCTGCTGGGTGACCGCTGGCCGGCGTCGCTCGCTCACCACTACATCGCCTATCGCGCCCAGGTACGGGCGAAGGTGTCGTGTGCTCGCGCCCGTCAGGGTGCCGCGGGGGCAGACGACGAGGCGATGCGACTGCTCGGTATCGCCACCCGCCACGTGGCGGTCGGGAGGGTCCGCCTCATCGTCGTCGGCGGGCTCCCCGGCACCGGCAAGTCGACGCTCGCGGCGATGCTCGCCGGCGAGGACGCCGTCGTGATCCGCTCCGACGAGGTCCGCAAGGCGCTGGCCGGACTGCCTGCCGGGGCTCATGCTCCTGCGTCGCCCGGCGAAGGCATCTACGACTCGGCCACGACGGCGTCGACGTATGCGCGCATGCTCGAGGAGGCCCAGCAGTTGCTCGAGCTCGGGGAGACCGTCGTTCTCGACGCGACGTGGGCGGAGGAGGCGTCGCGGGCCGCTGCCAGGCGCGTCGCGGCCGCGACGGCCGCCGACCTGACGATGTTGCGCTGCGTCGCCCCGCGGGAGGTCGCCGCGGCGCGGATGGTCACCCGCCACGCCGTCGGCATCGATCCGTCCGACGCCGACCCCACCGTCGCCGCCGCGATCGCCGCTCGCTTCGAACCGTGGGCCGACGCTGTCGATGTGCCGACGACGGGCAGCCTCAGCGCGACCCTCGCCGCGGCGAAGGCCGCGCTGGCGCGACCCCGCTGAGCCACTACCGCCGGTCGCGTCCTGCTCAAAGGGACCTAGGTCCCTGGACGGCACGTGACGAAATGCACATTCTCGGTGGATGGCTGGCACCACGACCGTTGGGGGATCTGTGCGGACGCGGCAGACGACGACCCTGGTCTTCGCCCTGGCGGACATCTACGGATGTCGGACGGCGTCGGTCGCCGGCGACTTCACGGCGTGGGTACCCGTCGACATGCCGTACAACGGTCGTCACTTCGAGCTCACGCTTGACGTGCCCCGCCATCGCAGGTGGCATTACCAGTTCTGCCTCGATGACGTGACGTGGATCAACGACCCGGGCGCCGATGACTACGTGTCGCTCGGCGACGGCCCTGCGGTCTCGTTGCGCTACTCCTGACGGCGCATCGTGGTCAGCCGGCTCGGGACCTTGGTCCCTGGTGGCAGGGGTGACGTCGGCGCATCATCGTGTTGGGCCTCTGCGAACGAGCGAGGGAGCCCAGGAGGGCTGAGAGGACGAGGAGACTCGCCGACCCCCACCTACTGGCGATGGTGTGCCGGCACGCCTGAACCGGGAGCTCGTCGTAGCCCACCCCGGGATCGGGGCGGCGGGCCATTCTCGGCGGATACCGAGAGTGGCCCGCCGTTCATGCGCGTTGCGTGGCTCGTCATCACTCTGGTCCGCGTCCGCCGCCGAATCGGGCGTCCCACGCCGACCAGAGCGAACGTCGAGGGGCCCAGACCCGCCCAGACCCGGAGTGGCGAACCGATGACGTTCGGCCCTGGCGCCGCCGGCGCATCGCCAGCAGACTGAAGCCATGACGAACTCGATCGTAGGAGCAATGCCGGTGCGCGCCTTCGCCGCCGACGGTGTCGCCCGAGTTGCGCCCGACGTCGACCTCTGGCACCTCGCCGGCGCGCTGATCGAAGCCGACGTCGGCGCCCTCGCGGTTGGTGACGTCGATGACGTGCTCGGCGTCGTCTCCGAGCGCGACGTCGTGCGTGCGCTGGCCGAACGGCGTGACTTGTCGGCCACGACAGCGGGCGACATCGCGCACACGCATCTGGTGTGCTGCGACGCCGACTCGACCGTCGCCGAGGTGGCCGAGGAGATGATGGAGCATTACGTCCGCCATGTGCTCGTCGAGGAAGACGGCCGGATGATCGGCATGGTGTCGGCCCGTGACCTGCTCGGTGCCTACGCCGCCGCCGAATTCGCTGAGGCCGACGACGTCTGACCCGTCGGTCCGGGCGCGGTAACGCGGCGAGACCAGCGTTCGTCGATGTGTAGGTTCGCCCTATGGAGAGGCGGATCTACGGCCTCGAGAACGAGTACGGCGTGACGTGCACGTTGCGGGGGCAGCGGCGGCTGAGCCCCGACGAGGTCGCCCGCTACCTGTTCCGCCGGGTCGTCTCGTGGGGTCGCA
>JBIOUO010000286.1:0-4800 GCA_044867195.1 Ilumatobacteraceae bacterium
GCACGCCGATCGAGCTGCGCGTCGCCGACCATGACGGCACGGCCGAGCTCGCCGTCGTCGACCACGGGCCTGGCATGCCACCGGAGGTCGCCGCCCGCGTCACGCAGCGCTTCTACCGCGCCGACGCCGCCCGCTCCCGCCATCGTGGCGGCAGCGGGCTCGGGATGTCGATCGCCGATGCCGCGGTCGCCGCCCACGGCGGCACGATCGCCGTCGACAGCGCCCCCGGCGCCGGCACCACCGTCACCGTCACACTCCCGATCGCCTGATCTCGCGTTCTGCGTGAGCGATCATGCACGGTTCGCGCCTGATCGCTCACGCAGATCGGATGGGCACGCCGACCGGTCGGTGTGACGTTCCCTCGGACACCAACGGGCGCCGCGTCACGGTGTCGGCGCGAGGCGAGCGAGGACGCCGGTCTGGGCGAGCAGGGCGAAGCGGTCGGGGACACCCCAGTGCTCGACGATCTTGCCGTCGACGATGCGGGCGATGTCGATGACGGTGATGTCGACGGGATTGCCGCTCGGCGGGCCGAAGAACGGTCCGGTGGCGTTGGCCGTGACACGCACCCGGACCCAGATCGTGTCGCCGGCTTCGACCGAGTCTTCGATCGTGGCCGTGAAGTCGGGCAGGGCGCGATGGACGTCGCGGATCGCGTCCTTGAGGTGGGCGATCGCCTCGCCGCCCCTGCCGGCGAGGCCGAACTGGTGCTCAACCACGTGTGGAGAGCAGAGCTCGTCGACGACGGCGGTCTCGCCGGTGGCGAAGCCCTCGTCGAAGATCCGCTGCATCACGGTCAGCGCGGGGGAGCGGTCGGTCGTCGTGGTGGTGGTTTCCATCCATGTCTCCTTCGAAAGCTACAGTGATTCTGTAGTCAGTGCAGTATGACTGCATCAGATGCATTGATACTGTGCTCTGGTGGCCGACGTTGTCAAGCCCCCACCGGCGACCCACCGGCAGCGCCAGGCAGCGGCGACCCGCGAGCGCATCGCCGAGGCGGCGCGGCGCCTGTTCGCCACCGGCGGCTACGGGTCGACCAGCATCGAGGCGATCGCAGCCGAGGCCGGCGTGGCGGTGCGCACCGTGTACTCGGCGTTCGGCACCAAGCGCGAGATCCTGTCGTTGATCTGCGAGCTGTGGCTCGAGCAGGCGCGGGCACGCGAGCGGGCGGCCGAGGTGTTCGCCGAGCCCGATCCCGCCCGCCGGCTCCGCGCCGCGGCGAGCTGGCTGGGCGGGCTCTACTCGGCTGGGTTCGACGTGGTGATGATCTTCGAGGGGGCGACCGACGAGAGCGCCGAGACCCGCGACTTGCTTCGCTCGAAGTTGGCCGGTCGCAACGAGGTGATGGACGCGATGATCGCCTCACTCGAGGGTCACCTGTCCGTTCCGGTCGCGACGGTGCAAGCGGTGTTTCGCGCCCTTGCCGCGCCGGGCGTCTATCTGGCGCTGGTCGAGGAGTCCGGCTGGACGCGGGAGCAGTTCGACGGCTGGGTCGCCGACGTGCTCGAACGCTGTGCGGCGGGTGGATCTGTGCGGTGAGCGATCGTCAGGGACAGCAGTAATCGGTCAGCGCAACCCAGGAAGGCGGGCGCGCATGAGGCTCGGCACGGCTGCGGGCCCAGTGATCGGCTCGAAGCCCTCGGCGGCACGCGTCAGCCGCTCGTTGTCGTCGTCGCCGAGCTCGAGGTCGGCAGCCGCGGCGTTCCGCTCGAGCTGCTCGACGCTGCTCGCGCCGGGGATGGCGACGACGTTCGGCTTGCGGACCAACCACGCCAGCGCCACCTGCGACGGCGTGGCGTCATGGGCGCGGGCGATCTCCCGCAGCGCATCCAGCAGCGCCCGGCCCCGCTCGAGGTTCTCGGGAAGGAACAAGGCGTTGTTCGAACGCACGCCGCCGGGCATTGACGTGCCGTCCCAGCGGGCGGACAGGAAGCCCTGCGCCAGCGGGCTGTAGGCGATGATCAGTCGGTCGTTCGCCTGCGCCCACGGCAGCAGCTTGGACTCGGCCCGGCGGACCACCAGGCTGTACTCGACCTGGTTGGAAAGGACCGGGCCACCAAACGCGCGGTCGGCGTGCTGCCAGCGGCCCAACCCGAAGTTGCTCACCCCCGCGTAGCGGATCAGCCCCTGCTCGTACAGGCGGCGCATCCCGGCCATCGTCGTCTCCAGCGGCACAACCGGGTTCGGCCAGTGCACCTGGTACAGGTCGATCACCGAGACGCCCAACCGGCGGGCGCTCGCCCGGGCCCGCTGCTCGACGACCGGGCCGAGCGGGAAGACGGGGAACACCTTGGTGGCGATGAACGCCTCGTCGCGCCGATGGCCCAGCGCCCGCCCGAGAATCCGTTCGGACTGCCCGAACCCGTAGATCTCCGCGGTGTCCACCAGGTTGATGCCCAGATCGAGGGCCCGCCGGGTGATGTCGATGGCCGTGGTGGCCGCGTAGTCGCGCCCGTAGCCCCACTCCCGCGAACCGAACTGCCAGGTCCCGAGCCCGATCACCGACAATCGCGCCCCACCCACTTCGACATAGCGCATTGGTAGGACCGTAGCGCCCGGTGGGGGGCACGCGTTCTCGGCGAGCTGTGCGCTCGCGCGCGGGCGGTCGTGAGGTGGGCGGCGTTCGCTGAGCGACATCCCCAACACGACCAGGAGGTCTGGCCCCATGAAACGAACCCACGTCGCCGCCGCGGTGCTTGCCACGGCATCATTCGTCGGGCTCGGCGGAGCCGTCGCCGCCGCCCAGTCCGACGACGACTCGACGTCCACCACGACCGTCGACGACTCGACTGCGACGGATGTCTCGACGGCGACCAACGGCTCGACGTCGACGGACGACGCCGCCACTACCGACGACTCGACGACCACCGACGACTCGACGACCACCGACGGCTGCGACGACGCCGGCGGACGCGGCGGCGGCCAGGCCCCGCCGTCCGCCGCGCCGTCCGCCGTCCCGAGCCAGAGCACGTCGGCCGCCGCCTCGTCGGCCTGACATCGGTGGCCACCCGCCGCAACTGGGTGGCCACAGTCTCATTCCGCTTTCTGGGGCGCAACGGTCTCGATTTCGAGACTGTCGCGCCCCGGAAGCGTGGGCGGCGACTGGCCCTGACAGCCTGAGCGGCGCCCATACACCACTCGATGGCTGGTTCCGTACGAGCGGAGCCGGCCATCGGCCGTTGGGGGCTCGGTCGATGACCGGCTCGACGCCTGCAACGAGGGTACGCGCGGAACGGAAACGATGTGTTTCGGGCAGATGAAGCTCAGCCCGGCGACCGCTGATCGCCGCGAATCAGCGCAGGTGGTCGACGCCGTACGGCAGCAGCCCGTCTGGGTCGAGGGCCGCGCGGACGGCGATGATCGCCGCCAGGTCGGGCTCGTCGATCGACGTCGAGGCGCCCGCCCAACGCTCGTCGCCGTCGAGCATGTTGAGGTACGTGCGTCCCGTGAGATGGCGACCCAAGGCCGCCTTCACTGCCTCCAGGTGGCGGCGGATCGACGCCGCATCGTGCGCCGGGCCGGTGATGCCCACCATGTGCACCAGGAAGCGGTCGTCACGGTTGCCCATCGACGACCGCTCGCGGCCGGGGCCGGTGGCGACTGCGCCACCGAGGTGGCGGATCTCGCTGAGATGCAGCGCCGGCCAGTCCTCGTCGACGAACGTCACCGCGGCCAGCGTGGCGCCGATCTCCTCGGCCAGGCCAGTCTCGTCGTCGTCGACCAGCCATCCGCAGGTGCTGACCGCCGGGCGCGGATCGAGGGTCTCGACGCTGATCGAGCCGATCTCGGCAAACGGCATCTCGCGCCACTCGTCGAGCAGCGGTGGGCACAGCGCCCGCCAGCTGTCGAGCAGCGCCCGCCCTGCAGCCACATCACCGCTCCAGCAGCCGCGCACGATCGTGGCCGGCCCGTGCCACCCGGTGTCCGGTCCGCTCTCGCTCGCCGGGCCTGCCTGCTCGATGCTCGTCAGGACGACGCTCGAGGTCAGCTCCGCCGGCGCGCCGGCGACCCACGCCGACCAGCGGGCGACCACCTCCGGCGCCGACTCGGCGGGGTAGTAGAGGTTGCCGGCGTAGACGGTCGTCACCGGGAACAGCTCGACCTCGATCTCGGTCACCACGCCGAGCGCTCCGCCACCGCCGCCGCGCAGCGCACGGAACAGCTCCGGGTTCTCGTCTCGGCAGGCGCGGACGAGCTCGCCGGACGGCGTGACGACCTCCAGCGAACGGACGGCGTCGCACGCTGGACCAAAGCGCCGAGCCAACCATCCGAGCCCACCGCCGAGGCAGTAACCGACCGCGCCGACGGTGGTCGCCGCGCCGGCGAGGGGTGCCAGCCCGTGCTCCCGGGTCGCGCCGAGGACCCCCTCCCATCGGCACCCGGCACCGAGCCAAGCGACGTGCCCCTCGGGATCGATCTCGACGTCATCCATCCGCGCCGTCACGAGCAGCACGCCGTCGACTGGACGCGTGACCCCATGGCCGGTCGCCTGCACCCCAAGGCCGAGCCCACAGTCACGAGCGAACGCCACCGTGGCGATGACGTCGCCCACGTCCTCGGCGACGACGATCACGGCCGGATCATGAACGGCACTGCGGTTCCAGTCCGAGGCGGCCTCGGCGAAGCCTGCGTCGCCGGGCACGAGGACATCGCCGTCGACGCGGTGGCGCAGGGCGGCGAGGCACTCGGGGAGGTGATCCGCGGTGGGCACCGAGGCCTGTGTCGTGGTCATGTCGGTCGGGATCTCCTTGATCTCGATCCGAGCATGGCGGGGCGGTCTTGAGACCGGCATGAAGGCCG
>JBIOUO010000287.1:0-6271 GCA_044867195.1 Ilumatobacteraceae bacterium
GCCGGTCGGGCAGGCGCTGGTCGCCGTGCCGTTCGTCGTGCGCAGCGCGCTCCCGGTGCTGCGCGGCATCGACCCCCACCTGCACGAGGCGGCGGCGACGCTCGGCGCCTCGCCGGTGCGCGCCTGGCGCGAGGTCACCGTGCGCCACCTGCGACGCCCTGTCGCCGCGGCGGCCGGGCTGGCGGCGGCGATCTCGCTCGGCGAGTTCGGGGCGACCAGCTTCCTGTCCCGCACAGGAAGCCCGACGATGCCGATCGCCATCGACGACCTGCTCGGACGCCCGGGGGCGCTAGTCCAGGCCCAGGGGTACGCGCTGGCGACGATCCTCGCCGCGACGACCGTCGCCCTCGTCGTCGCCCTCGACGTCACCGGCGACCGGCGATCATGACGTGATGCTGGAGGTGCGCGAGGTCACGGTCGGCTATGGCGGCCCACCCGTGCTCGACCGCGTCTCCCTCGCCGTCGACGACGGGGAGGTGGTGGCGCTGCTCGGTCCGTCGGGCAGCGGCAAGAGCACGCTGCTGCGGGCGATCGCCGGTCTCGTGGTCCCGGACCACGGGACGGTCCACCTCGACGGCGCCGACATCACACGGACACCGACCCACCGGCGCGGGATTGGGATGGTGTTCCAGGACGAGCAGTTGTTCCCGCACCGCGACGTGCGCGGCAACGTCGCGTTCGGGTTGCGGATGCGACGGCTGCCGGCGAGCGCGATCGAGCGCCGGGTCGGCGAGATGCTCGAGCTGGTCGGGCTGGCAGGGTTCGCTCATCGCGACGTCGCCGGCCTCAGCGGAGGCGAGGCCAAGCGGGTTGCCCTCGCCCGCTCGCTCGCCCCCGCCCCGCGTGCCCTGCTGCTCGACGAGCCGTTGACCGGACTCGACCGCGAGCTCCACGACCGCCTGGCCGTCGACGTGGCCGACATCCTGCGCGCCGCCGGCACGACTGCGCTCCTGGTGACCCACGACCCCGCTGAGGCGGCCGCAGTGGCCGACCGCGTCGTGCGGCTCGACCAGCTGCGAGCGCCTCGCCACGGGATCGTCGAGCTACCGGCCACGGCCACCCACGACCTGCGGCGGCGGGTGCTGCGCGAGGGTCGACCAGCGGCCGCCGTCGAGTTCGACGGTGACGAGGACCCCGGCACGCTCCACCTCGGGCTCGAAGACGGCGACGAGCTCGTGGCGGTGTCGACGTGGCTGTGGCGGCCGTGCCCGGTCAGCCCTACAGCTGCGGACCGGCAGCTGCGCGGGATGGCCGTCGAACCGGCGCGCCAGGGCACCGGCGTCGGCGCCGAGCTGCTCGCGGCTGGAGTCAGCCGGGCCTGGGCCGACGGCGCGACAACCGTCTGGGCCAACGCGCGCGACACGGCGCTGGAGTTCTACCGCCACCGCGGGTTCGAGGTCGTCGGGGACGGCTTCGTCGACCAGGCGACGAGCCTCCCCCACCACGTCATCCGGCGATGCGACGGCGGCCAGCGTCGCGGTATCGAGGGTCGCGCCTCGCCGGTCCGAACAGCCCTATAGACGGCCCGGTCGCTCGACACACACACCAGCGCGCCGAGCGGAATCTTCCGGACTCGATGTATCTCGACGACGGGTGATCGCCTCATTCGGTGACATCGACAAGGAGAGACATGAGCGACATCAGATTCGACGGCGAGTTCGTGATCGTCGAAGGGTTCTGGACCAAGGTGCGCACACTCGATCTGATGCTCGACGCGCCGAGCCGGCGATCGACGTCCGCAGGTGATCGCCGCGCCATGGTCCACGACTTCGGCGACGGGCTGACGATCAACTACGCCAGCGACTACCCGGCGGGCGTAACGATCAACGGCGCCCGGAAGGTACGCGGGCACAACAACGGCGACTGGGTGGACGTCGAGAGCCGTGTCGTGCAGGTGAAGGGCTCCGACGTGATGGTCGACTCGGCCGCCCGACGGACGAACTCGACCCCGTACCGCCGCGCCATCGTCCACGACTTCAACGACGGGCTGACGCTCAACTGGAACAACGACTACCCCGGCGGGGTCACCATCAACGGGGCGGTCACGATGCCCGGCGGCGCCACCGTCGCCGGCCAGGACGTGGCGGCAACCATCGCCGCGCTCACCGACCAGATCAGCGCGCTCGAGGCCAGGGTGGCCGCGCTGGAAGCCGCCGCATGACCCGGCATGGGATTCGTCCCACGATGCACGAGGAGGCACCGTGACGCTCTCGGTGAAGCAGGCGCTGGCCTGCATCGGCCGCCCAGCGGATTCGTCGGTCGTCGGCGGCCTGTTCGGCTACGGGGTCGTTCCCCGGCCACTGTCGCTCAGGACCCAGCTTGATCTGCTCGCTGGCAAGCACTACCACGTCAACGTGATCCAGGTCGCGCCGGAGGACTTCCCGTCGTGGGCTGGACGCCAGATCTGCTACGCGCTGCAGTTCACCCGCGACGTCTACGCCAAGGTCGGAATCGGCATCGGACGGGTCGACTGGTACTTCGTCACGCGGGACCAGGCCGGCACCAAAGCGGTCATCGACTCCGACTCCGAGGCGAGCGATCTGACCGCCGACTGGACCGTTCCCAACGACGCTCTCGATCTCTTCGTGGTTCGGCTGATCAACGGTGCCGACGGGTGGTCGCCGGTCCGCGGCAACTGCGACAAGAACGCGGGCAAGCAGATGACCGGGAGCGTCGTGGAGATCTACCAGGACAACGACGACTACGCCGGCAATGGATTCGCCCACGAGATGGGGCACTACCTGGGTGTCGACCACATCCCCGACGTGGGGAACTTCATCGGTGGTGACGGAGCATCAGACAGTTGGACCGGGATCTTCGATTGGCAGGGCGACGAGATGAAGAAGCACTGCTTCATCAAGAATGGATGTGGGTGACGCGATGGACAACGACTTGAGACGGCTGCTCGACGCCAAGCACGGCGTACCGGCCGACGCCGTTCGTGCGTTGTCGCCCGACGCAGTGGACGAGCTGGACGAGCTGGCGGGCGCCTACGTCCCGCAAGCGCTGGAGATGCTCGCCGAGGTCCGTCCGGAACGGACGATCGACCTGGCCCGCTCGCTGGCTGCCGACGAGTCACGCGAACCGGCGCTGCGGGCGCTGGCCGCCCGCTTGCTCGCTCGCGTCCTCGGCGTCGACGCCGAGCCCGACCTGATCTCGCTCACCTCCACCGACCATCCCACGGTGGCGTCCTCCGCCCTTCGCGAGCTGGGAAGCGTCGGCACGCCACGGTGCCTCGACGCGGTGACGCGGTGGAAGCGATCCGATGCGCTTGCCGCGCTGGCGACGCTCACCGCTGCGCTCGTCGCGTTCCGATCAGGTCTCGACGGGTACGAGCCGGAACTCCCCGCCCTACGAGCCGACGATGTCGTCGAGTGGGACGAGGACATACGGATCGAGCGGCTGGATCCGCGTGAAGCGCTCGAGATCGCCGGCCAGGTGCGGACGTACGGTGCCGAAGTCTCGGCGGAGCAGAGCCACGACTTCGTCTGCCGGGGCCGACGCAGCGTCGCGCTGCTGGCGTCGGACGTCGCGGACGGCGATGCGATCGTGCTGCCCTCGAGCGGCCGGCTGGTGGCGATCGTCGCCGCCCAGGCGGAGGCTGATCGCAGCTGGTCGACCGCGCTGCTCGTGCTCGCCTGGCCGATCAAGCAGGCGCACGCGATTGGCGTGTTCCGCACCGACGGTCTTGCGGTGTACGGCGGAACCATCGACGAGGGCGGCTCATTCGAGGTCGCCGGTGTCGTCGGTGGCGGCCGGTTCTCGGCCCGCGTGCGCGGTGAGGCTGGCGATGCATTGCGGTTCGACGAGGCCCGCTCGGGAGTCACCGAGCAACGGCCGGTGATGCCATCGGCCACCCCACCTGGGAGATAGGGCCTCAGTCGGCGATCACCACGGGAATCGCGCCGAAGTCGCCAGGATCGGTCTCCAGGCCGGCACCGCCGCGGACCAGCAACGTGACGACGTCTCCGGGCGAGGCACTGGACAGGTCGATGCTCACGGTGAACGGCTCGGGGAGGTCCAGCGCGCCGCCCTGGGTGATCGCCTGATCGAGCTGGGCATCGGCATCGCCTGCCAGGAAGGCGCTGACGACCACGTTGGCCTCGAACCCGCGAGCAGCGCCCGCCACGGTGAGCGGGCCTGCCGCGACCTCGGCGCTCGACTCGGGTGTCGTGATCGAGGCGTTCTCGTTGACAGCGGCGAGAATGAACCAACCGTCGTCGGGCGCGAGCTGGCGCACGAGCAAGCGGCCACGGGGCACACGCGTGGCAGCGTCGCCCTCACCGGGAGAGAAGACCTCGATCTCGCCGCTGCGAGCGTCGCCCTGCTCGAATGGGCCGAGCTCAGGTGGTACGCCGAGGACCTCGGTCACGAAGTCTGCGGCTGCCGCTTCGGGCGTCGTGAAGACGATGTCGCTGGCCGGCCAGATCGCCGGCTGTCCCAGTCCGGCCACCTCGGTCGTGGCGGTCGTGCCGGCGACCATGGTCGTCAGGGTGGTCTCGACCGGCGCAGTGTTGGTCGTCGCCGCCGCGCCACTGGTGGTCGTCGCGGCAAGATCGGTGGTGGTGGCCGTGTCGTCGTCGTCGCCGCACGCGCTCGTGAGCGTGAGCACGGCGACGAGGGCAGCCAGGGTGCGCAAGGTGGGCAGGGTGGGCAAGGTGGGCATGGTTCCTCTCTCGACACCTCCGGGGCAGATCTGCACGGTGCCGTTCGGGACGGATTGGTCAGGGCACTTCGACGGTGGTGAGGTCGTTGGCGAGAACCAGTGTGCCGCCGAAGTGGCGCTCGGCCGCGGTTCGCCAGTGTGCCTCTTGGTCGGGCAGCAGCGGCGGTACGAAGTGCGTGGCCACCAGCGTCGCGACCCCTCCTCGAGCCGCGGTCTGGGCCGCCTGCTCGATCGTCGAGTGGTACTCGATGATGTCCTGCAGTCGAGCGTTGGGGATCATTCGCACGAGGTCGGCGCGGATCACGGTCTGCACGTAGATGTCGGCACCTGCGCACAGCTCGTCGAGCCCGACGCACGGTATGCCGTCGCCGGCCACGACGATCGCCGAATCGTGGTGCTCGATGCGGTAGCCGACTGTCGGCTCGACTGGCCGGTGGTCGGTGGCGCCGACGACGACGGTGGCGTCGCCGATCGTGAGGCACTCCGCCGGGGATACTTCGTGGACCTCGACTGTCGGAGTCCACGTGAGGTCGTCGTGGTGGGTGATGCGATAGCCGATGTCGGCGGCGAGCATGGCGAGGATCGCCTCGACGACCTCGCTCGTGCCGGCTGGGCCGTACACGTGCAGCGGTGCCGGTTGGTGGCTCATCACCCAGTGCGTCGTGACGACGTCGTTGAGGTCGGTGATGTGGTCGCTGTGGAGATGGGTGAGGAGCACGGCGTCCAACATCGTCGGCACCACACCGAGCGCAGCGAGGCGCATCAGCACGCCGCGGCCGGCGTCGACGAGCAGGCTGGTCGTTCCCGCCTGCACCAATGTCGACGGCCCGGCGCGCTGCGCATCGGGGATCGGGCTACCGGTGCCCAGTGTGGTCACCCGCATGTCATTCACCGGTCCCGACGGGCATCGTGTCGATACCCCGCCCTCTCACCGCGTTCATGCCCGGTGACGGTACGTCGACCGCACACCGTTCCCCAGTAGTCTGAGCGCGCCTCGCTCAGCGGCTTGCGGGGAGATTGGCCTGAGGAGCGAGGAGCCCGCGTGGGGCGTGGTCCGAACATCCTGTTGATCACGACGGATGAGGAGCGGTTCCGCCTTCCGCGACCTCACGGTTTCCAGCTCCAGGCCCGCGAGCGGATCGCCGAGTCGGGGGCCAGCTTCGGGCGCTACTACGCAGCGTCGACGCAATGCAGCTCGGCGCGGTCGGTGATGTACACGGGCCGTCACGTTCCGGTCACGGAGATCTACGACAACGACAACATGCCCTATGTCCGGCCACTCGATCCAGCGCTCGGGACTCTTGGCACCATGCTGCGCCGGCAGGGGTACTACTGCACCTACCAGGGGAAGTGGCATCTCTCGAACGCGTATGTCGATCCAGCGAACCCTGCGTCGACCGTCGATGCGCTCGAACCGTACGGGTTCTCGGAGTGGAACGACTGGGGTGACATCGACGGTGGTGCGTGGGCCGGGTTGCAGGTCGATCCGGTGATTGCGGGGCAGGCCGTGAAGTGGTTCCGGGAGCGCGCCGGGGACCTGGCGCAGGAGCAGCCGTGGTTCATGGCGGTCAACTTCGTGAACCCCCACGACATCATGAGCTTCGA
>JBIOUO010000288.1:0-6761 GCA_044867195.1 Ilumatobacteraceae bacterium
ACGTCGAGGGGGACCGCAGGAGCGTTCCCCCTCGGGCACCCTCTCCCGAATGCCGGGCTACGCATCCGGGGACGCGATCTGGCGGCTCTCGCGGACTGCGGCGGCGAAGATGCCCTTCGTCATCAGCGACGTCTCCGCCTTGCGCCGGCGTTCGTAGATCTCGGCCCGAGCCAAGTGCACGCCGACATCGTCGGGCGCGGCGCACGCGGCGAGCTCGACCAAGTGGCATGCCAGGCGCATGTCGCCGCTTTCGGCGACCTCTGCTGCGCGCTCCGCCAGCCGCCGGGCGCCACCTGCGAGCGCGGCCAGTTCGGTGGCCAGGGCGCTGTGCGGCGCCGGCTTGAGGTTGGCCGGGTTGCCGTCCCACCATCCGCCGTAGCGACGCCACACGTTGCGCACCACGAACTCGGGCTCGTCGTACAACGGCCGCAGGTAGGGCAGGCGCAGCAAGTCGTCGCTGACCCGCACCGTGTGCACGATCTCGTCCAGATTCGCGCCGCCGTTCATCATCGCCAGCACGTCGGCCACGAGTCGCTCCAGCGCCGTCGCGGCCTCGTCGAGCACGCGGGCGATGCGCGCCCGCCCGGCGATCGGCAGCCCGTGCGCAGGCAGCAGCAGCTCTGGCTCGTGGGCGGCAATCGTCCGCAGCGCGGCGGCCCAGTCCTCGGGGTAGCGCTGCACTTTCTGCGGGTTGCCGGCGTTCGGGAAGTTCCAGATGAACAGGTCGCCGACGCACGCGGTGCGCTGCGCCGGCAGCCACGCCCACGTGTGGTCGTCGGTCTCCCCGCGGGCGTGAACGAGGCGGATGGTGATCCCACCCGCATCGACCGAGAGCTCGTCGCGGTACGTGACGTCGGGGCGGACGACGTCGGCGGGCAGGAATCGCCCGCCGCCGCCGACACCCATACCGAGATCGGCCGGCAGCCACCCGAACTGGCGGCGGTTGATGAGCACGTTCCAATCGTTCGTCAGCTCGTAGCGGTCGAGGCGGAGGGGCACGTTCTCGTGGCCGACGAACACCGGCCGCTCGCGTCCAGCCGCGGCCGCGTCGGCCGTGAACGCCGGGCTGCCGCCGACGTGGTCGGCGTGCCCGTGGGTGTACACGACGTGGCTGATCGGGGCCCGAGACCAGCCGCGCACGCTCTCCACGACGGCTCGCCCGGTGGCCTCGCCACTGGCGTCGAACGCCACCAAGCCGGTTGGCGTGTGCAGCACGATGACGTGGGAGAAGGACTCAACGACGGCGATGCCGTCGGCCACCTCGGACAGCTCCTGAGTGATCCGGTTCTGCGGATCCTCGGGCACGCCGGAGTCGATGATCCGGCTACTCATCGTCAACAGGTCAACCATGCCGCGACGGACGCTAGCGAGTGCGGGCGCGGGGCTTGACCTGAGACGTCGTCACGTCATGACCTGACGGGTCATCGCCAGCGTGCTCGGCATCGTTCAACGTGGGCGTCATGACGAACACGACCAGTGCCCCCACGACCCCGACTATCGAAGCCACCGTCGACGCCTACCTGGAGGCGTGGAACGAGACAAGTCCCGCCAGGCGCGCCGCGCTGATCGCCGCGTCGCTCGGTGCCGACCTGTGGTACCGCGACCCGCTGCTCGAGGCGGACGGGCTCGAGGCGTTCGACGGCATGCTCGCCGCCGTGCAGGCACAGCTCCCCGGACTCGTGATGCGCCGCACGAGCCCGATCGACTCGCATCGCGACCTCGTGCGCTTCAACTGGGCGTTGGGAGCGCCGGGCGCCGAGCCGGTGTTCGCCGGCCTCGATGTCGCCAAGCTCGACGCAGACGGCAGGCTGCACCGCATCGTCGGCTTCGCCGGCGAGAGCATCGCGGCCGCGTAGCTTCCAGCCATGAGCGTGTCGGCGGCGACGGTTGGGGCGATGTTGCGGGAGTGGCGGGAAGACCGTCGCCGGAGCCAGATGGACCTGGCACTCGACGTCGGCGTGTCGACCCGCCACCTCAGCTTCGTCGAGACCGGCAAGTCGAAGCCCTCGCCCGAGCTGGTCCTGGCCTTGGCAGAGCACCTCGAGGTGCCGCTGCGCGAGCGCAACTCGATGCTCCTCGCCGCCGGCTACGCACCCCGGTATCCCCAGACGCCGCTCGACAACGAGGCGATGGCCAGCGTGCGTCGCGCCCTCGGGGAGTTGGTCCGCGCCCACGACCCGTACCCGGCCGTGGTCGTCGACCGCGGATGGGACGTCGTGCTGAGCAACCAGGGCGCCCAGCGCTTCCTCGACGGCGTAGCCGAGCACCTGCTGCGACCGCCGCTCAACTCCTACCGCATCACCCTCCATCCCGACGGCATGGCGCCGCGCATCGAGAACTTCGCCGAGTGGGCGCACGAATTGCTCGGGACGCTCGACCGCCAGGTCGCGGCGACCCGGGAGCCCCGCCTGCGCGAGCTGCTGGCCGAGGTGAGTACCTACCCGAATGTCGTCGCCCTGGGCGGGTCGTGGCGCACCCGCGGCGCCACGCCGACCGTTGTCGTGCCACTGCGGCTGCGTGTCGGCGATGGCGACGCCGCGTACGTGCAGTCGTGGTTCTCGACGAACACGACGATCGGCACGCCTGTCGACATCACGCTCGACGAGCTGCACGTGGAGCTGTTCCATCCGGCCGACGAGGCCACCGCGGCGATGGTCGGTGGCCGGATGGGCTAGCGGCTCAGCCGAGTTGCAGGGTCGTCACCACACCGGCGTGATCGGACGGCCAGATCGGCTGGATCGGTGGGATCGACTGGAACGGCTCAGTGCCCACCGTCGTCGCCTTAACGGCGCGTACGTCGCCGCGGGACAGCACCAGGTCGATGCGCTCGAACAGCTGGGAGGGGTAGTTCGTCAACGTCTCGTTCTGGCAGCACGTGAGGCCCGCGCCGTCTCGTGCGGGATTCCAGGCGTCGGTGAGCACCTTCGTCAACAGGCCGTACGTCGGCGTGTTGCTGCCACCCGGTGTGGTCGGAGGGGCGGCAGAGTTGAAGTCACCCGCCACGATCACAGGCGGGCGCGAGAGCAGCACCCGGGCGAGGAGCTCGAGCGCCTGGGCGACCTGGACCTTCACGAAATCCGGGTCACCCACCTCCAGGTGCGTGTCGAAGAACCGGAACGACCGGCCGTCCATCGCGACGTCGATCGATGCCCACCCGCGCTTGAACGAAACCGGCTCTGCACCCTCGACGGGCGGCGTGAACGTCTGTTGGACCTTGTACGTCCCGCTCTTCGGGTTGCGCCAGGTCACCTCCGGCGTGTCCTTGACCAGGATCACGTCGCGATCGTGGAACTCGACGAGACAGCCCGGCACCGGGTTCGGCACGACACAGCCCGGGATGCCGAAGCGTCCTTCGGGATCCACGAGCGGCGCGGGACCGATGTCCGCGTTGTTCGACGTGGCCGCCACGACGTAGTCCAGGTCCTTGGCGGCCAATGCCGCAGTCAGGATCGTGAGGAAGTCCGTGTCGCGCAGCACTTCGTCCGTGCCGGGACGAGTGACCACCCAGTCGGAGACCTCCTGGAGGGCGATGAGATCAGGCTGCGCGGTCGCGATCTCGTTGGCGATCGCTTGTGCGCGTGCCGGGAAGTTGGTGAACAGCATCGTCCCGTAGATGGTCGCGACCGCGGTCACGAACTCGACCTCGTTCTGCGCCTCGAGCGCCGGCACCAGGCTCGAACCGAGGTACAGGTTCTGAGTCATCACCTTCACCTGCGGGCCGCCGCCGCCGCCGCCGTCGTGAGCGACGGCGGGTTGGGCGGCCGACACACCGGCGCCGAGCACCAACCCCGTCGCGACGACGAACCTCAACAACCGATGTCGTGCGTGCACAGCAACGCCCCCTTCTTCATGGCTCCCGGTGCTTCCCGGGTCCGCCGCCTGCCTTGTCCGCTGGGCCTGACCGTAGCGCGCCGCAACCAGGCAATGAAACACAACTGTCATCGACCGCGCTGACGTCGACGTGCGTAGGGTGACGGGCGATGACGCAGACGTCGATCACGCCGGCGGCCACCGATGAGCAGGCTGCGGCCATCGCCGCCGCCATCGAGCTGCTGTGGCCGCGACCCGTGGCGACAGCGGACGACGACGCAGGACCGCCGGTCTGGCGCTTCAGCGGGCGCTGGTGGAGCCAGCCGATCCCGCTGCGGCGGGCGCGTCCTTGGACCTGACCGGAACGCGCCGGAGCGCCGCATGGCTGTCGAGCTGACCACCGTCTCCGACGACGCGGCGACGTTCCACGACGGCACGACGGTCGACCGCGTCAGTGGGCTGGAGCCTGACGCCGTCTTCGACCGCCATGGCATCGCGTTCCGCACGCTGCCCCGGCCGTCCGGCCCGTTGCGGTGCCGGATCGGCACGGTCAACGACGTCCATTTCGGCGAGGTCGAGGCAGGTCGCCTCGATGACCACCCGCTCGGGCCGATCGTCCGGGTCGCCCCCGGCGAACCGCCGTACGCGGAGACGATGAATCATGCCGCGGCAGCAGAGATGGCGAACGCCGACCTCGCCGCGGTGATCGTCAAGGGTGACCTCTCGAACGACGGCGAGCCGGCCGAGTTCGCCGCCTTCGAGGGCTGCTATCGCACGCCGTTCGGCGACCGGTTGCACGTCGTGCGCGGCAACCACGACGCCTACCGCGGTCAGCACGACTACGCGGGCGACTCGTGGATCGAGCTGCCCGGAATCGCCGTCGCCCTGCTCGACACCACGATCCCGACGAAGACGTCCGGCCACCTCACCCCCGAGCAGCTCGACTGGCTGGACGCTATGGCCGCCGCCTCCACGGTGCCCGTGCTGGTGATGGGTCATCACCAGCAGTGGGTGTCAGGCGTGCCCAGCCCCGACTACTTCGGCATCGATCCTGATTCGAGCACCGCGCTGTCCGACGTCATGGTCCGCCGCTCGGCGATCGTCGCCTACGCCGCTGGCCACACGCACCGTCACCGGGTGCGCTTCGTCGGAGACGGGATCCCGTCGATCGAGGTCGGCTGCGTGAAGGACTTCCCCGGCACGTGGGCCGAGTACCGCGTCCACGACGGCGGGATCCTGCAGGTCGTCCACCGCATCTCGACACCCGCCGCACTGGCGTGGAGCGAGCGCTGCCGCACGCTGTACTCCGACTTCGGCGTCGACTACGTCGCCTACGCGATGGGCTCGCTCGGCGAGCGCTGCTTCGAGATCTCGCTCCGCTGACACCGGCCGCGCCGGCCGACCGTTCCGTGATCTGGGCGGGATCCGTCTCGGTTTCCGAGACGATTCCCGCCCAGATGTCGGGGTGAGACGATTCCCGCCCAGATTGGCGAGCAGTCGTGGCGACTACCGTCCGCACCAATGAGCGAGTTCGACGCGGCCGAGCTGGCGGTGCAGGCGGCGCTGGACGCCGGTGCCAGGTACGCCGACGCGCGGGTGATGCACCGGAGCTACGAGGCGATGTCGGCGCGCAACGGCGACGTCGAGGAGCTCGATCAGAGTGAGGACTCGGGCATCGGAGTCCGCGCCCTGGTCGGCTCAGGATGGGGCTTCTTCGCCACGCCCGACCTCGCCGACCCCGCCGTGCGGGCGGCCGGGGCGACGGCGACGGAGATCGCCCGGTCGAGCACGATGGTGGCGAGCGGGGCGGCCGGGCTGATAGCGGGCGAGGCGGCGACCGGGTCCTGGTCCAGCGGCTGCGAGGTCGACCCGCTCGACGTGTCGCTCGCCTCGAAAGGCGACCTGCTGGTCGGTGCGACGGCCACGATGGTCGACCACGGCGCCGACATCGCCGAGGCGCTGTACCAGATCTGGGATACCCGGAAGTGGCTGGTCTCGAGCGAGGGCCACCGCGTCGACCAGTGGATCCGCGAGTGCGGCGCCGGGATCATGGCGACCGTCGTCGGTGACGGCGAGACCCAGCGCCGCTCCTACCCGGCGGCGCGCGGGCAGTACGCGACGCGCGGGTGGGAGCTGGTCGAGGAGATCGATCTCGGCGCCCACGCCGCCCGCGTCGCCGACGAAGCCCGGGCGCTGCTCGCCGCGCCGTCGTGCCCGAGCGGCGAGACGACCCTGATCCTCGGCGGCGAGCAGCTGGCTTTGCAGATCCACGAGTCGGTCGGCCATGCGATCGAGCTCGACCGCATCCTCGGCTGGGAGGCCGCCTACGCGGGGACGTCCTGGCTCGACCTCGCCCACCTCGGCTCGCTCCGCTTCGGCTCGGACCTGATGACGATCACCATCGACCCGACCATTCCCGGGGCGCTGGGATCGTTCGGCTACGACGACGAGGGCACGCCTGCCGTGGCGCGCGACGCGGTGCGCGACGGCACGTGGGTCGGCGTGCTGTCGGGCCGAGACTCCGCTGCCGTCGCCGGACTCGACTACGGCGGCAGCGTGCGCGCCGACGGCTGGGCGCGGCTGCCGATGGTGCGGATGACGAACGTCGGTATCGAGCCCGGCCCGCACACCTTCGAGGAGATGATCGCCGCCACCGACGACGGCATCTACATGGAGACCAACCGCTCGTGGTCGATCGACGACAAGCGGCTCAACTTCCAGTTCGGCACCGAGGTCGCCTACGAGGTCCGCGACGGCCACCTCGGACGACTGCTGCGCAACCCCACCTACACCGGGATCGGCCCGCAGTTCTGGCGCTCGATGGACATGCTGTCATCGGAGGTCGTGGCGTGGGGGACGCCGAACTGCGGCAAGGGCCAGCCCGGCCAGATCGGCCACACCGGGCATCCGGCCGCCCCGGCGCGGTTCCGGAATGTCCGCGTCGGGGTGCG
>JBIOUO010000289.1:0-32211 GCA_044867195.1 Ilumatobacteraceae bacterium
TGCTCGGACGGCACCTCCGACGGCCGGTAGCTCTTCAGCACCTGGCGGGCCACGGTGACCTTGTGGACCTCGTCCGGCCCGTCGTAGATGCGGGCGGCGCGGGCGGCCCGGTACATCGACTCCAGCGGCAGGTCGGTGGTGTAGCCGAGGCTGCCGTGAACCTGGATCGCCCTGTCGATCACGTTGTACAGCACCTTGGCGCCCCAGAACTTGATCACCCCGATCTCGACCCGGGCGTCGCTGTAGTGCTTGCCGGCGGCGTGCAGCTCGTCCATCTTCCACGCCGCGTGCAGCGTGAGCAGGCGGGCGGCCTGCCGCTCGGCGTAGCTCTCGGCGACGAACTCCTGGATCATCTGCTTGTCGGCGAGGATCGACCCGTGGGTGTAGCGGGTCAGCGAGCGCTCGCAGAGCATGTCGAACGCCCGCCGTGACTGCCCGAGCCAGCGCATGGCGTGGTGGATGCGGCCCGGCCCGAGGCGCTTCTGGGCCAGCGCGAAGCCCTGCCCGATCCCCGCCTCGCCGCCGACGATGTTCTCGAACGGCACCCGCACGTCCTCGTAGATGATCTCGCTGTGGCCACCCGGCTCGCCGGTGCGGTGGTCGGGCTCACCCATCGTCGGCACGTCACGCAGGATGTTCACGCCCGGCGTGTCGGTTGGCACGATGATCATCGAGAACGAGTGGTACGGCTTGTCGTCCTCGGTGCCGGTCTTGACCATCACCAGCAGGAAGTCGGAGATCGAGGCGTTGGACGAGAACCACTTGTGTCCGTTGATCACCCACTCGTCGCCGTCGCGCACCGCCGTCGTGGACAGCAGCGTCGGATCGGCGCCGGCGCCGGGCTCGGTCATCGAGAAGCACGAGCGGTACTTGCCGTCGAGCAGCGGCTGCATCCACCGCTCCTTCTGCTCGTCGGTACCGCCGACGGCGATCAGCTCGGCGTTGCCGGAGTCCGGCGCCTGGTTGCCGAAGATGCTCGGGCCGTACACCGTCTGGCCGAGGATCTCGTGCATCAGGCCGAGCTTGACCTGGCCGAACCCCAGCCCGCCCATGTCCGGCGGCAGGTGGGCGGCCCACAGGCCCTGCTTCTTGACCTCCTCCTTCAGCGGGTCGGTGATGCGGCGGAACGCCTCCCGCCCCTCCGGCGTGCGCCACGTGTCGGTGAGCGTCTCGAGCGGGAAGATCTCGTCCCGGACGAACGTCTCCATCCAGTCGAGCTTCTCCTGGAAGTCCGGGTCGGTCTTGAAGTCCCATGCCATTCTCGGGACTGTATGAGCCAGGTGTGAGCGAGCACGAGTGCGAGCGAACCGATCGACGCGATGACTGACCTCGTACGGAGCCCGCCAGTCCCTAACCTGGACCGGACCATGGCGCTGCCCCAGCCACCGATCCCCCAGACCGCGACGTGCTACCGCCATCCCGGACGCGAGGCCGGCCGGCGCTGCACCCGGTGCGGCCGCGCGGCGTGCAGCGAGTGCCTGGTGCAGGCCGCGGTGGGCAGCCACTGCCTGGAGTGCGCCCGAGCCGGCCGGCCGGACGTCGCCACCCGCGCTCGCTACTGGAGCGCCCGCCAGCCGACACTCGTCACCTACACCCTGATCGCGATCAACGTCGGCATCTACATCTGGCTCGGCCTGCTCGACCCGCGGGCGTTCACCGGCTCCGGACAGATCACGTCCGGCCAAGCCGAGCTCGTGCTGCACTGGAACACGATGCACTTCTTCGGTGCGTCCGAGTACTACCGGCTGGTCTCGTCGGGCTTCGTGCACTTCGGCGTGATCCATATCGCGTTCAACATGCTGCTGCTGTTCCAGCTCGGTCAGCTGCTCGAACCCGCCGTCGGCAGGGTGCGGTTCGCACTGCTCTACTTCGCTGGCCTGTTCGCCGGTTCGCTCGGCGCGCTGCTGCTCACGGACCATCGCGCGCCCAGCGGAGGAGCGTCCGGGGCCGTGTTCGGGCTGGTGGCCGCGGCGTTCATCGGGCTGCGCAACCGGGGGATCAACCCGTTCTCCACCGGCATCGGCGCGCTGCTGGTGATCAACCTGCTGCTCACGTTCACGCTCCCTGACATCTCGATCGGTGCCCACGTCGGCGGCATCGTCGGCGGGTTGATCGCCGGCTGGGTCATCCTCGCTCCGCCCTACGCCCGGCTGCCCCGCTGGGCCAGCTACGTCGTGCCCGCCGCGGTCATCGTCGTGTCGATCGCCGCCTCGGTCGTCGTCGTGCGCTGACCGCGTCGCGCCAGGGCTCAGCCGAAGCCGGTAGCCAGCATCGCGGCGATGCTCGCGCCGAGCTCCCAGCAGGCATCCCGGTCCGCTTGCCCGGGCTCGCCGATCACGGTCACCGGAGCCTGGGCCAGCGTCCATCGCAAGCCTGTCGTGATCACCTCGATCGCCCGCAGCGCGCCGGCGACGTCGCTGCCGCCGTGGACGAACACGCCGAACGGGCGACCGACCGTGTCCTCGAGGCACGGGTAGTAGATCTGGTCGAAGAAGTGCTTCAGCGCGCCCGAGACGTACCCCAGGTTGGCTGGCGTGCCGAGGATGTAGCCGTCGGCCTCGAGCACGTCGACGGCAGTCGCGGCGAGCGCGGCGCGAGCCACGACATCGACGCCCCCGATCTGCGGATCGGTCGCCCCGGCGCGGACGGCTTCGAGCAGCGTGTGGGTGGCCGGCGAGGGCGTGTGGTGGACGATCAGCAGCCGCACGCGCCGCTCGGCTCACCGGGCTGCATCGTTCGCTCGCTCGGGGACTCGCTCGCTCACCACATGCCGCGGTGGACGACGTCGTCGAACGGCCGGCGGTCGATCCGCTCGATCGGCCGCAGCGGGCGATCGGCGGGGTAGCCGAGGCCGATCATCGCCACCGCGATGTGGCCGGTCGGCATGGCGATGATCCGCCGCATCGCGTCCTGGTCGCCGACCGACGAGTGGCCGCTGCCGATCCCGAGGTCGGCGGCGGCGATCATCATCGCCATCGTCGCCTGACCGAGGTCGAAGCGGTCGATGGTCAGGTAGCGCTCGGCCTCGGGATTGGCCAGGACGAGCACGATCGTCGCCTGAGACCCGGGGATGTGGCCGGCGCCCTGCCACACCGTGCCCAGCTCGGCAAGCTGCTGGCGGTCCGTGACGACGACGAAGTCCCATCGCTGGCGGTTCGACGCCGAGGGCGAGCGCCGCCCCGCCTCGAGGATGCGGTCGAGGTCGGCCGCCGCGATCGGCTGGTCGGTGTAGCTCCGGACGTTGCGCCGGGCCCTGATCGCGTCCCATGTCTCCACGCCGCGACTGTACGTGCGATCGTGGGGCATGAACGGGGCCCAGGCGATGATCCGCACGCTGGTCGACGCCGGCGTCACGACGTGCTTCACGAACCCCGGTACGAGCGAGATGCACTTCGTCGCCGCGCTCGACTCGGTGCCGGAGATGCGCGGCGTGCTGGCGCTGTTCGAGGGCGTGGCTACCGGTGCGGCCGACGGGTACGCCCGCATGGCGGGCGGCCCGGCGTGCACACTGCTGCACCTCGGTCCTGGCCTCGGGAACGGGCTGGCGAACCTGCACAACGCCCGGCGGGCTGCGTCGCCGGTCGTCAACATCGTCGGCGACCACGCCACGTATCACTCCCGCTTCGACGCCCCGCTGGCGTCGGATATCGAGGTCGCGGCGCGCAACGTGTCGCGCTGGATCGAGCGGCCGCAGCGGGTGGATCAACTGTGCCGGGCGACGGCCGAGGCGGTCGCCGCCGCCTGCTCCCCGCCCGGCGAGGTGGCGACGCTCATCCTGCCGGCCGACGTGTCGTGGAGCGACGGCGCCGAGCCGGAGGCCCCGCTCCCCCGCCTGCGGCGTGCTGCCGTCGAGCCGGAGGCGGTCGAACAGGCCGCCAAGGTGCTGCGATCGGGGTCCCCGGCCGCGCTCCTGCTCGGCGGATCGGCAATGCGGCGAGCGCCGCTGCTCGCCGCGGCGCGCATCGCAGCCGGCACCGGCGCCCGGCTGTTCGGTGAGACGTTCGTCGCCCGCACCGAGCGCGGCGCCGGCATCCCCGCCATCGAGCGGATCCAGTACTTCTCCGAGCTGGCCGAGCAGCAGCTCGCCGGGCTGCGCCACATCGTGCTCGTCGATGCGCGATCGCCCGTCACGTTCTTCGCCTACCCCGGCCGGCCGAGCGACCTCGTGCCCGACGGCTGCGAGGTCCACGTCCTCGCGACCGGGCGTGACGACGCCGCCGGCGCGCTGGACGCCGTCGCCGAGCTCGTCGGGGGAGACGCAGTCGTCGACGACGCGCCGGCGCCGCTGCGCCCCTCGGGCGACGTCACGGGCGCCGCGCTCGCCGCCGCGGTGGCGGTGACGATGCCCGATGGCGCGATCGTGTGCGACGAGTCGAACACAGCGACCGTCCACATGACCCCAGCCACGGCCGGGTGCGCGCCGCACGACTGGCTCCAGCTCACCGGCGGGGCGATCGGGATGGGGCTCCCGCTCGCCACCGGCGCCGCGGTGGCGTGTCCCGATCGTCCGGTGCTCGCCCTCGAGGCGGACGGTTCGGCGATGTACACGCTGCAGGCGCTGTGGACGCAGGCCCGAGAGAGTCTCGACGTGACGACGGTGATCGTCAGCAACCGGTCGTACGCGATCCTCAACATCGAGCTCGCCCGCACCGGCGCCGGCGAGGCCGGGCCGAAGGCACGGGATCTGCTGGACCTGTCCCGTCCCGACATCAACTTCGTCAAGCTGGCCGAGGGGATGGGCGTCCCGGCCGTGGCCGTGCACACCGCCGAGGAGGCCGTCGAGGCGCTGACCCAGGCGCACGCCGAGCCCGGCCCGCACGTGATCGAGGCGGTCGTGGCGTGACCCGGATTCTCCGCCGGCTTGGTCGCGCTGAGCGCGACTGAGGCCCCGCACAATCGTCGCGCTGTACCGACCGACGCCCCGGTAGGCTGATGCGACCGACCGCGGGGCTGACAGGTTTCGACGTCAGTGACGCTGGGCGGGCATGCGACCCGAGTTGCTCAGACTCGTAAAACGGGGCACCAAGAAGAATTGCCAAGTCAGAGCAGTTCGCTGTCGCCGCCTGATCCTCAGGTTGTGACAGGAAAATCGTGAGCAGCAATGCCGCACGGGGCCACTCCATCGCAGCCCGGCAACAGAAGCGGGGGATGGCAGCGGGAAAGACCGCTGACGGCAGGAAAGAACGCTGACACTCGGGAAAGACCGAGCGCGGACCGCCGCATCGTGAGGTGAGACGGTCAACCGACCCGCCGGTGAGGGAGTGACACCCTCGATGCCGGGAATGGTCGTAGCGGGTTCGTCCACCGCCTGATGGACGGGGGTTCGATTCCCCCCAGCTCCACAACATGTGAGGCGCATATGCCCAGCTCAGGGCCTGTGCGCCTCTTGCGCGTCCGGGCTACGGGACGGAATTAGGACGGATGGCTGCGCAACTACTGTGAGACACCGCGAGACACAGGTCACGCGAGACAGCCCGCGATATCCCCGGGCGGGTGGTCACCGCCGTTGACGGCGATGGCCTCGATGTGGTCGGCGCGTCAGCGCAACGTGATCCCCAGCCCGTCCGCAGTCTCCCGAACGAGCTCGATCACCTGATGGAGAAACTCGTTCTGGTGCGGCGACGGAGTCGATTGAGGCACGGGAGCTGCCAGCGCGTAGATCTGATCGGCGATGATGCGGGAGCGGACCTTGGTTGATCCGGTTCCTGATGGCACGTACGCATCGATCCAGTCCCTGCTGCGCTGAGCGAAGAGTCGCTCGTGAGCAAGCTCGAGCATGCGTTCGCTGAGCTGGTTGGCGAACTCGTCATACAGCGCTTGCTTCTCATCGACACTCGGATCGCCGGCCGTCCAGCCCACTGGCGACTGGATCATGAGCCACACCTGGTCTTGGAGCCACCCCTGGAGGTTCGCAACGGGTTGGAGATGGAGATACTCGTCCTGGTTCATGACGGCGAACCTGCGGCTGAGGGCCTTGATCGACGCCCAGTGCGCCTTCTCGACGTCGGATGACTGCACCCTGCCGAGCACCGCGTTCCAGTGTTCGTGGAATCCGTTGACTGCGTCGCGCACGGCAATGACGAGGTTGGTCCGGTCGTAGATCGGACGAGTGTCGGCAAGTGTGGGCCGTTCTCCGCTGCTCTGGAGCGCGGCGAGTAGGCGACGGAACTCGCCGATGGAGAGCTCGTCGGTGTCGTCGTTGAGTACGCGGTGGCAGTCAGCAAGGAAGTAGGCGGCGTCCCGACCCCGCGCACGGAGGGGCCTCTCCGCGTATGCGCCAAGTTCGGTGCCGATCTTCGCAAGCACACCGTTGCAGGCGTTGACAACGTGAGTCGCGCGGTCTGCTGGGGTAGGGAGGTTGTCGCCGGTCACGATGTCGAAGTGGGTGAAGCAGATGTGAAGCTTGGCGCCATATCCGGTGCGTGCCATCGCTCGCAGCAACGTGGCCGGCGCGGCCTGGATCGGTTGCTTGCAGCTATCAACGAGAGCAACGGCGTCAACTTCCGCGATCAACCGCGTGAACTTCGTCGAGATACTCGATGCCGATTCGGTCGTGTGACCCAGACCCTCGGTGTCGAGCAATACCAGTCGGGGCCGATCGCCATCTAGCCACCTCGGTCTGAACGGACCTGCGACGCGAACCCCGTTCACGAGCGGAGTCAGGAGCCGACCGAATCCTGGCTTTGCGTTGCTGGTGAAGCGGCGCAGTTCTTTGATGAATGCCTCCCGGTCGGTCGTTGACCAGGTCCACGACATGGGCCACCCCTGACGGTTCCGGGCCAATTCACCGGTGCTCTTGGCCAGGTCGAACCGACGACGCATCTCGTCGAGGAGTGCGTCCGTGAGGACGTGAACGCGCTCGTCGTCACGGAGCCACTGCTCGAGACCCTCTTCGACGAGCTCGTCTCGGGCGCGTTGATCATCATCTGTGGTTGCCGGACCCAGATCGGCTTCAATCTGTGCGACCGCCGTGGCCCCGGTCTCATGCACCTGGTCGACAAGCTGCTCGATCAGTTCGTTGGTCTCATCCAGCGCCAGCTCGCCGAGTTCGAGCATTCTCTTGTCGGGGGTGCCGGAAGCGCTCATGAACGACGTATTGAGGACCGCGAAGGGACCCGTGCCGGCTGGCGAGGCCTCACCGTCGCCGAGCACGTAGTTGAAACGGAATCTTTGGTCACGATGCACGAGCAGAGCGGCTCGCACCTTCGAGCGATCCTCGCCGCGGTGCGCTGCTTTTACCGCGTCGAGCACGCAGTCCTGAAGGTGCTGAGCGACCTCGTCGAGGGTGAAGAACGTGACGACTGCGGTGTACGGGCCGTCGGCCAGGATCACCTCGGTGTCTGCGATCGTGGTTCGGCCGGTCGCGGTGGTCGGGAACCGCTCGTCCTCCGGGTGAGTTCCCATCAGTTGACGAACGACCGTCGTCTTGCCGGCGCCAGTGGTTCCGAGCAGAAGCACGCTTCGATACCCGTCGTCGCGGCCCGGCAAGGGAAGTAGGGATTCGCGCAATGCCCTGCTGTCTGCAGTCTCGGGCGACATCGGACCAAAGAAGATCTCGACGACCCGCTCGTCGAAGCGCGCCGCGGCCTCGGCACGAGCCGAGAGAGCCCACCAGCGCTCGTCCGCGAGTAGTTCGTTGATCTCGGTGACCATAAGGTCGGCAACGTCCTCGTCGCGGGTACGGAGGCCGAATCGCATCCGCTTGCCAGGTTTGCCGGTGTCCAAGTTCGCGACGCCGGGATGCCTGAAGATGACAGACCACCCGGCCCGATTCGTTCTCGTCTTGCTTGCTGAGTATCGCAACTTTCCGCCCTCGCCGTTGTACCGATGTTGTACCACGATCTTGCACGGTCGGGGCTTCTCGGTCAAGTCCCTTGGTACAACGTTGGTACAACGCGATCATCGCGCCTGGACGCGGACCGGCGGTAATCAAACGTCGGCAGTTCGTGCTTCACCCACACAGCAGACTCCTCAGCATGCTCGGCGACACGTCGGCGTCGACCCTGAGGAGGTCGGCCCCGATGGGCTCGGCACCAGCCAGTGTGGTGCCCGTCCGCCTCGACCCCGAGCTGCGTGCCGCCGTGGAGGCCCGAGCCGCCGAGGACGACGCCACCGCCGGCGAGATCATCCGCGACGCGCTCAGACAGCTCCTCGTCCCCTTACGGACCTCGTCGAGCTGCCATCCGACCGAGAAGCGGCCCCTCCGGGAGCATCCTTTCGCGATGGCTACTCGGACAGACGAACAGAAGGCGGCGCAAGCCGCGAAGAGGCGACGCAAGGAGGCGCTTGCCGCGGAGGAGGAGTATGAGCGCAACGAAGCGAAGCGGCGCGAGTGGGAGGCCAATGGCACCGGGCTGAGTCGCGAGGAGCTCGAGGCTGGCGTGCCGTGCCGAGGGTGCGGCCTGCCCATCATCGACGGATTGGGTGACAGGCCACCACGGCTGAAGCTCACCGAGGCCGAACGCGCCGAGTTCGACGCGGCCGACGCCGACTACCTCGCACGGCACCGCAGCTGCCACTCGCATCGCTGGTCGATGTCGGGCTCCAGGACACAGCATTGTGGGTACTGCTGTCCCCCGCCCCCACTCAGCTGCGACCAGATCGAGCAGATCAGCCGGATTCTGTCATCGACGACCCAACGAGGTCCGCGTGATCTGGCGACTTGGCGGCTAACGCTGACGTGCGACCACACAGTCGAGCGATCGCAACACCGATCCAGCCAATCTTGGACGACTCGCGTCGTCGAGTGTCCAACGTGTGCTGCGCATCGAGCCGTCGTCACGTCGGAGCGTCTGGCAGACATCGTCGTCGACGAACCTGCCGAGTCGGAGGAGCAAGCGAGCACTCGGCGCGCCCAAGCAGAACTTGCGAGGCTGCGCCGGGGAGCGCGGACGCTCCAGGAGCGCATCGACAAGCTGGAACGAACGATCGGCGAGTCCCCCTGACGTCGAACTACGTGGCCAGAAGGCCGAAGCATCGTCGCCACACGCGGCACCGATCCCACGAGGTAGCGGCCGGCGGGGTCAGAACCCGACCTCAAGCCGATCGCTTTCGGTCGGCGCAGTCACGAACCGGCCGGACGCGGCGGGCGCTTCCCTGTGACACCCCCTACGTATTGTCCCCGCCGTGACGGAACGACGGATCTGGCGGAGCCTCGACGCCGAGCTCTTCCGTTTCACGACGACGCCCCAGCACGACCTGCACGTGGCCCTGATGACGGCGTTCGAAGCCGCCGCCGTCTTGTCGCCGGCACTCGACATCGACCAGGTCCGTGCGGCGCTGACCGAGATCGGGTGGGACGAGCCGACCGACGACGCGGCGATCGATCAGGCGCTCAAGCAGCTCACCGAGTGGCGGCTGCTCGAAGCCACGCACAACCACGCCGCTACGTACACGACGCCGGAGGACTTCGAACGCAAGAATCTCCAATGGTCGCTCACCCGCCGCGGTGAGGCGGCCGCGGCCGGCGTATTGCAGGCCTTCGAGGAGTTGCGCAGCGCGATCGGCTTGCAGCCTGCCGTACTCGACGCGATCGGCGACGGGCTCGGTGAGCTCGCCGAGCTTCTCGTTGCGCCGCGCTCTGACGAGGTCGACGGGCGTATCCGGGTGCAGCTGGCGTCGGTCGAGAACCACCTCCTCTCGCTTGTGGCCAGCGTGCGCCAGTTCAACGGCCACCTTCAGGCACTGCTGCTCCACGACGGCACCGACGACGTCGTGTTCACCGACGTCAAGCGCCGCACCGTCGCCTATCTGGAGGACTACGTCGAAGGTGTTGAGCGCCGTCACCGAAGGGTCCGTGCAGCCATCGAGCGGGTGCAGGCGCACGGTTTGTCAGTGATGTTCGACCGCGCTCTGGCCGGGGCCAACCTGGCACCGACGGCAGCCGGAGATCCCGGCCCGGCATGGGTCGCCGACCGCCGTCACCGCTGGTCGGCGATCGAGTCGTGGTTCGCGCCGGCATCGGGGCAGCAGCCTCAGATCCTGGGACTCCTGACGATCGCCCGTACCGCGATCGTCGAGCTGCTTCGTGTGCTCGAGCGCCGGTGGGACCAGCGACGACGGGCCGCCTCGATCGCTGCTGATCTGCGCCGGCTCGCTGATTGGTTCGCAGCATGTCACGGCGATGACGACGCCCACCGCCTGTTCGGCGCTGCGTTCGGGCTCTGGCCGTCGCGGCATGCCCACCTGCGCGCGGTCGACGGCGAGGCACGCGATCCTCGTCGTTCATGGTCTGAGACCACACCGGTCGAGGTAGCGCCGGCGTTGCGTACCAGCGGGTCGCTGGCCAACCGCGGCCGCGTCCGGCCGGTGCCCGATCCGGCGGCGCTGAAGGCAAAGCGCCAACGCGAGCAGGCCGAGGCGCTGCGCGTGCACCATTCGATCCGCGCAGCGCTCGCTACCGATGGCAGCGTTCGCCTCTCAGCTTTCACCGAGCTCGGCGAGGCGGAGTTCCGCGAACTGCTCGACCTCTTGGCGTCCGGTCTCGAGGCCGAGCTGGCCACTGACGGCACGCGTCGTGCCACATCGCTCGACGGGCACCTCGAGATCATCCTTCGACATGTCGGTGATGGGCGCGTCGCCCACCTGCGCACCGAGTCCGGTGTGCTTTCGGGGCCCGATCTGCTGGTGTCGATCGCCCTCACTTCGACGTCGGGCGCCGACTCAGGCGTCCCGAACGCAGTCCCCTACGAGGAGGCCGCGGGTGCGTAGCGACGTGCTGAGCGCCGATCTGGCCGCCGAACGTGCCGAGGCCGTGAAACGGCTGCTGCGCACTCCTTTACTCGCGGTCGAGTCCGATCCCGACGGGTTCCGACTGGTGGTGCGCCACCACCAGTGGCTCGCCGCGTGGTTCGAGACCACGTGCGGTTGGCCGTTCGCGGTCGACGTCGGAGCGGGGTTCGCCCGGCTATCAAAGCGACCGGCCGGCGAGGTCGATGTGAGCCGGCCACTCCGCCGCTTGCGAGGTTCGCGCCAGCCCTTCGATCGCCGTCGCTACCAGCTCCTGTGCGTGGTCGCCGCCGAACTTGTGCAACACCCGGTCACGACGATCGGGCTGCTCGCGCAGTCGGTGGCCGTTCAGGCGGCGCTCGATTGCAGCCGCCACGGCGAACGCGTGGCCCTTGTCGACGCATTGCTGGTGCTGACGTCCTGGGGAGCGGTGAGCGTCACGAGCGGCGACGTGGAGGACTTCGTCGCCTCCGAGCATGGCAATGCCATGCTCCATGCGGAGACGACACGCCTGCATCGCCTGTTGGCATCCGCTCGTACCCCGAGCAGCCTGCCCGACGGCGCCGGAGTGGCCGATGCCGTTCGCGGGCTGTCCGATGAGCCGCGCTATGGGGCCGGCGAGGATCCCGCGGCGACGGGCGACTCCTTGACGGACCCCGCACAACGTCTCCGCTGGGTGCGGCACACGCTCGGGCGGCGGGCGCTCGATGGCCCGGTCGCGTATACCGACGAGCTGACCCCGGACGAATCGGCCTACCTCGCCAACCCGGCAGGGCGTGGTTGGCTACGCGACCGTGTCGACGAGGCCGGACTCGAACTGGAAGAGCGGGCTGACGGCTTCCTCGTCGTCGATACGTCGAGTGTCAGCACTGACATCGAGTTCCCCGGTCCCCACGGCAACGCCCACCAGCTCGCCCTACTGCTCGTCGAGGAGTTGCTCGGACCGAGCGACGGCACCGGTCAACGGTGCCCCATCGTGTTGACGGGCTCCCAGGTGCAGCGCGCGGTCGACGCCGTATTCGACCGGTTCCCACAGTGGGCGAAGTCCCATCGTGACAACGACGGTCGCCGTGTCCTCGCCAGCCAAGCCATCGACCTTCTTGAAGCATTCGCGCTCGCAAGGCGCACATCCGACGGCGGACTCGAAGGTCGCCCGGCGATCGCCCGCTATCGGGTCGGCGAACCGATCGTCACCGCCGATCCCTCATTGTTCGACGACCCACTGTTCGAGTGATCGGAGCACCGTCTTGAACGCCGCCCTAGCCGCGTTGCCGTCCTATCCCACCGACCGCTGGCGGCCGACCCGCGCCGGGCTCTTGTCGGTGTGGCGGTACGTCGAGGAGACCTTTGAGTTCCATCGCGGCCGGCTGCTCCTGCGCGGCCCCAATGGCGCGGGCAAGTCGATGGCGCTTGAGCTGCTGTTGCCCTTCCTGCTCGACGCCGACGCCTCACCGGGCAGGCTGACGTCCGCCGCGAAGTCTCGCGGCGGCCTGTTCGACCGTGTGATGACCGGATCCGACGAGGCGAGCCGCACCGGCTACGTCTGGGTGGAGTTTCGGCGAGGGACCGACACCTTCACGATCGGCGCCCGGATGCGTGCGTCGCAGAGCACGCGCAAGGTGGACACGGACTACTTCACGACGTCGCAGGCAATCGGCCTCGACCTGCACCTGATGGACCAAGGGAGGGTGCCGCTGTCGCTGAAAGACCTCAAGGAGGCGATCGGCCCGTACGGTCGGGTGCACGGGAGCGCTGAGGAGCATCGGGCCGCGGTGCGAGCGACGCTGTACGAGGGGTTCGGTGCCGACCGGTACGCATCCGTGGTCACCGCACTACTAGCTCTACGGAAGGAGAAGCTGTCGCAGAACCTCGACCTCGAGAAGCTGTCCGACGTTCTATCTGAGGCACTGCCACCGATAGACGACCATGACATCGCTGCCGTCGCCGAAGGGTTCGAGCGGCTCGACCGGCGCCGCGCCCAACTCGACGCTCTGCGCACGGAGCTGCAGGTGGTCGAAGCACTTCAGGCCCGCCAGCGGCACTACGCGCGCAGTGTGCTCGCCTGGCTCGCCGACGAAGTTCGCTCGGCCGAGTCTGCTCGCGACACCATCACCCGGCGAGCGCGCGCGGCGGCCGAGCAGCTCACCGCCGAACGGATCCACCTCGACACCCACATCACCGCCACCGACGAACGGGACGCTGCCGTCGAAGGCGCAGCCACCGAGATGGACGCGCTGGTGCGCAGCGACGCCTACCGCGAGGGCGCGAACCTCGCCGACCTCCGCGAGCAACTCAGCGTGCTGGCGCACGCCGTCGAACGCGCTGACGAGCTGCTCACGCAAGCCTCCGAAGGGACCGATGCCGCCGAGAGGCGGCTCGATGTCGCCCTCGAGCAACAAGCGACCGCGCACAGCAACCTCGACCAGGCGCTGGGAGACCTCCGAGACGCCTCCAGCTGCGTCGGCGCCGGCGGGCTGGTCGAAGACATCACCGAGCTCGCCGCAGAGCGCACCACCACACACGACGCCGAGGCGGTCGTGCGCGCGTACACCACCACGCGCCTCCAAGCGGTCGACGAGGTGCGCGCCTTGCTTCAGAGCCACCGCGACGCCATTCGCGACCGTGATGCTCGCACCGAGCAAGTCGACCACGACACCACGCGGCTCGACGAGGCGATCGCGCAGATCGGCGAGGCGCGCGCTGAGGTCGACGCGGCGATCGAGCGTTACGGCTGGCGCGTCGGCGAATGGGCGAGGTCGTGCGACACGATCGGCGTCGAGCGAGTACTCAGCGCACTGTCAATATCGGCTTCCGAGCCCGCCCTCGTCGTCGCCTCCCTCGCTCGCCTTCGTGCGGACCTCCAGGCAGAGCACGCGGTCACGCGGGAACGACTCGACCAACAGCAACAAGTGCAGGACGAAGTCCACGACGCGCTCAAAGACGAACGCGAACACTTCGCCCAAGGCACGCTCGTGGAGCCCGAAGCTCCCACCTGGCGCGCCGAGCGCGCAGGCCGGCCTGGCGCACCGCTATGGCGAGTCGTCGACGTGCTGCCAGGCACGCCCACCGACCGCCTCGACGGCATCGAGGCGGCACTGGTCGCGTCCGGCCTTGCCGACGCCTGGGTGCAGCCCGACGGCACTGTCGATGTCGACGACACACGCGTCGACCTGACGCTGACGACGTCGCCGGTCACCGGGACCACGCTCCAGTCGATCCTGCGACCGCTCGCCGGCGCCGGGGTCGAACCGGCGGTCGTCGCTGGCGTGCTGGCCTCGGTCGAGGTCACACCATCGGTCAGTTCGCCTGCCTCCGAGCCCGTGCACGGCAGCCGGGTCGTGATCGGTGCCGACGGAACGTTCCGGCTCGGAGCTGCAGTAGGCCGCGGGCGGGTCGTCGCCGCAGGCCTCCTCGGTGCCGAAGCCCGCGAGCAGCGCCGGCTCGCCCGCCTCGTCGAGCTCGACGCCGCCATCGCGGCCAACCGCGCCGAGCACCGCGCCGTCGGCGAGAAGATCGCATCATCCGACCGCCACCACGCCGCCGAGGTCGCGGAGCTCGACGCTGCCCCAGGCGGCGACGAGGTCGATACGGCTCGGGAGGCGCTCGGGCAGGCTGAGCAGCAAGGCCTATTCGCCGAGACGCGTCTCGTCGAGAGCCGGGAGCACCTCCGGACCGCCGACGAAGCCGTGCGCGACCACTTCCGCCGACTCACCAGCGTCGCCGCCCACCACGACGTCCCGACCGACGCGGGGTCACTCGATGTGCTCAGCACCGCGCTCCGGCGGATCGACGATACGGCCCGCACCTGGGCGGCGCGCTGGCGCGATCACGACCGGGCGAGCACGCAGGTCGCCCGAGAGCAGGAGGACCACATCCAGGCGGTCGAGCGCCAACGCCTGGCGACAGAGGGATTCGAAGCCACCCAGCGAGACCACCGTCGACTCGACGGCACCGTCGCCGCGCTTGCTTCGACGGTCGGCGCGGCCTACGACGACGTACTGACGAGGCTGCAACAGCTCCGCGAACAGCACGCCATTGACCGCAAACGGCTACGGAAGCTGCGGGATGAGCGCCCGCGGATCGACCAGGCGATCGGCAACCTCGAAGCCACCGTGCAGCGTGCGGAGGAGGAGCGCCAGCGTGCAGAACAGGTTCGCGTGGCTGCCCACGTGCGCTTCGTGTCGGCGGTCAGACGCGGCCTGGCCACCGACGCCGAGGCAACGTTGCCCGACGACCTCGACGGCGTCACCGCCGTGCTCGCCGCCGCACGCGACCTTGCCGCTCAGCTCTACGGCGTTGCGGACGACCGGCCATCCCGGGATCGCGCCAGCAGCCGGGTCGAGGAGCAGCTCCACCAGACACGTCAGCAGCTCGGCGGGCGCGTTGACCTCGACCGCGCCCCGACCGACGATGGATGGAGCGACCTCACCGCCCTCAGCGGTGGGGTTCGGCGGCGGATCGGCGATCTCGCCGCTGCGCTGCACTCCGAACTCGCCAGCGCGGCCGACGAGCTCCACGCTGAGGAGGAGCAGCTCTTCGCACGCGTGCTCGCCGGCGAGATCCGGCGAGCCCTCGCCGAGCGCATCCGGCACGCCAACGGGCTCGTCGATCAGATCAACGCCCAACTCGGTCAGGTGCGCACGAAGGCCAGCGACGTTCATGTTCGTCTCAGTTGGGACGTCGATCCCGAGCAACCCGACGCGGTGCGTGCGGCTCGAGCGCTCCTTCTTCACGACCCGAGCGACCTCACCGACGCCCAAACGGCGGCGCTGCAGGACTTCGTGCGTGCCCGGGTCGAACAGGCGCGGGCCGAGCTCGAAAGCACCGCACCGTGGGATGCCCGCCTTCGGGCGACACTGGACTACCGATCGTGGCACCGGTTCACGCTGCTCCTCGCCCATCGGGACTGGGAGGGCCATCGGAAGGCCACTCCGGCCCGGCTGCAGAGACTGTCGACGGGCGAGCGCTCGATCGCCCTGCACCTGCCAATGCTGGCTTCGATCGCCGCCCACTACACCGGTCCCGACGGGCAGCCCGCCACGTGCCCTCGCCTGATCCTGCTTGACGAGCTGTTCGCCGGCGTTGACCCGGCGAACCGTTCGCAGCTCTTCGCCCGCTTCACCGAGTGGGACCTCGACGCCGTGTTCACGAGTGACCACGAGTGGTGCCAGTACGCAACGCTCGACGGGATCGCCGTCCATCACCTCCATCCGCCCACCGCGACCGAGCCAGTCACGTCGACCCGGTTCACGTGGGACGGCCACCAGCGACAGCTGGACCCGAACAGCCCCTCCGCCGCGTGAGCGAAAACGAACCGTCCGACACCGAGAAGGCCGCGTGTGAGCGCCTCGCACGGCCAGGGCTCGAGCCGCTCGTTGCCGAGCTGGCACGACGGTTCGCCTCGGGCGCCGGTGATCCCACTCGGGTTCAGCTCGCGAACCTGTCCGGTCCCCAGCGCGCTGCGCTCGCCGACCTGTTCGGCGATGCACACCTCCCCAAACTGCCCGCCGTCGTACGCATCGATCGGCTGTGCGCCCGGCTCGGCCTCGACTCACCCGCCGCCCTACGCCGCTGCATTGAAGCCCTCACCGGTCCGCTTGGCGACCTGACCGCGGAACGGAGGGAGCGGCAGCGCAGCAGGGAGGAGCTCTGGGCCTGGTTCGACGAGCGCTGCGCCGGATTAGCGCTTGTTGGCCTCGGGCCGTTACGTGACTGGCCGGCTGCCGTCCGGCGGGAAGGTATCCGCGGCGAGATCACCGACTACCGAGAGGAACTCAGTCGGGTCTTTCGCGTGCTCGACCAACTGCCGAGCAAGGGAGTATCGCTGGCCACACTGGCCGGGACGGCCGTCAACAACCCCCACGCGCTCGACCGGGGCACCCGGCTCGGTCGCCTGGTGGTGTCAGCCATCGCCGACGCGGCGGGCCTCGCCCGGCCGAGGACCGCGGAGACGATCCGTGAGACATGGCAACTCGTCGGGATTGAGACCGACCCACTCTCGTCCACAGTTCTTGCCCTCGGCGTTCGTCCGCCAGAAGGTCATCCTTTGGCCGCTTGGCTCGGCCAGCTGGCCGACGCCTCGGAGCCCGCGGTGTTGACCCTTTCTCAGTTGCTGCGATGGCCCATTCCGCCGCTCGACGCGTCGGCAGTGGTCTACGTGGTCGAGAATCCATCGTTGCTCGCCGACGCGGCCCGCCGCGGCTGGTCGGGACCACCTCTGATCTGTTCGTCCGGACGCCCGTCACTGGCCGTCGTGCTCGCTCTCAGGCAGCTCGGGCAGGCCGGAGCGACCCTCCTCCAACATGCCGACTTCGACGCGGCCGGGATCGGCATCTGTTGCTGGCTCGCGGCGCACGCAGGAACAACTCCATGGAAGATGTCGTCGTCCGAGTACCGAACCGCCGTCCTGACCGGCGGAGATCGGGAGTCCATAGCGGAGCCAGTTCCCGACACCCCATGGGACCCCGGCCTCGCCGACGCGCTCCGAGACGTCAGGCGCGCCGTGTTCGAGGAGGAGGTTGCGGAAGAGCTGCTGCGCGCGATGGGCGCGCAACTAGGCGGCTGATGTGTGGGCGCGACCTACTTGGAGGGCGTAATTCGCGTTCCGGTCGGTCGTTCTGGTCCACGGCTATCAGCAGTTGCGGGTCGGCGAGACCCGGGCTGTCGCCGTTACTGCGTATCCCCTACCCGAGCACCCACCAGTGGTTGCTCCGCCGCCGGACCGAGACGACTCATCTGCGTGCAGTGGGCGCTGGCTGCTGCCGACGGGAGGAATGAACCGCTCGCGTGGATCTGTGACGTCTCCTTCGAGCGCTATCCGGAGATCTCACATCAGATCGCCGGGCGTGTTGACTCGATCGTCGCCCGACGGATGCGCTCGATCGAGTTGCTGCTCGTCCTCGACGTCGCGACGACCTCCAACTGGAGCATCGAGGACGTCCGCCTCGTCGTGCCCAATGACAAGGGCATGTGGTCGCTGTGGCCGTAGTCTTTGACGTGCGCCCTCCGAGCGCACCTCGCCGAGTCCGGCCAAACGTCGATCGTCACGGGATCGTTGATCTCGGCCGGAGGTGAGTGATGGGTTTCGTCGAACCCACCAAGTTCAAGTGGGTCGTCGACCCATCGTCCGGCCGACGAGTCAAGAAGGGCACACGCGACTCCAAGTGGAAGGCGCGTTACACCGACCCTTCTGGACGCGACCGCAGCCGCACGTTCGCACGCAAGCTGGACGCCGAGAAGTTCCTCGAGCGCGTCGGCGCGGAGATGCAGAAGGGCGAGTGGATCGATCCCAAGACGAACAAGACCCGGTTCGAGGAGTGGGTCGACGTCTGGTGGAAGACGACGGTCAAGCTCGCGCCCTCGACGCGACGCGGCTACGACAAGGTGCTCCGCAACCAGCTGCTCCCTCAGTTCCGCGGGCGGAAGCTCACTCCATCGACTGGGTCGAGGTCGAGCTCTTCGCCACCTCGCTGCTCGAACGCGACCTGAGCGCGAAGACGGTCCGCGAGACGCTGTCGGTGCTCTCGCAGATCATAAAGACCGCGGTACGCGCCAGGGCGGTGCGCGAGAACCCAGCCGCCGGCCACAGCATGCCGACCCGGCGCCAGCGCACGCGGGTCCTGACGATGGATCAGGTCGACAGCCTCGTCGCGCACACGGACGAGCGCTACCGAACGGCAGTGTGGCTGCTCGCGCTCGCCGGGCTTCGTCCGTCGGAGCTCTGCGGGTTGCGCCTGATGGACGTCGACTGGGACAGCCGCGCGGTCTCGGTCAATGAAGTGCAGATGTGGGTCAAGGGCGAGCTGGTCGTGAAGGGACCCAAGACCGCCTCCGGCCTGAGGACGATCCCGCTTCCCGAGTGGCTCATGGACGACCTGCGTGACCACCTCGACAAGCGAGCGGCAGCGATGGGTCGCTCGCCGGAGCCGACGACCGCATCTACGTGTCGCCACGCGGCAAGGCCATGCTCGACCACACCGTGTGGCGCATCGTCAACCGTGCTTGCGAAGCGGCCGGCCTAGGGCGCATCCGCCCTTACGACCTGCGCCACAGCCACGCCTCGCTCCTCATCGACATCGGAGCCCACCCGAAGGCGATCAGCGAACGAATGGGGCACACCGAGATCGGCGTCACGATGAACGTGTACGGGCACCTCTTCCAAGGCAAGCAGCGCGAGCTGACCAGCGACCTCAACGACCTCCTCCACTGGACCCGCTCGAAGAAGCGGCCGGCCGATGGCAACGAGGCGACAGACCCTGGAAAGGGCGAGAACCGTGCGCCGTGAGCCGCTGCCTCGCCCGTTGCCTCGACGATCGTTTCGTATTACGATTGAGGCGTGACGTGGAGATCCACCGATCTGCCCGAAAGCACGGCGTCACCGATCGCCAGATCTTCCACGCGCTCGACCACCCTCGACTCGTCGCCGACCTCGACGACGACACCACCCCCGCCCGGACACTGGTGCTCGGCCCCGACCCGGCCGGCAACATGCTCGAACTCGTCGTGCTTCACTTCGACGACGGACGCAACATGGTGATCCACGCCATGCCGATGCGGCGCCAGTACGAGAACCTGCTCCCACCTCAGGAGCCCCTGACATGACCAAGAAGCAACCAGTGGTCGGCACCTCACGCGGGACGCCGCTCACCGACGACGACATCCAACGACTCGCCGACGAGGCCGAGGCGGGCTACGACCCGAGCCGGCTGCGTCCACGCGGCGGCAGGCCACGCACGGGCTCGGCACCGGCAGAGGTCGTGCCCGTGCGCCTCGACCCAGAGCTGCGCGCGGCCGTGGAAGCCCGCGCCAGCGCTGAGCAAACCTCGACCAGCGAGATCATCCGCGAAGCGCTCCGGCGCTTCCTCGACGTCGCCTGATCCGGGACGGAAAAAGGACGGATGGAACGGAAAAAGGACGGGGAACACCGGTCACTTCCGGTCACTCCCGTCACCAACAGTCACCAAAGAAATCGGCTCTGACCAGGGGCGCAAGCTGCTGAGCAGGCACATCGGGGCAGGACGCATGACGGTTCGATTCCCCCCAGCTCCACAACAACAACATAAGCCCTGGTCAGACGGGGTGCCGGGAGCCCGGTGGTCACCGTTTGGTCACGAGCCGCCGTCAAGGGCGCGGCCGAGCACGTCGGCTGCTGCCTTGGTCGTCCTGGGCGGTCACGTGCTGGTACACCCGCAGGGTCACCGCCACGTCGGCGTGCCCGAGGCGCCGGGTGACGACCTTGACCGGGACTCCGTTGCGCAGCTGGAGCGTCGCCGCGGTGTGCCGGGCATCGTGCAGCCGGATCGGTCGGGCATCGGCCCGCTTGACCGTCTCGCGCCACCACCGGGTCAGCGTCTCCGGGTGGGGTGGCACGCCGAGTTCGTCCACGAACACCTGCCCGTGGTCAACCCACGCCGGGCCAGCTGCCAGCCGCTCAGCGACCTGACGCTTGCGCCAGGCCACCAGCGCGTCGACGGTCACGGCGTCCAGGGTGACGACCCGGGAACCCGCCTTTGACTTCGGCGCACCGGTTACCACGTCCTCGGCGACGACCCGGGCCTGCACCACCTCCAGCTGCCGGGCCTCCAGGTCGACGTCGTTCCACCGGAGCCCGCACAACTCGCCGCGGCGGAGCCCGGTGGCGAGCACCAGTCGCCACAGCGGGTACAGCCGCTCGGTGGCGACGGCGGCAAGGAACGCTGCTGCCTCCTGCGCGTTCCATGCCGTCGTCCTCGAAGGCTCCCGGCGTGGAAGCCGTGCGTCGGACGCAGGGTTGTGCTTGAGCTTGCGCAGGCGCACAGCGTCGCCGAGGGCGACGGAGACCACCCCGTGGGTATTGGCGACCGTCTTGGGGTGCAGCCCCTTGCCGCCGCGCCCTCCGTGCTTCACCAGCTGCGCGTACCACTCTCCAGCAGCGCGGTGTCGATCTCGCACAGCCGCACCTGACCGATGCCCGGGATGATCCGGGCCTCGACCACCTTCCGGTAGCCGTACCCTGTCGTCGGTCGCAGGTCGACCGAGCGTGCTTCCAGCCAGCCGGTGAGGTACTCGGCGAGCGTGCCCTTGGTCCGGCGAACGAACTCCCCGCGACGCATCTCGGCGAGCGCATCAGTCAGCGCACCCTCGGCGTCACCCTGGCGGCGGAACCCTCGCTTGCGCACTTGTCGGCGCTTGCCCGTCACCGGGTCGCGGCCGAGGTCGACCACGTACTGCCATCCGGTGCCCGACCGGGTGACGGTGCCCCTCACGACGGCACCCCCGGAAGGTACCGCGCCTCACGAGCCTTGGCGACCAGGCGGTGCGCCTGCGACCGGCTCACGTGGCACTCGGCGACCACCGTCTGGATCCCGCCGCGCCCGTAGGCGTCGGCGACCTCAGCGAGACGGGCAGCAGTGATCGTCCGGCGGCGCGGCAACCCGTCGAGCTGCTCGGCGAGCGCCTTCGATCCGAAGGCGAGGTACGGCCCCTCACGCGTCCTCGTCAGCACGAATCCGGCGAGGGTCAGAACGGAAGTCGCCATTTCGCGTGGGTTGATCCGTGCCAGCAACGCCGCCGACAACGGCGACGCAGCGGAGGTCAGCTCGATCCTCGTGCACTCCGGCACACCGTCGATCACCGTCGCGTCAACGACAACCGACGCCAGCAGCGTGCCGTCGTCCTCGGTCCAGGTGAACACCGCACCCTTGACCCACTCGGGGACGTACGCCCCGTCGGGCAGCTCCACCCAGTCCCCCCTCGTCACCAGGTTCATCGCCGGTCCATTTGGTCGCATGACCTCGGAGCTAAATGCGACACGTATGCGTTGCCAAGTAGCACTAGTACGCGCCACCATTTGTGGCATGACCACGACCCCTGCGCCGCCAAACGAGCGGGTGCGCCTCATCCCCGACCCGGAGCAAGTGCCCACGGTTGGCCTCGATGTGGCCTGCCCGGCGCTCGGGATCGGGGCCACCACGGGCTACGAACTGGCCCGCACCGGTCAGCTAGCGGCGGGCGTGCCAGTGATCCGGGTGCGCGGCAAGTACCGCATCCCGACCGCTGCGCTGCGTCGTGCGCTTGGACTCGACGGTAACGACGCGGCCTGAGACGCCAAGCGGCCCGGGGCTCAACGCGGACCCCCGGGGACGGATGATCTCGTTGACGGCCGAGCGCAAGCACCGCAAGAGCCTGCTGATGCTCTACCTCGCCGCCTGCCTTGCCATCGGGCGATGCCCGTGGACCGGGCGGCCCGTCCAGCCCGTGGTCGTGGTCTACCTCGACCTCCAGATGACCGAGGAGGATCTACTGGAGCGGGTCGAGGACATGGGTCTCGGCCCCGACGACCTCGCCCGGGTTCGGTACTTCCTGCACCCCACCCTGCCCCTGCTCGACACCCGCGAAGGCGGGCGGGCGCTGCTCGACCTGCTGGAGCTCCACCAGCCCGCCGCCCTCGTCATCGACACGTTCTCGCGAGTGATCAGCGGCCAGGACTACACCGGCGCCGACGTGCGCGAGTTCTACCGCTGGAGCGCCATGCACGTGAAGGCCCGGGGCATCTCGCTCGCCCGCCTGGACCACGCCGGCCACACCACAAAAGACCGCGCTTCGGGCTCGTCGGCGAAGGGCGCCGACGTCGACATCGGCTGGGTCATCCACACCGGCGACGCCGGTGCGATGCGCCTGCGTCATCACGGGCTGAGTCGGATCGGATGGGTGCCCGAGCACCTGGACCTCGTGATGATGGAGGAGCCGCTGGCGTTTCGCCGGGCCGTACGCACATGGCCCTCGGGCACCGCCGACGCAGCGGCCGACCTGGACGCCCTCGGGCTGCCATTCGGCGTCGGCGGCAACGCGGCCCAGAAGGCACTCCGGGACGCCGGGAAGGGCCGGAACCGGTCGGTCGTGCTCGCTGCCGTCGCCTACCGGAACCACCGCCTCCCTTGATCGGCTCACACGCTGGGGCGGAACCGGTCCCGGAACCGGGCGGAACCAGTCCGCCGGGCAACGCGGAACCACCACTGGTTACCGGTAGGGAACCAGTGGTTCCGAGCCTCGCCTGTGGCTGTGGCGATGACCGAACCGCCACCTGCGAACGACGCCCGGCCGAACACACGACCGCCCCGCCGCCGCGACTGCGACCTGCGCTGCTCCAAGCTTCTCGCTGCTCGACTGCTGCACCGCTGGTCGCACTCGGCACCACTACGACGCGCAGCGAGGCGCACAGGCAGCTCTGCGTGGCGCTGGTGCAGGCTTGGGGCACCGAGGCGTCGGGCGTCCCGGGATCATCCCCCGCCGCCCCGGAACCCTGGGGGGACAGCGCGCTCACCCACGTGCAAGTACGCCGTTCTTCGTCCCGACAGCCCGACATCCATCCCCCGGCGCGCATCGGCCCCCGACCGAAGCCGGGGGCCGCACGTGAACGGGTGGGGAGCCGGGCGGGGCTACTTGCCCATGATCGCGCTGCGGGCTGCCATTGGCGAGAGCTTGGCGATCTCGGCGACCTGCGCGTACGTGGCGCCGCCGTCCTTCATGGTCCGCATCGCCTCGTTGCGAGCGGACCGAGCGCGGTCGAGCGCAACGCTCGCCCGTTCGTACTCGGCGACCGCCTTCTTCAGCGCAGCTGCGGGGTCGGTCTTGCGGGTGCGGGTGGTTGCCATGGTGTCGCTCCTGGGGTGCTCGCGGGTGGCGACCGACCAGCATCCGCCGCCACCGCCGCCCCTGCCACGGAAGGAGACGCCATGACTCACGAACACGACCCGATCCCGGAGGGCTGGGTCGCCTTCTGGCCCGACAGCGACCCGGACGGTCGAGGCCGCCCGATCCTCATGCGGGCGCAGGCCGAGTGGGCCGACACGCCGAGCGCCGAGGATCGTGGCACCAGCGTCCCCGAGCTCGACGTGTACGAGCTGCTCGGCGATCAGCTGCGCCTCGACGTACCCGACGACCTCGACGGCATGGAGGACAGCTGAGATGATGAACGAGCCCGCCGCCCGGGCGCTGCTGTCAGCGGCCGTCCCGCTGCTCCCGTTCCGCTGTGACATCCCTGGAGCATGATGAGCGACGACGCCACCACGACCGCCGACACGGCGACGACGAACGGCGACCACGGCAACGGTGACGCACCGCCCGACGACGGCGCGTCACTGAGGAGCGAGGCAGCCCGCTACCGGACACGGCTGCGTGACGCCGAGCAGCAGCGCGACGCCCTGGCGCAACGCCTCGGGCGGATGCAGATCGCCGAGGTCGAGCGCCTCGCCGCAGCGGCGATGCACCAGCCCGGTGACCTGTGGGCGGTCGGAGTGGACCTGACGACGCGGCTGGACGATGAGAGCAACGTGGACCCCCAGCGGGTGCAGGACGCCGGTCGCCACCGTGCTGGCCACCCGTCCGCACTGGCGCAAGAGCCAAGGATCAGCGGACCAGGGCGCACGGGGCACATCGCCGCCGGGACCGTCGCTCGGCGGCTGGGTGCGCCAGGAGGCGCTCGGCACCTTGGAGTAGCCTGCGGCACGGGAGAACGCCTGTGGCGGTTCCCCGGTCGGCCAGGTGCCCCGGTGAGTTGAACCCTCACCTGTGAAGGAGCGCTGCCATGCCCGATCTGCTCACCTCTGGCTTCCCGCCTGCCCCCGGCATGTGCCCGCCCGAGATCGTCAACGGGGTCGTCAACGCCATCGTCGGCGGCGCCCCCTTCGCCCGCTCCCTCACCCGGTACAACACCGCCAGCGGCGCAGTGTCCTGGCCGGTCATCGAACCGTCCGGTCAGGCCTGGGTCAGCGAAGGCCAGCCGCTGCCGGTCATCACCCTCGGCGACCGCAGCTACATATCCGTCGTGAAGAAGCTCGCGGGGACGTTGCCGATCTCGAACGAGACGATCCGCGACTCGGCGTTCAATATCACCGCGGCCCTCGGCACCGCGCTGATGGACGGCTTCGGCCCGGAGCTGGACGACGGGCTGCTCAACGGTGACGGCACGGGTGCGAACCCGGTCGGGCTGCTCGGGTTCGCCGACGCGGTGGATGGCCCGGACCTGTTCTCCGCAGCGATGACCGCGGCCGGGGAGATCGGCGACTCCGGTGGTGCAGCGAACGTGCTCGGCGTCGCACCATCAACGGCTGCTGCTGAAGCGGTGCGCGTCGGTAGTGACGGGCATCTCGTGTTCCCGAACGGGTTCGCCAACGCCGGACCGCTCAACGTGGTCGGCATCCCCGCGCTGGTGGGCGACGCAGCGAAGGGGGTCGTGTACGACTCGACGCGTGTGTTCCTCGTCGTGAACACCGACTTCGAGGTCGCCCTCTCGCCGCACGAGCAGTTCTCCCGCGACCTGACGGTGATGCGGGTGCGTGGTCGGTTCGCTGTCGCCGTGCCTGCCGAGCAGAAGTCGATCCGCAAGCTCACCGTCACCGCCGCGCCGCTCGCTACCCGATCGACCAAGAGCAACTAGGGCCGATCAGGAAACGCTCGCGCTGTTCAAGCGTGGCGCACTACCGGAGGACGGCCCGAAGTGCGTCGAGCCGTTCGGGCACGAGCCGGTACCAAACCCAGAGCCCGCGCTTGTCCCGAGTGACGAGACCCGCGTCAACGAGGATCTTCATGTGATGGCTCACGGTGGGCTGTGAGCGGCCGGATGGCTCGATCAGGTCGCACGCACACACCTCGTCGGCATCGGCCGACGCGATGAAGCTCAACAGGCGGAGCCGAATCGGATCGGACAACGCACCGAACGAACGCGCCAACGTCGCGGCGGTCGTCTCGTCGAGCATCTCGGCGCGCACGGGTGTGCAACAGGCGATCGGGTCGAGGACGGCAGCCTTTCGCATGCCGCCGACTGTATCGACACTCGTCGAAGACGTCCATTGACATTCCTCAATCTAGTCCCTAGATTGAACTGCATCGACATTCGTCAATCTAGGAGTTCCGATGTCCCGAGTCCAGCTCGCCCTCAACGTTGAGGACCTCGACGCCTCGATCGCGTTCTACACGAAGCTCTTCCAGACGCCACCGGCGAAGGTGCGCGAGGGCTACGCCAACTTCGCCATCACCGACCCGCCGTTGAAGCTGGTGCTGTTCGCCAACGCCGGAGAGCCAGGCACGCTCAACCACATCGGCGTCGAGGTCGAGTCGACCGACGACGTCGCCGCGGTGATCGCTCGCACACAGGAACTCGGGTTCGTCCAGCAGGTCCAGCAGAACGTGAGTTGTTGTTTCGCCGTCCAGGACAAGACGTGGGTCAAGGGACCCGACAACGACTGGGAGTTCTACACCGTGCTCGCCGACGCCCCGGCGATGTCGTGTGGCCCGACTGACCCGTGCTGCGCAGGCGAGGGCTAGACGATCGCACCGTGGAGGTCGTGCGCCGTGTCGTCGCCGAGGCGCTCGGCACTGGTCTGCTGATCGTCGCCATCATCGGCTCGGGGATCATGGCCCAGCGGCTGTCACCCTCCGACCTTGGGTTGCAGCTGCTCGAGAACGCCGCCGCGACCGGCACCGCGCTCGTCGGCCTGATCCTGATCTTTGGTTCGGTGTCCGGCGCGCACTTCAATCCGGCGGTCACGATCGTGGCTCGCGTCCACGGACTGATCGACACTCCGAGCGCTGCGCTCCACATCGCAGCGCAAGTCATCGGTGGATGCGCTGGCGCGGTCCTCGCCAACGTCATGTTCGAGCTCCCCGCCTTCGAGGTGTCGACACAGGCTCGATCATCGGGCGCCCTGTGGCTGTCGGAAATCGTCGCCACGACCGGTCTCCTGGTGATCATCTCTGGCTGTCTCCGGACGGGACACAGCACAGCAGTGCCCTACGCGGTCGGACTCTGGATCGCCGGGGCGTACTGGTTCACCTCCTCGACCAGCTTCGCCAACCCAGCCATCACCATCGCTCGCACCCTCTCCGACAGCTTCACGGGGATCCAGCCGTCGTCCGTGCCGATGTTCATCGTCATGCAACTCGTCGGCACCATCATCGCCATCGGCCTGATCGCACTCCTCTATCCATCGACCCGACCGGAGGTTGAGCGTGTCTGAACGCCCCGAGGTCTTGTTCGTGTGCGTCCACAACGCCGGACGCTCACAGATGGCCGCTGCCATCCTTCAGCGTTACGCCGGTGAACGCGTCGTCGTCCGCTCGGCGGGCAGCGCACCCGCCGACACGATCAACCCGACCGTCGTCGACGCCATGAACGAGATCGGCATCGACCTCGCCGCCAGAAGCGCCACTCCCAAACTGCTCACCGACGCCGCGGTGCAGGCTTCCGACATCGTCATCACGATGGGCTGCGGGGACGCCTGCCCGCTCTATCCCGGTAAGCGCTACGAGGACTGGAACATCGACGACCCCGCAGGGCAACCCCTCGCCGTCGTGCGCACCATCCGCGACGACATCGACCAGCGCGTCCGCACTCTGATCGAGGGCTTGAGCGACTAGCGCCGTGCACTGCGCGAGCGCTGCCCGGTCGCCGGGAACTGCCCCACCTACGGCGGCGAGCACCACTGCGAAGGCTGCTGGAGTGGGCGGGTGCTAGTCGGCTCAGCGCATCGCCGCCGGTAAGGCGCTGGTCACGTATTGGTCACAAGAAGGCCGAGAATCGTCGGCAAATGTCGGCAGAACGGCAGAGCCCGCAACGCAGGAAATGGGCTCCCACCAGGGGTTCTTGACAATCGGCGGAAATCGGCGACATCCACCCCACCAGGTTCAATTCGATTCCCCCCAGCTCCACGCATTTCGAGGCGGTTCACCAAGGCAGTACGACGGCACGACAAGGGCGTACTCGCCCACCATCGCGCCCTCCAGCAGGACCTCGCACTCCTGATTTCGCTGCTGCGAGAACACCATCTCGAGCACGAAGTTTGACTCGACGTAGAGGCGCCTCACACCGGCTCAAACTCGACGACTGAGCCGTGGAGTTCATCGAACAGACCTGAGTCAACCAAGAGATGGCGGGCGGTCGTCGACAGCTCCGACGCATCGTCCAAGCGCGCCACAGAAGCAAGCCACGACTGCACGATCAGCTCCAACGTGCGTCCATCGAGGTCCCCAAAGGCTGCGGTGTCTCCCACGAGATCGCGTAGCCCCGCGCTGGCGTCAGGTGACCGGACCGTCAGATCCTCGTCTCGCTGTCGCTGGTGCCACAGGTAGACATCATTCGATGTAACGATCATGAAGTAGGCCGCCATCAGACCCAGATCATGCGCGCGGAGATTCCGTCGCAACTGCGCTGCCCAGCTTTCGTCGACCCCACGTCGAGCCTTGACCTCGACCGCGCGCACGGCTCCGCCGAACCGATCCCTCACCACGATGTCCGGCCGAGCGTTCACGAGTCGGTGCCTAGCGCCCGCTCCTGGAGCAGCCGGTTGACGGACGACGGTCACGACGAGTGGCGAAGCGCCCTCCCGTCCGGAGGTCTCGCAGGACGCGGCAGGACGCGAGAGGACGCGGAATGTGCGATTGTACGGACACTGGCGGTCACTATCGGTCACTCGAAACCCCCCATGAACAGGTGCGATTCCCGTTGACCAGGTCCGACAAGATCGCGTCGGCGGCAGTTCGATTCCCCCCAGCGCCACCGGATCGGCCCCTGGCCACGGCGTCGCCGTGACCGCCGTGGTGACGGATAGGTCACGGCTCGAAGGAGGACGGCCCGAGGAAGAGCGCTCGAGACGAGCTGGACGAGCTGTACGACCGTGTGGCCGTTTTGGGGACAGACTTCATCGATCAGCCCGCGCTCAAGCGCCTGCTGATCATCCTCTTGGAGGCCGCCGCATCCGTGTCCGGCGGACGAGTGCTCTCCGACCGACAGGTGACAGAGATCAGCGAGCACATGGGGCACACCGAAAGGCATCACAGCGGCGCTCCTGCATCGAGCAGGCCGAAGAGGCCCAACCGGCCGTGACGGTGCCCGGTATGTCGGACTGTGCACAGTCCCCGGTAGATCGGCGCTCGGATCCTTCACTCGATGACGACGACGGTGGCGTGAATCGGGTCGACGGTGACGATGTTGCCGGTGCGCAACCGCTGGCACGCCGTGGGATCGCCGATGATCGCCGCGATCCCAAGCTCGCGGGCGGTGACCGCGGCGTGCGAGACGAGACCACCTGTGGCGGTGACCAAGGCACCGGCGTGCACGAGCAACGCGTTCCACGAGGGGCTGGTGGCGCGCGTGATGATCACGTCGCCGGCTTCGAACGTACTCATCGCCATGGTCGGATCGTCGACAACGATCGCCCGGCCGGTGTAGCAGTCGGTGCCGATTCCGACCGGCCTGTCGTCGCCGAGCATGTGCTCGGCGGTGGCCAGTTGGGCGGCGCCGATCAGCGCCAGCGGGGGTGGTAGCGCGTCCAGAGGCGGGATGGCGAACTCGGGGCCGATCGCCGGCGGGGCGTCGAGCGCAGAGTTTCCGGCGCGCTCTCGGCGCCGGAGGTCGAGGTCATCGACGGTGACACCGACACCGCCAGTCAGCAGGGCCACCAGTTCCTCGACGGTCGCTTCCACGGCGATCGTCGGATCGGCGGGGAACAGGCGGTCGCCGGTGGCGAGCATCGCTCGGCGCAGCAGCCCCATCGGCCAGGCGCCGGTGATTGCTCCATTGTCGTCACGTAAACGGACGGCGTTGCGGGCGTCGGCCACCAGAGTCTCGAGCTCGTCGTGGTGCTCGGCGGGCACGTGGGCGCCGAGATCGACGGGGACGTGGCCGCTCGGCATCGACGGGGTGACGATGTCCTCGAGCTCGCTCCACGTCAGGCAGTCGAGGTCGTACCCAGTGACGAGCATCCAGCCGGACACGTCGCTTGCGTGCGGTGCCGTGGATGCCCCGGCCAGCGCCCCGGTCGCCAGTGCGGGCTCGACCCCCCACTGCCGACACCGCGCGATCAACAGCCCGACAGGCAGCAGATCGTCGCCGTGCAGCTCGAAGTGACGCAGGTAGCCGCCGGTGGCGTGCTGTCGGCAGGTGTGGAGGTGCTCGGCCAGGCGCGGCCCGTCCAGGCTTGCTGGGTCGACCGCCTCGATATCCGCGTTTGCCTCCCACCATTGTTGGCGCTCGACGGCGAACCAGTGCTCCGTGACGGCGCGCCAGGGCCGACCCTTGAGGGCGTAGCGGGCCGCCCGGTTGCGGCGACGGAACGTCGGGTGCAACCGCGACAGCGCCCACACCACGGCGCGTGGCGGTGTTCGTCGCGGGTCGCGCGGCCCGGCGAGTGGCACCGGTGTGATGTACAGGTGCCCGTGGACGAAGGCGACGTCGAGCGTGCGGGCCAGCACGCCGTAGCGCTGCATGTACGACGCCATGCCGGGAGGGCAGGTCTCGGCGTAGATGCGCTGGTATTCGGCGGTCAACGCCCGTGGAAAGTGGTCGGCCAAGCGCCGCCACCCGCCGGGTCCGGGTGCCGCAAACGTCTCCGACGATGCGCTCGATGTCATGGGCTGCCTCTTCTCTTGGGAATGATTCGGACGACGCATCTCCTTCGGCGGGCCGGCCACTGCGCCAGGCGCACTCATTGGATCGATGCCCGTGTGAAGACAATGGTGCCGCCGTCGGGTGACCAGGCGGGATAGGAGTCGTTGGTGCCGTCCTCGGTGACGACGATGAAGGCGGCGGTGGACACGTCGATGATGCAGATCTCGAAATCGCCCTCCTTGGTGACAGTGACCGCGGCGATCCGGCGGCCGTCTGGTGACCAGCTGGGATGATTGGCGGCGTCCGGCGTGAGGGTGGTGCGGTTGGAGCCATCGGTGTTGATCAGATCGATGGAGTGGTCGGTGGCGAAGGCGATCGTTGCGCCGTCGGGGGAGAACTCGGCCAGCCACTCGGTTCCGGGGGAATCGGTGAGTGCTCGGACGCTGGAGCCTGCGGCGTCCATGAGGTACAGGTCGTTGTCGCCGGTGCGGTCGCTGGTGAACACGATCGTCTGGCCGTCGGGTGAGAAGGCTGGGTAGCGGTCGCTCGCGGGATCGTTCGTCAGTCGCCGCAGCTCCCCCGTGGCGAGGGTGAGGAGATAGATCTCGGCATTGCCGTCGCGTTCGCTGCTGAACACGGTCGAAGTTCCGTCCGGTGACGACCGCGGGTTGAGGTCATTGGCCGGATGGTCGGTCAGTCGCTGTTCGCCGGTGCCGTCTGCGGCGATGAGGAAGATGTCGGCGTTCCCATTCGCCAGGTCGGTGCCGGACACGAGCCGGCCGAACAGCAGCCGCTGACCGTCGGGCAACCATGCCGGGGCACCGTCGAGGCGAGGGTCGGTCGTGAGGCGGTTTATCTCGCCGGAAGCGACGTCGAGTGCGTACAGATCGCCCGGGTCGGCCACCGCGGGTGCTGGTGTGGAGGTCGCCGCCGCCACCGACGTGTGCGTGTCGATCACCGGTGACGTCGTGGTGGTTGATGTCGTGGCGCTGGTGGCCGCGAGGGTCGGTTGGGGGATGACGGTCGTGCCCGTGGCAGGACTCGACGTGGCGGCGGGCGCGTTCCCGCAGGCGGTGAGAGCGGCGAGAACAAGACCGATGGCGATGGGCGATCGTGTTGGCGGCTTCACCGGTACCCATCGGTTCGGGTGGTTGCCGAGTCCGACCGGCGGGCGGCAATGAGTGATTCCTGTCGGGTTGCGTCGATCAGCGCACGCAAGGCCCAGAACGATCGGTCGAGAGCCTCATCGACGTCGAGGCCCTGGCGGTCGTGCAGCTCGATCAGCGCCAGTGAGCCGCTGATCAGCAGCAGGAGCGAGATCAGCCGCTCGCCCGCGTCGGACTGCGGATCGATCCCGTGACGCTCGATGTAGCCGGCGAGCAACGATCGGCTGCGCTCCAGACGAAGTGTCCGCATCTCCCGTCCCGCCGTGGACGCGATCTGGTGGCGCAACAGCGCAAGGTTGCCGGCGAAGTCGTGCCACATCGCCCGCTGGAAGGCGGCGAAGTCGTCGTCGTCGGGCCGGCGGGCGAGCGGCTGCGCCAACGCGTGGCGTGACGGTTCGGCCGCCGCGGCGGCGAGCAACTCGTCGCGCGTCGGGAAGTACCGGTAAATGGTCGCCACCGAGACACCGCTTCGTCGCGCGACCGCCGGCACCGACAGCTCGTCGAGCGATCCCTCGGCAACGAGATCGAGCACGGCGGCGAGCACCTTGCGGCGGGTCAGCGCCCGCTGCTCGTCGCGGAGACTCATGAGATGATCATATCAACTTGAGACGCTCGTATCAACCAAATTGATCCGCCCCGCCGGGTCATGACCAGCGACGGCCTGGATGGGGGCCTGGTCCGCACCCGCGCGTCGTCGGCATCGTCGTGCGCGACGCCGTGGCGTCACAGGCCTCCGACCGCGTTGTGGTCGGGCTCGCGCACAACCGCTCGGCGGGAGTGCTGCCGTGGCTGGGTTTGCGCTACCTCACGATGTCCGTGAACGACCTCGACGGCGTCATCCGCCGTTGCATCGAGGCGAAGGTGCCCACGGGGTTCGGCGGGGTCGCGAGTGCGTGCCAGATTCCCGGCCCGTGTTCACGATGCGGCGCGCAGGGTGAGCTGGTGCTCGAGGTC
>JBIOUO010000290.1:0-25946 GCA_044867195.1 Ilumatobacteraceae bacterium
GTCGCCACGGCCGGCCACGACACCACCGCGTCGGCGATGGCCGGCGGCATGCTGGCGCTGATCGAGCACCCCGACGAGCGCGCCCGCTTGCAGGCCGACCCGTCGCTGATCCCGACAGCCGTCGACGAGATCATCCGCTGGGTCACGCCGGTCAAGCACTTCATGCGCAACTGCACGACCGAGTACACGCTGCGCGGCCACACGTTCCAACCTGGCGATGCGGTGCTGCTGTCGTACCCGTCGGCGAACCGCGACGAGGAGGTGTTCGACGACCCGTTCCGCTTCGACGTCGGGCGCACGCCGAACAAGCACCTCGCCTTCGGCTTCGGGGTCCACTACTGCCTCGGTGTGATGCTGGCGCGGATGGAGGTCAGGGCGCTGCTCGCCGAGCTGCTGCCGCGGCTGCGCTCGATCGAGCTGGCCGGGGAGCCGGCCGAGATGCAGACCCTGTTCGTCGGCGGGCTGAAGCGGCTGCCCATCACGTACGACATCACGTGACGGCGGGCGCCCACGATGGACGTCATCGCTGACCTCATCGCTGAGCAGGATCAGCTGGAGGCGATCCTCGCCGCGCTGGACGAGACGGCGTGGAGAGCCGAGTCCGGCGCGCCGGGCTGGACCGTCGCCGACGTGGTGCTGCACCTCGCCCAGACCGAGGAGGCGGTGGTGGCCACGATCAACGCCGCCGCTGACGACGAGCGGGCGGGCGGTTGGCGGGAACGCGATGGTGGCGAGTCGGTGGACGCGGCGATGGAACGGAGGGTGCGCGAGGAACGGGCGCCGCCGGACGTGGTGTTCGACCGCTGGCGAGTGGCGCGCCGAGCCGCCGTCGGCGCGCTCAGGGCCGCCGATCCCGCCAGGGCAGTGCGGTGGGCGGCGACCCCGCTGCGCCCGACGACGCTGGTCACGACGCGCCTCGCCGAGCACTGGGCCCACGCCCTCGACATCACCGAGCCACTCGGCATCGACCTGCCCGACACCGATCGGCTGCGCCACATCGCGTGGCTCGGTCATGCCACGCTGCCGTACGCGTTCGCCGTCGAGGGGGAGCAGCCCGGCGACGTGTTCTGCGAGCTCGTCGCGCCCGACGGGTCGACGTGGCGCTACGGCGATCCCGCCGCGACGTCGTCGATCCGCGGGCCGGCCGGCGAGTTCTGCCGCGTGGGTGCCAGGCGATTGCGTCCCGAGGACACGACGCTGGTCACGGCCGGCCCACGCGGCGCGGCCGCGCTGCGGGTGTTGCGCAACTACGCCGCCTGACGGCTTCAGCGGAAAGGCGGAGCCTTTCCGCTGAGTGCAACGAGCCGGCCTTCGGCCGGCACCGAAGAGCTGCTGCCGATCGACCAGCCAAGCTGGATCGATCGGCGATCGGGGGGCTCCGGCAGGAGCCTCGGGTGGGTGGGAGCCCGGAAGGGGCCCCCGACGGAACCGCAGGTTCCGGCGGGGACAGCCGAACCCCCCGCAGATGCGCGCGTATCCGCGCAGGGCCGCATGAGCCGGGGCGGTAGCGTCGCCGGCAGTCGCCGTCCAGCCGGGGGGAAGCACGTGTCGAACGAAGGTCTCGCTGCGGTCCGCTTGGGCATCGATGACGCGCTCGGCGTCTTCGAGACACTGAGCGCGGAGGAGTGGGCACGCCCGAGTGGGTGCAGCGGCTGGCGGGTGCAGGACGTGGCGGCGCACATCAGCTCGAACTGGAAGGAGACGGCTGAGCCGTCGCCGCCTCCCGCCGAGCCACCCCCGGTGCTGCCCGCGGAGCGGCTGATGGATCTCCTCGTCGAGCCGCGGCTGGCGTGGACTCCCGAACAGGTGCTCGACGAGCTGCGGGAATACGCGCCCCGCCTGCTGGAGACGCTCGGCGCACTGCAGGAACCGCCGATCGCCACCGCCCCGCTGACGGTGGCCGACCTCGGGACCTACCAGATGCACCAGCTCGCCGACGCCTACGCGTTCGACATCTACTGCCATCTGCGCGTCGACGTGCTCACGCCGCACGGACCGATCGAGCGTGATGTGCCGGCGGCCGACGACGCGCGCACCGGCCCGGCGGTCGGGTGGATGCTCGCCGGCCTGCCGCAGATGCAGGGGGACGCGTTCCAGTTCGTCGACCGCCCGCTCGCCCTGCGGCTCGACGGCCCGGGCGGTGGCGACTGGCTGATCGCGCCGGCCGGCGACGGTCGTGTCGCGGTCGAGCCGGCCCAGGAGGCGTCGGCCGCCGCCACCATCCGCTCCGGCACCCACGCGTTCGTCATCTGGGGCACCAAGCGCGCCGACTGGCGCGACGATGTCGAGCTCGAGGGCGACCGCGACCTGGCGACGCGCTTCCTCGACACGCTCAACATCGTCTGAGCCATCTGGGCGCGACGGCTGCCAGCTGCCGTCAGGGAGCGCGCCCAGATCGGACACATCGCAGCTGGGCTTCGTCCGGCAACTCCCCCACGGTGCCGGTTACGGGCTCGTCAGCGGCGGCGCGGGAGGCATCGCCTCGGCGAAGAACTGCGGGCGGTAGCGGTCGGGCCGATTCCAGGCGTCACGCGGCATGTCCCGGGCGTTCTGCGACACGCTGACGACGAGGCCGCCGGCCGTCCACGGCAATAGGTGGGCGTGGTAGGTGTTCATCAGCGGATCGTTGCCGCGCGGCAGCAGCGAACGACGGGTCGTGGTGGTCCACGGACCCCACGGCGCCGGGGCGACGTCGACCGCCAGCTCCTCGCCCCAGTAGCCGTCGACCTTGGTCACCGAGACCCAGCGCCCGTCGAGGAACCGGGGCTGCATCGGGTTCTCGGCGAAGTAGCGCTCGACGATCGGCACGGCGGCAGCCGGGTCGCCCGACCAGCCGTTCGCCGTGCGGTACTCGGGTTGAGTGCCGAGCGCACCCTTCGGCACCCTCGCCAGGTACATCCGGGTGGCTGAGCACGGGCACGCGTGGTAGCCGCCTTGGCGGGCGAGGTTCTGATCGAACGAGTTGCCGAACAGGTAGGTGTGCTCGGCGTCGCTCGCCACGGCGAAGCCGTAGATCGGCCCGACGCCGGACGCCGGGGCCGGCTCGAACGACAGGCGCGCCAGCGTGTCGGCGTCGTAGGTCGCCAACCAGGTGCCTACTGGCACCCAGCCGAGGCCGTCGGGCGGCGACGGGTCATCGGTCCTGGCCATCTCGGCCCAGAACACCTGCAGGCGACCGCCCGCGAGCTCACCGCCGAGGGGCCAGAACCAGCGGCTCAGGATGCGCTCGCCGTTGCCGGGCTCGAACGACCTCGGTGCCATCGCCGTACCGCGATGGAGCACCGTGAAGCACTGGCCACGCTGCAGCATCGCCGTGTTGTGAGCGAACGAGGCCTGGTCGAACGAGGTGGCCCGGCCGGTGTGGTCGATGAAGGTGTCCTGGAACAACCACAGGTAGCGGTCGCCGCCGAGCGGATAGGCATGCTGGTAATCGAGGCCGAGGACCGGGCCGATCCGCTCCCGGAAGAAGGCGTCGAGCGCGCCAGCCGAGGTGCCTTCGGCGCACCCGACATCGGTGGCCAGGTGACCGGCCGGCGTGACGGTCGTCGGGTAGGCCGTCGACGGTGCCGGCGGCGGCGACTCCGGCTGAGCGGGTGGCACGGGTCGCGCCGCCGGCCCGTCGACTGGCGTTGGGCCGGGGCCCGGCCCGACCGGCGGGAGGCAGCCGCAACTTGCATGGAACACGGCGAAGAGCGCGCCGACCGCCACGACGTCTGCCACGCGCCGGCGCCTTCCGGCGCCCCTCGCTGGCGCCCCGCCCTCGCCGCTCACCACCGCCGATCCGACATCCACCACCTTCACCTCCACCTTGCCGGGTCCCACGGCCGCAAGGATCGCACGCTCCCGGCGACCGGGCGAACGCTCGCGCCGCGCCCTGCGGGCGAAGGCGACGCACCCTGCGCATCCGTTCGGCGCCGACGCCGACTCGAACCACCCACGAATTCGTCAGTCATCGCATAATTCGGTTGACCGTCCACGTTGCAAATGCGACCATGCACGAGGAGTCATGAGACCAAGATTGTTGATGCCAGGCGAGATTCGTCTCGAATTAATGAATCATACGACATCTTGATGTGGTCGCATTTACAGAGGAGGGCGTACTGTGGCGGCTCGAAAGTCGGTGGGCAAGCGATCCCGTTCCCGGGCGAGCGACACGGCGCGACCCGATGATCATTCTGGCTTCGTGTTCCCTCGACCGAGCGAGGCACGGCGAGTCGTCGTCCGGTTCCGACGCGATGTGGCCGCCCGGTCGGACGCCCACGAGTTTGCCTCGGCCGTCGGCACCGATGTCAGCGGCGCCAACCGGGTGCTCGCCGCGTACGGCAATCCGCGTGTCCAGCCGATGTTCGCCGAGTCTCCGGAGCGCCTCGAGGCCAAGACGAGGAGCGTCTCCGAGCAGTCCGGCGTCGACATCCTTCCGCTGAGCGCGTTCTACGATGTCATCGCCGCCAACGACGAGCAAGCCCAGGAGATCGCCCGTGAGCTGGAACAGCTCGACGCGGTCGAGGAGGCGTACCTCGAGCCACTGGTAGCCCCGGCCGTGTTCGACGTCCCGGCGGTCGGCTCACCGGTCGCCCCTCCGGCCACGCCGAGCTTCGTCGGCCGGCAGGGGTATCTCGGTCCGTCCCCAGCCGGAATCGACGCCGAGCACGCGTGGACCTTGGCCGGCGGCCGGGGGGACGGGATCACCGTGATCGACGTCGAGGGCGCGTGGAACTTCTCCCACGAGGACCTGCTCCAGATCCAGGGTGGTGTCGTCGGCGGCGTACCCACCGGTGACCAGGGTTGGGAGAACCATGGCACGGCCGTGCAGGGCGAGATCGCCGGTGATCGCAACGACTTCGGTGTGGTTGGTGCAGCTGATGGGGCGACGTTCGCCGCAGTGTCGATCTTCGGAGATGGGAATTCTGCCGCCAATGCGATCAAGACGGCCGCCGACAGGCTGACGGCGGGCGATGTCATCCTGATCGAGCTCCACGCTCCGGGTCCCAACGCGACAGGCCAGGGCCAGTTCGGATACATCGCCGTCGAGTGGTGGTCGGCAGAGTTCGCCGCCGTGCAGTACGCCACGGCGAAGGGGATCATCGTGATCGCGGCCGCCGGCAACGGGTCCCAGAACCTCGATGACGCGGTCTACGGGGGCCGCTTCGATCGGACCCAGCGCGACTCGGGCGCCCTCCTCGTCGGAGCTGGCGCGCCGCCAAGCGGGAGCTTCGGTCCCGACCGGTCCCGCCTCGACTTCTCGAACTACGGGTCAATCGTGGACGCCCAGGGCTGGGGCCGTGAGGTGGTCACCGCGGGGTACGGCGATCTGCAGGGCGGTGGCGACAAGAACCGGTGGTACACGCAGGCGTTCAGCGGGACGTCGAGCGCCTCTCCGATCGTCGTGTCCGCGGCGACGTGCCTGCAAGGCATCCAGAAGGGGCGGAGCGGTCAACCGCTGACGAACATCCAGCTCCGCGACGCCTTTCGCTCGACAGGTGCACCGCAGGTCGACGGGCCCAACGGTCCGGCGTCGCAACGGATCGGCAACCGCCCCGACCTCAAAGCTGCGGCCGCCTACCTGTTCGGCCAGCAGCAGCAGATCAGCTCGGGTCTGGCGACGCAGTACTGGATCGAACTGGTGGCCTATCCAGCCGGAGGCGTACGCCTGTGGCTGCTGGTCAACAACGCCTGGAAGCAGCTCGACGATCCGAGCACGAGCATCCAGGACATCGTGCAGCGAGCGTTCCTCGGAACCGGCAGCAACGTCCGCGCTTGGTACGACAACGGCACCATCGTGGGCCTCGTCGTCGAAGGAAGCTGACAACAGAAGGAGATTGAGATGAGTGCAACCCTGACCACCCCGCTGGGAGCGCCACAGGCCGGTCTGCGCGCATCCGGGCACGTGTCGACGTCACCGCTCGTCGCTGCTGCGGCAGCCGTCGACGTCGCGGCCCTGACGTCCGGCATCGCCACGCAGTACTGGATCGAACTGGTCTCCTATCCAGGCGGAGGAGCACGCCTGTGGCTGCTGGTCAACAACGCCTGGAAGCAGCTCGACAATCCGAGCGCCAGCATCCAAGACGTCGTGCAGCGTACGTTCCTCGGAACCGGCAGCAACGTCCACGTGTGGTACGACAACGGCACCGTCCTCGGGCTCGTCGCCGAAGGCACGTAGTCGACGGCAGCTTCGAGCTCCCACCATCCGCTCATCGACCGGCAGTGCGCCTCCAATGTCGAGTGCACGAGTAGTCGTGAAGTTCGCCGACGGCGAGACGCCGTCCGTCGCCAACGCGACGATCACCGCGCCGGAGTCGGCCTACACCGAGCTCAACTCGTGGTTCGAGGACCACGGCGCGACGGACGTCCGACCGTTGTTCGAATCGACGGACGCTTCGCCGGCGACTTCTGAAGCGCGCCGGCACGGTCTCGATCGGTTCTTCGTCGCCCAGGTCGAGCTGTCGGAGCGTGAGATCTCGGGAGGGCTCGAGGCGCTGAACGCGCTCCCCTACGTCGAAGAGGCGTATGTTGACATACACCCGCAACCTGCGCTCGGCCGGGAGCCCACATAGGTCGAGGAGAACGCGACTGGGTGTCATTCGCAAGAGCAAAAGAGAGAGGGCGAGTCATGACCGATATACCGGGCGATACCGGCGAGAGCGCGGACTACACCGATCCAACGATTTCCGACCAGACCGGTGATTTCACCGGGAGATACGTGGTCGTCTTCGACGAGAGCGTGCAGGGCGATCCGCAAGCGATGAGCGAGGTGCTGCAGTCGACGGCGGGTGTCTCAGATGTCGTGAGCCCGCTCGACTTCGACGACGCGGCGCTCGATGCCCAGGCGGCCGAGGATGCCGAGGCCGTTGTGTTCCCCGAGCTCGGCGTCGCGGTGGTCTCCGGCGAGGCAGGCGAGGCCGGAGCGCTGAGCGCGTTGGACGCCGACCCGCGGATCCTCGCTGTCGAGCCGGAGCGGATCCTGTACGCCATCGAGGACAGTGCACTGTCGCTCGAATACATCCGGGGCTATCGGGACGGTGTGGCGGATCTGTACGCCCAGCTGACCGCATCCGGGGCCATCGTCGAGGTGGGCATGGCGGCGGCCTTCAACGACGACGCCAGCTCGACGTGGGGGCTGCAGGCGACGCGCGCGGTGACGTCGACCAGGACAGGCGCCGGGGTCCGCGTGGCCGTGCTCGATACCGGCTTCGCGCTGAGCCATCCCGACTTCGCCGGCCGCCCGATCATGTCCCAGTCCTTCGTCCTCGGCCAGGCCGTCGAGGACGGTCACGGCCATGGCACGCACTGCGTCGGCACGTCGTCCGGTCCGCAGGCCCCTCCGGGTGGCACCCGGCGATACGGAGTCGCCCGCAATGACAGCATCCTCGTCGGGAAAGTGCTCAGCAACCAGGGCTCAGGAACGGACACCAACATCCTCGCTGGCATCAACTGGGCGCTCGCCAACCAGGCTCGAGTGATCTCGATGTCCCTCGGCGCCAACGTCCGCCAGGTGTCGACGGCCTATGAGACCGTCGGCCGCCGGGCGTTGGCGGCGGGATGCCTGATCGTCGCCGCGGCCGGGAACAACGCTAACCGGGCAGCCGGCAACTTCGGCTTCGTCGGGAGACCCGCCAACAGCCCGTCGATCATGGCCGTGGCGGCGGTGGACAGCCAACTGCGGATCGCCAACTTCTCGGCGCGCAGCAACCCCGTCGTCGGTGGCAAGGTCGACATCACCGCGCCAGGAGTGGCCGTGTACTCCTCCTGGCCGATGCCCACCCGGTATCGCACGATCTCGGGCACCAGCATGGCCACGCCCCACGTCGCCGGTGTGGCAGCCCTGATCAGCCAGGCCACCGGGTATCGGGGGGCCCAGCTGTGGGCACGGTTGACGCAGACCGCCCGCCCGCTGAACATCCCGTCCGTCGACGTCGGCGCCGGCCTCGTCCAGGCGCCCCAGTAAGAGCTTCAGCCGAAGGGCGCCCGACGGAACCGCAGGTTCCGCGAACTGGGCGGGAATCGTCCCAGATGGGTTTCTGGGCGGGAATCGTCTCGGATTCCGGGACGATTCCCGCCCAGATACGAAGACCGGGCGCGCTGGCGTCGCGTTCCGCGGCGACCGAGCACTGCCTACGATCCTGGGCGGAGGTGCGCGCGATGTCCAACCGGGGTGACGATGCAGAGCCGGGAGCGCCGGATGGGCGGGCGACCGAGCTACGCGTCGTCGTGACGGTCGATGACGAGCACGTCGGCGCGATCAACGACATCGCGCGAGCGCTGCGGGATAGTGGCATGACGATCGACGATGTCTTCGAGACCACCGGGCAGATCGTGGGCTCGATCCCTCAGGACCAGGAACCGGTGCTGGCCGCCCTCGAGGGCGTCCTGGCCGTGGACCGCGAGACCGCCTTCCAGCTTCCACCTCCGGACGCCGACGTCCAGTAGCGCCCTGCGGTGCACGCTGGGCGTCTGTGGGGACCAGGGATCAGGCCACCATCTCGCGGATCGCGTACCGCCGTGAGCACCCCGGGCGGGCCGTCGGTGCTGGCTCGATGCTGGCGAACACGCTGATCGACAGCCGCGGGCCGTCGACCGCCGGCATCGCCGCGTGTGGTGAGCCGACGAGGCCGGGCAGCAGCTCTCCGGCAGCCTCGCCGGGTAGGACGATCGCGTGCCAGCCAGCGCCGCCGACCGGCCGCAGTGGCGCGTGACGGCCGCCTGCCGCGATCAGCAGCGACCCCGGGCGGGCCGTGAACACGACCGTGAGCGCGCTCTCGTCGACATGCGCCGGCACGCCGCCGTCTGCGGCGTAGATGTTGGCGCGCACGGTGCAATGCAGCGGGACGTCGAACACGGCGAGCAGGCGCTCGGCGGCAGCGCGAAACGCTCCCAGCCGCCGGACCACGGCACGCAGCAACAGCGGCGCGCCGGGTTCGCCCGCCACATGGCGCTCGAAGCCGACCGCCGACTGGAGGTGGCACTTGCCGCCGCGCGGATCGTGCGGCGGCCGCCGTCCCCATGTGACCGCTCCGTGCTCGCCGCCCGACGACGTCCAGCCGGCGACGAGCTCGGCAAGCGCGAGCTCGTGAGCCGGCTCCTGCAGCAGCGCCGGGACGGTGACCAGCAGCTCGCTGGCGCGTGCTGCCGCGGCGTCCGGCAGCGGCACGGCGAGGTAGCCATGCCGCCGGAGGTGACGGTGCAGGCGCCCGAGCGGTAGCCGCCGGCCCGCGTCGAGAAGCGGCTCCATGCCACCATCCAACCCGAAAGCGTGGCGGCGGTCATGGAGACGGGTTGACCATGGGGTGGAGAAGCCGGACGGGACGTCACCCGGCGAGCCGGTGGGCGACCTGGAACACGTTGCCGAACGGATCCTCGACCATCGCCCGCCGGTCGCCGTACGGCGTATCGAGGGGTGATTCGATCGTCGTTGCGCCAGCGGCGATCGCCCGTTCGTAGGTGGCATCGGCGTCGGCGACGTAGACGTAGAGGAATGCCGGGAACGGCGCTCTCGCTCCTGCCTCGGACGCCATCAGCAGCGAGTCGCCGATGCGCAGCTCGACCGGACGTCCGTCGACCACGTCGCCGGTGGCGTCGAACACCGCGCGCAGGAACGACACCTGCGCGGCCAGGTCGGCGACCACGATCCGTGGCGTCAGCGTGTGGTACCCGGCGGGCGGTGCAGCCTGATTCATCGCGTCACCGTGGCACGTCGTCGACCGTCGACCGCGACCGCGGCGCCGAGTCTTCGCCAAGGCTGCGGTCGGGCAGGCGCATGTGAACCAGCCCAGGCAGGAAGCGGTCGAGGTCACCGGTGACGACGGCGGAACCCATCTCCTCCCACGTGCGGCGACTGCCGAGCAGGCGGAACGCCTCGAACGCCGTGGCACGCAACGTGAGCCCCGTCGGCGGGTCGCCGGCGAGCAGCTCGACGCCGTCGGCGACGACCGTGATGCCCGGCAAGTCATGGCGCGCCAGGTCGCCGGTGGTGATCCGCAGGCCGAGCTCGAGCCCGAGCCAGACAGCGGCGTCGTCGCGGTCGCCGACGTGACCGAGCGCGCCGCGCAGGTCGTGCTCGTGGGCGATCACGTCGTAGACCAGTGGCCACCTGCGGCCGGGCTGGTCGGCGATCGCCTGCTCCATCGAGGGCCCGGCGCGATTCCACTCGGCCACGACGTCGGCGACCGGCCGACCCCGGCGCTCGGTGACGAGCCCGTCGAGCCACTGCTGGCGATCAGCGTCGGGGACTCGACCCGTGCCGTAGCCGTCGGCCAGCCCGGCCAGGTGGGCGACGAGGTCGGCGACGGTCCATGCCGGGCAGGCGGGCACTGCCCTGGCGGCCGTCGGGGCGTCGACGTCGACGAGCAGCGAGCTCAACCGCAGACGCGCGCGGCGGTATTCGGTGACCAGCCGCTCGCCGTCCGAGCGGCCGAGGATGTCAGGCATCATGCGCAACCTCATGCAGTGTCGTCCGTGGCCGTCGTGACACGATGCCAGAGGGGTGCCGTTGACCAGGTCTCCGGGCCGTCGCTGGTCGCCGCCCTGCCCATCGCCACCTGGGAGCTCTCCCTCGGTGTCTGGTTGACGGTGAAGGGCTTCAAGACGTCACCGGCCACGGACACGACGGTGCCAGCCAGCATCACGTCGTCCGCAACGATCGCCGCCGCCGTCGCCTGAGCTCAACTCACGAGCTCCAGCGCCGCCGCGAGCAAGCGGCGGCGCTGACGCGTGCGCTTTGCGCCCATGTCCAACTGGGTGGCCGTGGTCTCATTACATCTTCTGGGGCGTCACGGTCTCAGATCTGGGACTGTGACCACCCGGAAACGCGAACGCCTGTGCGCGCGGAGGCTCAGGCGCGGAGCCGGTAGCCGGTGCCGCCGACGGTCTCGATCCACACCCGATCGCCGCCAGGGCGGCGCAGCTTGCGGCGAAGGTTGGCCACCTGCACGTCAATGAGATAGTCGGATTCGATGAAGTCGCCGTGCCATGCGGCCTTCACGAGGTCGCGGCGCTCCCACGTCTGGCCCGGCTGGGTCGCCAGCACGTCGAGCAGCTCGAGCTCGCGCGGCGTGAACGGCACCGGCTCGCCATCGAGCCGCGCCGCGCGACCGTCAGCGGAGAGCTCGAGGCCCTGACCGAGATCGCGCCACGGCTCGTCGGGGCGGGCGGGCACGGGCACGGGCATGCCGCCCGCCGCCATCGCGCTCAGCCGCGGGCGACGGAGCAACACCGTCGCCCGCGCGCGTAGCTCCTTCGGCGAGAACGGCTTGGCGATGTAGTCGTCGGCACCCACCTCGAGTCCGACCAGGCGGTCGATCTCGTCGTCCCGACCGGTGATCATCATGATGTACGCGTCGCTGACCTCGCGGATCTGCCGGCAGACGTCGATGCCGTCCATGTCCGGAAGCGTGAGGTCGAGCGTGACCAGATCAGGGTCGTTCTCCTTCACCCGCTGCAGCGCCTCTGACGCTGTGCCGCTGGCCTCGACCGAGACGCCGTCCCGCTCGAGCGCCGCCTGGATCAGCTCCCTGACGTCGGGATCGTCCTCCACAACCAAGACGCGGTGTCCCGTGACCACCAACCCTCCGTATCGCGAGGTCTTACCCGCCGTCGCCGGCCACGCTAGTCGCGCGGTGTGGGCGAGTGGCTGGCTAGCATCGCTCATCCCAACCAGCCGTGAGAGCCGCCGCCAGCGGGCCGTCGACAGCCTGGCCCTGACCCGCGACCCGAACCCACGGTTGGACCGCATCACACGACTCGGCGCCGTCGTGTTCGACGTGCCGATCACGTCGATCACCGTCCTCGACCAGGGCCAGCTCTGGTTTCCGAGCGTGTGGGGGGTTGGCGACGTCGAGCGCGTGCTTCGTGAGTCGACGCTGTGCGACGCGACCATGGAGATGGACCGGATGCTCGTCGTCAGCGACGTGGCTGAGGATCCGCGCTTCCACGCGATTGAGGCCGTGGCCGCGACCGGTGTCCGCTTCTACGCCGGTCACCCGCTGCGTGATGCCAACGGCAATGTCATCGCCACGTTCTGCCTGTACGACGTCGAGCCGAGAACCGTGACGGAGCGCGAGCTGACGATCTTCCAGGAGATGGCCGCCTGGGCCGAGCAGGAGTTCCTCTGGTCGGCTGGGATGACGGAGGCGGGGCACGTCCAGGCCTCGATGCTTCCGTCAGAGCCCGTCGTCGGTGGGGAGTGGAGCGTGGACGGTCGGTGCCTGCCCGCACTCGCCGTCGGCGGTGACTTCTTCGACTACCAGCTGCAGGACGACGTGCTGCATCTCGCGCTCGGTGATGTGATGGGCAAGGGGACGTCTGCCGCACTCATCGGGGCCGGCGCGCGGGCTGCTCTGCGCGGGACGCAGGCCGCCGTGATGGCCGGTGTCGACCTGGGGGTGACGGCGACGCAGGTCGCGCGAGGGCTATTCGACGATCTCGAGCGGGCCGAGTCGTTCGTGACCCTGTTCGAGGCGGTGGTCGATCTGGTGGACGGCACCCTCCGCTACGTCGATGCCGGCATGGGCCTGTGCGTCCTTCGGCGTCCCGACGGGCAGCTCGAACACCTGCACAGCCGGGACGCGCCGTTCGGCATTCTCGCCGGCGACCATTGGACCGAGCGACAGACGAGGATGGACCCCGGCTCACGGCTGCTGCTCTTCAGCGACGGGTTGCTCGACCTGATCGACGATCCGGACGATTGGCAACGCCACGTCGGCACATTGCTCGACGCCCACGACTCGGTGCCCGAGTTGGTCGCGGCCGTGGGCCGGATGGCCCGCCAGCAGACGCCGCTCGACGACGTGACGGTCGTCGTGGTGCATCGCAGAGCGTCTGTGGGCTGACCGCTCTTCCGCCCGTCGCCACTACCTGCGTCGGCGGACGAGGCGCCAGGTGTTCACGCCGGCGGCGTGCTCGTAGGCGAGATCGTCGACGACGAGGTGCGCCATGGCGATGCCGCGACCTGTCTCGTCCATCACGTCGGGCATCGTCCAGTCGGTGTCGTCGACAGTGAGCTCGGCACCGGTGTCCATGAGCGTCGCCCGGATCGCGTCATCGTCGACGACCAGGCTCAGCGTCACCTCGGCGGCCTCTGACGAGCTGCCGTGGCGGGCTGCGTTGCCGGCGAGCTCGATCACCGCGGTCTCCACCATGTCGAAGTCAGCGCTGGCGACCTCTGACCAATCGCTTCGGGCGCGGTCGATCAGATCGTGGAGGTCCTCCAGCCGCTGCGGTTGGGCCGGCACCGAGATCGTGTACGACGTCGGCGCATCACCACCCATCGAGCGCCTCGTCGACGCTGCCGTAGGGCTTGAGGACGCGGTCGAGGTTCGTCAGCCCGAGCACGGTGGTCACCTGTTCGGTTGGCGCGGCGATGCGCAAGTCGCCCGCGGCCTGGCGGGCGGACTTGAGGCCGCCGATCAGTGCGCCGAGCCCCGACGAGTCGATGAACGTGACCGCCGACAGGTCGATGACGATGCGCGACCGACCGGCAGCAGCCAGGTCGGACACGACTCGCCGCAACTGCGGGGCGGCGGCCATGTTCAGCCGACCCTCGGAGTGAACGATCGCCACCCCGCCCTCGGTCACGTCGGTGGCGACGTCCATGCGGTACCTCCATGGGTGTCGGCGGCCGCCGGCGCTTCGTCGGGGCGACGGAAGCGAGCAGCCTGGAAGATCACGCTCAACAGCAACAGGTCGTAGGCGACCCACACGAGGTTGACGGCGATGCCGGCGACGCTGTCAGTCGTTCCGACGGCCAGGCGGATCAGGCCGGCCAGGAAGGCGATGACGAGCGCGGCTACGGCGACGAGCTGGGGAGCGACGAGCCGCCACGGGAACCCGGATTGGCCCTGCCGCGTCTTCGGGGTCACGACGAACCCGAGCGGCTTGCCGAACACGACGTTGGCGAACGCCGTGGTGCACGCGCGTATCCACAGTGGGAACAGGGCGAGGCTGTACTGGTGCCCGCGCCACGTCTTGACGCCGTAGCCGACGACGAAGAACAGCGCCTGGTTGAGCACCATGTAGGGGATGAACCGGACGAGGAACTCGACGTTGTAGGCGACGACGGGACGCACGCCGAAGACCAGGTAGAAGATCGGTGCGAGGATGAACACGACAGCGGCGAACCCCGAGAGGTAGCTCCACATCGTGGCGAAGTACATCATCCGCTGACCGGCGGTCAGGCCGCGCTTGGTCAGCGGGTTCTCGCGCAGCATCACCTGGATCGTGCCCTGCGCCCAGCGCAACCGTTGCTGCAGCATGGTGCCCAGGTCCTCGGGTGCGAGGCCGACGGCGAGCACCTCGTTGTGGTAGACGCTGCGCCAGCCGAGGGCGTGCAGCCGCATGCAGGTGGCCATGTCCTCGGTGACCGAGATCGTCGCCAACGGCATCACCGGTTGCGCCTCGTGGCTGCGATCGACGTCGATGGTGCGGACGAGAGCGCCGACCGACTCGATGGCGCCGAGCGGCGACCAATCCCGGTCGGCCAGGCGTGCCAGCGCGGCCTCGTCGATGACCGGTTCACCGAGCTCCTCGTCCACCTCGACCGGCAGCGTCTTGATCGCGTCGAGATCGGCGCGGATGGCGTCCATGTCGCGGTTGACGACTGTCTTGGACGCGTCGTGCACCGCGCTCTGGAAGCGGTACGTGACGGCCGAGACGGGCTCGCCCTCGCCCAGCTCGCGTCGGGCATCGAAGGCGGCGCGGCGGACGTCGTCGATGGCGCCGACCGCGGTGGGCGCATGATCGACCGCCTGCCGGCGGGCCTTCACGAGCACGGCGTCGGCGGCGCCCAACGCCTCGCGCACGGCCTCCTCGACCTCCCGCACGTAGCCGACGACGCCGAGCTGCATCAGCGCGTCGCGGCGCAACACGGCGTTCGAGCCGCAGAAGAACGCGGCGTTCCACCCGTCCTTGCCTTGCTGGATCGGGCCATAGAACAGCGGTGCCTGGCTGCCCATCGGATCGGAGTTGGTGACGTTGCCGAACCACTGCGGCGTCTGGACGAGGGCGACCTGTGGATCGTCGAACCAGCCCAACGTGCGCTCGAGGATCGATGGCTTGGGCACCTGATCGGCGTCGAGGATCAGCAGGAACTCGCCGTCGGTGGCGAACAGGGCGTTGTTGAGGTTCCCCGCCTTGGCGTGGCGAGGCCGATCGGTCCAGTCGTCGCTGCGCTCGAGGTAGCCGATGCCCAGGGCCTCGGCGGCCGCTCGGAACTCCGGCCTTGAGCCGTCGTCGAGGATCCACGTCCGGTGCGCGCCGCGGATGTCGATGGCCGCGCGCGCCGTCGCCATCACCAGGCGGAGCGGCTCGTTGTAGGTGGTGATGAAGACGTCGACGGTCGCGCCTTCCGGCATTGGAGGCGGATCGCCGCGGACCTTGATCCGCCACATCGCGGCGCCGAAGAGGAATGAGTCGATCAGGGCGTAGGTCTCGGCCAGCACGAGCGGCACGGCGATCCACCAGGCGTTCCAGTTGACGGAGAACAGCCACCGCCATACGACGTAGTTGACGCCGCACAGCAGCGTCAGCGTGACGAGGATCCGGATGAGGCCTCGGCGCGTCACGTCGGCGCCGTTCTCAAGGCGGGCGCTGGGTCGGCGCTGTCGAGCATGTCCATCCCTCCTGTGGATCGCCCGACCAGAGCGCAATGTAGCAACGACATGGTGCCGGCTCGTCAGCCGACGTCAGCGCCGAGTCGTCAGGCGGGCGGGCCGCCGCCCGGGCTCCAGGCGCACTCGAGGCTCAGGTCGAACGATCAGCGGTGTCGACGCCGGCGGCGAAGCCGTCGAGATCGGCCACGGTTGGGTCGTGCTCCCACACGTCGAACCCGGCCAGTTGATCTGCGTACTTCTCGCGCTGGCCGGGTCGCACCACGGCTCGGATCGGCACCTCCGGGCGGGTGACCTCGTGATACCGCTGCAGGATCGCACGGTGCTGCGGTCGATCGAGGTCGAGAGCGAAGACGATCCCGTGGGCATGCTCGACCTTCTCGCACCCGGTGCCGGCGAGGAGTGGGCACAGCCCCCCGTGCTCGGGGCCGTGGCACACCACGACCTGATGGCCCGTGCGCTCCAGGAACGACTGATCGAACTCGCCTCCGGCGCCTGGCAACACGTCGATCAGGATCATGCCGTGAAGTTGTTCGTTCATCGCCCAGCCTCCGTGGACCTGTTCAGCACTAGCGTGCGTGGCCCCAGCCCTCCGGCGCCAGGGCCGAACGTCCCGTCGCGCTGAAGCTACCGAGGAGTGGCGACGGTGCTGTAGGTTCCGGCGAAGCGGGCGATCCCGACGACCATTGCGTCGTCCATATTCGTGTTCCGAGGAGGAAACATGCGAGCATCGAGAACGGCGCCACCTGTGGTCGCCGTGCTGACACTTCTGTTGTTCTTCGGCGGTGCTGGCGCAGCGGCGGCGAACGATGATCGCGCGCATTGGAGACCATCGCAGCTCGTCGTCTTCGGTGACAGCAACACCGATACCGGTGCTGCCGATCCGGATTCGTTCTACAATCTGACCGGGGGTTTCCTCACCGGACCACCCAACGCCGATGGACGATTCTCAAATGGACCGATCGTCGTTGAATACGTGGCCGACCAGCTGGGTGTGCCGTTGACGAACTTCAGTGTCGGTGGCGCGACAACTGGCCGCAGCAATGTCGTGCAGGCGTTCTTCCCGAACCTGACCCAATTGACCGACACTGGCGCGCTTGCTCAGGTCGAGTCGTATGCGCGATCCCTTGGTCGTCGGAGAGCAGACCCGAACGCGCTGTATGTCTACTGGGCTGGGTCCAACGACCTGGTCGGCGTGACAGCGAGTGATCTCGCCTCGAGAGTCGATCAAGCAGCAAGCAACATCGAGCAGGCGTTGACGATCCTCGATGGGCTCGGGGCGAGTCGTGTGCTCGTTGCGACGCGAACGCCGCGTCCGAGCTTCACCGGCGTCGACAACGCCAACGGTGTCGCCATGAACTCGTCGCTCACGGTCCGCTTGGAGAACGCCGACCACCAGTTGAAGGCAGACATCGTGGTGTTCGACGCCTTCGATCTCGTCTCCGACATGATGTTGTTCCCACAAGCGTACGGCTTCGTCGAACCCACAGCTCTGTGCATCGCGATCCCCACATGCAGCACAGACAAAGCCGTGGCCGCTGGATATGTGCAATGGGACGCTGCGCACAAGACGACACGCGTCCACGAGCTGCTCGCCGAGCGGATGGTGGCTGCGATCGCGGATGATCGCGGGCCGCGTGAGCCGTGAACCGTCATCCCAACGCGGATTGGAAGAAGTCAACGACGCGCTGACGTGATTGGCGAGCCTTGCCGGGATTGGGGACGATCTCGACCTCGCCACCCTGCCCCACGTGGCTGAACGGGTCGACCACCGTGATCGCTGGCTGGAGCCGATCCCACCCGTGATAGGCATTCGGATAGACGTTGACTGAGACGTTCGGATGCGACGCGGCCAGCGCCTGGCATCGCTCGCCGCCCTCGTCGTAGTCGTCTTCGCTGCCCACCTGGATGAGCACCGGCTGGTCAGTGAGATCCTGGAACACCATCCCGGGAATGCCGACGTTGTACGCCCAGCAGACCGGGTAATGAGCCACATGGGCAGCGAACGACAGACCATCGCCGTACAGATCGGTGTACGACTGGTTGGCCGCCAGCAGGCTCACAACGCCGCCCCACGAGAATCCGATCACACCGATGCGCTGTGGATCGATGCGCGGGTGTGCCGCCAAGTAATGCAGCGCGCTGAAGGCGTCGGGAACGGTCAAGGTCGGCAGCGCAGGGCGATTGATGCCACCGGCCAAGCCACGTGCCGACCACATGTCGATCTCGAGCGTCGCGATGCCCGCGTCGTTGAGCGCCTCGACGTACCACGCGCCGCGGCTGTCGATGCCGGCCGACCCGTGCAGGACGACCGCTGCCGGGAGGCGTCCGGTGCTCGGTTGGCTAGTGGGGACTCGGAGCTGGCCCGAGATCGTCAGCGGATGCTCTGGACCCTGCAGGTTGGGCGACTCGAAGCTGACGTACGAGATCGTGGGCAGGTCGGCGAACGGCGCGGGTTGGGCCGTGATCGAGGCGTTCGACACGGCGCGCCGACCATCCGGCTGGGCGGCACTGGCCAGCGGCCACGACAGCAACACAGCAGATGCGACTGCGGTGGTGCGGATGATCCTGCGGACAGTCATCAGTCCTCCTCAGCGAGAGATGTGAGCCAGCGGTGGCCGAAGCATCGCGCCGGTGGTATCCCCGATCTGCTGGCGAGGCCGTCTTACGCTCCGCACGTGACCAAGATCCTCGCCGTGGCCAACCAGAAGGGCGGGGTCGGCAAGACGACCACGGTTCATACCTTGGCCGAGGCGCTGGCCGAGCGCGGTCGGCGCGTCCTGCTGGTCGACCTCGATCCGCAGGCGTGCCTGACGTTCTCATGTGGTCTCGACCCTGATGGGATCGACGCGTCGCTGCACGAGGTGTTGGTGCGGCGGGCCAAGGCCCGTGACGTCGTCGTCAAGGCCGGGGATCTCCATTTGCTGCCGTCCACGATCGATCTGGCCGGTGCCGAGGTGCACCTGCTGGCCAAGACCGGTCGGGAGTACGCGCTCAAGAAGGCGCTCGACGGGGTGCGCGACGACTACGACGTGGTGCTCGTTGACTGCCCGCCGTCGCTCAGCATCCTGACGATCAACGGGCTGACTGCCGCGGACGAGGTTGTCGTGCCCCTGCAGTGCGAGACGCTGAGCAATCGGGGCGTGGGCCAATTGCTCGACACGGTGCACGACGTGCGGTCGTTCACCAACGCCCGATTGCGTGTGCGGGGCGTGGTCGCCACGATGTTCGACGCGCGGACGCGGCTCGCCCATGCCGTCCTCGAGGACGTCAGAACCCGCCACGGCCTGACCGTGCTCGACCCTCCCGTGCCCAAGTCGGTCCGCGTCGCCGAGGCGCCGGGCAAGGGCGGATCGGTGCTCCGCCACGCGCCTGGGTCCGCCAGCGCTGAGGCGTACCGCCAACTCGCCGCCACATTGGACGCGGCATGAAGCCATCGAGTGTCGAGGCGGTCGGCCACCGCTCCTTGTTCACCCAGACCGGCACGGGCACGCGACCGCGCTCAGCGGTCGGCGGGGGCCGTCGCGCCCTGTTCTCGGCGCAGTCGCAGCGCGGTCTAGCGATCCAGTGCGACTCGTGCGAGGCCACGACGCCCGTCGGTCTGCGCCAGCTGTGGTATCGGCTGACAACCTCCGTGCACGTGCCGTTCCGCGCGTACCCGATCAGGATGCGGTGCCCCGCGTGCGGACGGTTCTCCTGGTGCCGGGTGACCTGGGCGGGGCACCGCTGACCCCCAGCGCCGTCAGTACGATCGCTCGCGATGAGCGAGTGGATCTACTTCATCCACGCCCCACGCGAGAACTTCGCCGCCACGATGACCGAGAACGAACGGCGGACGTGGGATGAGCATGCCGAGCTGCTGCAGCGCCGATTGGAGGACGGAAGCCTCATCCTCGCCGGCCCCACGCTTGGTCCGATCAACACCGGTGTCTGTGTGTTCGAAGCGCCCGACGAAGACGCGGCGCGCCGCTACATGGAGGCGGACCCGACGATTGCCACCGGAGTCGCCCGCGGCGAGCTGCGACCGTTCGTCGCCGCCTTCGTCCGCGGGAGCACCACGACGGGCACGTCGTAGCGGGGTGAGCGCTGCCGGCAGGCTCGGACCCCGAGACCGGCAGTAGATACCCTGGGCCGATGTCGAGCATCGTCTTCGACGAGCGTGTCCTCGAAGCGGCGGTGCCAGACCCCAGCTCGCCCGGTTCGTGGAAGACGGTGCCGGTGCGGTGGCGGCGGGATCCGCTCACTGGGCGAAGCGCACGCATCCTGACGGGAGTCAAGCTCCAGCCGGCGACCCGGCCGGACCTGGCCGAGCTGACAGTGAAGCCGGCGTTCTGCCCGTTCTGTGCCGACCGCTTGGAGCAGGCCACGGCCGAGTTTCCCGCCGAGGTGACCGCCGCCGGACGGGTTCGCCGAGGTCGCGCGGTCGTCGTTCCCAACGTGCTCGCCTACGCCACGTACAGCGCGGTCGGGATCTACGACTCCGCCCGTCACTTCATCGACCTCGACGAGCTGACCAGCGACGTCGTCGCCGACGCCGTCGGAGCGATGCTCGAGCACGCCCGCGCCGTGCGGCGCTTCGACCCGGCCGCGGTGTGGGGGTCGGTGAACGCCAACTTCCTGCCGCCTGCCGGGAGCTCGCTCGTCCACCCGCACCTGCAATCCGCTCACGACTCATGCGGGACGACCTCGCAGCGAGCGTTGGTGGCCCATTCCGCGGCATGGCCTGGCACCCGGTCGTTCTGGCAGCAACTGGTCGAGGAGGAGGAGCACGGTCCCCGCTGGATCGGCCGTCTCGGGCGGGTGGCGTGGCTCACGCCGTTCGCGCCCTCGGGCTTCCACGAGGTGTGGGCGGTGGTCGAGAACGCCCACGACCTCACGGACCTCGACGACGACGACGCCGGCGCCCTCGGTGACGGGCTCTCGCGAGTGTTCCGCGCCTACCGGGAGTGGAACCTCACGTCGTTCAACTTCGCCCTCCTCGGCGGCGGGCCGCTGCCCGACAGCGGCCGCTACGACGTCGTGCTGAAGGTCGTGTCGCGCAGCAATGCCGAGCCGATGTACCGCAGTGATGCCACGTTCTTCGAGCGTCTCCACGACGAAGCGATGATCGACCTGTCGCCCGAAGAGGTCGCCGCCGAGGTCCGTCGCCGCTTCTGACCGAAGGCCCCGGCCGGTCGAAGCGCTCGGGGCATCAGGTAGTTGCGTCGGCGTCGATCGCGTCGTACAGCGCGTCGATGACCACATCACCGTATGCGCTGCACCACACGTCGCCCGCGCCGAACGCCTGCCACGTCCACCTGCCGACGCTGTCGCGGCTGGCGACCTCGATCCGGCGGAACACCGGGTGCACCAGCGCGTATGCCCGCAGCGAACCGATCCGGGCGTAGTTCTCCGCCTTCTCACGTCGATCGACAGCTTCGGTCGATGGCGAGAGCACCTCGGCCACGAGGGTGGGGGCCGTCTCGTAGCGCGCGTCCGCCGCCCTCTCGCACACCACCATCACGTCCGGGTAGTAGGTGGCGGTCGACGGCGTCTTGAGCAACCGATTGCCGACGAAAGCGCGGCAACCATTGGCTCGAGCGCCCGCTATCAGCGCCTCCCACAGTGCCTGGGCGGTGAGATCATGGCGCTCGGTCCCGCCCGCCATCACGTACACCCTCCCGCCGACCAGCTCATGGCGGACAGGACTCACCGTCTCGGCGGCCAAGAAGTCCTCGAACGTGATGTTGGCAACGGCCTCGGTCATGCCGCTGTCATCGTATGCCGGATGTCAGGTCGGAGGCCCGAGGAAGTCGATCGCGAAGCGCACCCCTGGCTCCGGTTCGACGTGGTGCTCTACGTCCGGCGGGATGCCCTGGGCTTGCCCCCGATCAAGGATCACGTCGGTGAGCGGCTGGGTCGCGGCGACGAAGCGCAGCGAACCGCGCTCGACGCGGAGACGCCCCCATCTTCCGCTGGCGATGCGATGCGCGGTGCGGAGCGCGGCTGGCGCCGTGCGCTCGTCCCACGTCGCGGTGGTCCGCAGCACGACGACGCCGGCTGGGACCTCGCAGCGGTCGCACAGCGGGCAATCCAGCGTCGCCCCGACGCGCTGAGCGCGCTGCGAGTCGTCCTCGACCCACGGCGCCACCCGGAACGGTGGACGATGCCGGACGTGCTGGCGGTGGTGGCACTCGAGCAGCGCCACCCAGTCGCCGACCTCGTCGAGCACGAATCCAACGATCCGGCGGATCACGGCCACGAGCGTACGGACGCGCGGCCACGGCCGGCGCGACCGCACGGCGCATGGCGTCCGCCCGGATTGGGTACGACGACTGGCGATGGCTCGCCCGGTGTGGTCAGGCACGATCAGCTTCGGACTCGTCAACGTGGCAGTGAAGGCGCACCCCGGCGTGCGCGATCACGACGTCCATTTCCACCAGCTGGACAAGCGCTCCGGCGCGCGCATCCGTAACCGCAAGGTGTCGGAGAAGTCAGGCCGGGAGGTCGACGCCGACGACATCGAGATGGGCTTCGAGATCGCCAAGGGCCGCTACGTCACGTTCGACGAGGACGAGCTGAAGGCGCTGAAGCCGGCATCGACGAAGGCGATCGAGGTCTCCGGCTTCGTTGCCCTCGAGGAGATCGATCCGATCTTCTACGAGCGCACGTACTGGCTGGTCCCCGACGGCGACGCGGCGAAGAAGGCGTACGAGCTACTGCTGGCGGCGATGGAGGAACGCCAGCGCGTCGCCATCGGTTCCGTCGTCATCCGCAACAAGCAGTACCTCACGGCGATCCGCCCGCTCGACGGGGCGCTGGCGATGTCGACGATGCGGTTCGCCGACGAGGTGGTTCCGCGATCGGAGATCGACGGGATGCCGGCCCGGCGTTCGAAGCCCGACGCCAAGACGCTGAAGATGGCCACCCAGCTGCTCGATGCGCTGGCCGCCGAATGGAAGCCGGAGCAGTACCACGACACCTACACCGACGAGCTGAAGCGGCGGATCGAGGCCAAGGACGCCGGCGAGGAGGTCGTCGAGCCCGAGCAGCCCGAACAGCCGACCGGCAAGGTGGTCGATCTGATGGCCGCCCTCGAGGCCAGCGTCGAGGCGGCCAAGGGCGGGCGGCGCAAGAAGGCGCCGACGTCGAAGCGGCGGGCACGCAAGAGCGCATAGGCGCGGTGGGGCGGCGGCGTCCCGTACCGTTCGCTGGTGGCCACGTCGCCGGCGATCGAGGTCCCCGTCGGCGCGCGTGTCGTGCGGGTGACGAACCCCGATCGCGTGTACTTCCCGGCGACGGGCGCCACCAAGCGGGACCTCGTCGACTACTACCTCGCCGTCGGGCCGGGTATCGTCAACGCGCTGCGCGACCGGCCGTGCATGATGCACCGGTTCCCGAACGGCGTGAGCGGCGACAAGGTGCACCAGAAGCGGGTGCCCGCCGGCGCCCCGCCATGGCTGCACACGGTGCGTGTCCACTTCCCGCGCTACGGCCTGCACGCCGACGAGCTGTGCGTCAGCGAGCTCGCCGACGTGATCTGGGCGGTGCAGATGTCGACCGTCGAGCTGCACCCGTGGAACTCTCGGCGCGCTGACGTCGAGCGGCCCGACGAGTGGCGCATCGATCTCGACCCGATGCCGCAGTGCACGCTCGACACGGTGCGGCGCGTCGCCCGCGTTGCCCAACAGGTGCTGGAGGACCTGGGCGCCGTGGGGTGGCCGAAGACGTCCGGCGGCAAGGGGCTGCACATCTACGTCCGCATCGCGCCGGCGTTCGGCTTCCGCGACGTGCGCCGTGCCGCCCTCGCCTTCGCCCGCGAGGTCGAGCGGCGCGCCGGCGGGGCGGCGACGACCACGTGGTGGCGCAAGGACCGTGATCCGACGACCGTGTTCGTCGACTACAACCAGAACGCCCGCGATCACACGATGGCCGCTGCCTACTCGGTGCGCGGCGTCCCCGAGGCCACCGTCTCGACGCCCATCACGTGGGACGAGGTCGACGACGTCGAGCCGGGCGACTGCACGATGGCGACCGTTCCGGCTCGTTTCGCCGAGCTCGGTGATCTGCACGCCGGGATCGACGACGCGGTGTTCGCGATCGACGAGCTGCTCGATTGGGCGGCGCGCGACGGCGTCGCGGCCGACCCTTTCGAGTAGGTATCAAAAGGCGCGAGCACCCCTTCTTGGATGCGGGACGCCGATCGCGTCCCGAACCAGCAACGAACGTCCGTCGTGGACGGGCGGCACAGGAGGGGATACACGATGGCTACACGATGCGGGCACGCGCGCCTCGAGCGCGATCGAGCGGGCGCCACGCCCATCGAGGGGGTGTGAGATGGCGGACCTCCATGGGATCGACGTCTCCCACGCCCAGGGCGCGATCGACTGGCCGCGAGTGGCCAGCAACGCTCCGGATCTCCGGTTCGTGGCCGCCAGGATGACGCACGGCGGTCGTGGTGACGGCAACCTGCGCGTCGATCGGCAGGCCGCCAACAACATCCGCGGCATGCGCTCCGCGTTCGCCGGCACGCCCCGCGGCTTCTACCACTTCCTCGGCATGGGCGATCCGATGGTCCAGGCTCAGCACTTCCGATCGGTCGTCGGCGACCTGCAGCCCGGCGAGTTCGTGATGCTCGATGTCGAGCCCGACGTGCCGGCGCGCGTTCCGAAGCTCCCGGCCGACCAGGTGGTGCGCACGCTGCACGCCCTGGGCGAGGTCTGCGGGGTCACGCCGTGGGTCTACATCGGCCTGCCGTACCTCCCCGAGGCCGCCGATCCGCGGCTCGCGGAGTTCCCGCTCCACTTCCCGCATTATCACCCCGACGACCCAGATCGGGTCACGCGCGACGCCCGCGACCGGCTGGGGCGCTCGATCACTGTCTGGCAGTGGGGTGGCGGACGACAAGGAGCTCGGATCGAAGGGATCCCGAAGGTCTTCAATCGCCAGACCGGGCAGATGGAGACGCCGCGGATCGACTCCAACCAGATCCTCGACGAGGCCCTCTTCCGATCGACACTCGTACTGGGGCCGAGTGACCAGCCCGATGGCGAGGAGCATCCGCCGCCGGGCGGGCTGCCGCTCGGGTTCATGCCCGAGCTCGCGCGTGGTGCGCGCGGCAACGATGTGTTCGTCCTGCAGGCGCTGCTCGTGCAGCACGGCCTGTTCCAGGACCTCGACCGCAACCGCGATGGCAAGTTCGAGGGCGGCACGGCGACACGTATCGGCGACTTCCAGGCCCGCCACGGCCGCCCGGCAAGCGGGCGCGCCGACCGCGACACCTGGACCCTGCTCGGCTCGTCCGAGGTTCCCGGCGGCCTGCAGTTCATGCCCGAGATCGCCGAGGGCGCCCGTGGGAACGCGGTGTACCTCCTGCAGGGCTTGCTCGTGCACCACGGGTCGTTCCAGGACCTCGATCGCAACCGCGACGGCAAGTTCGAGGGCGGCACGGCGGCCAAGGTCGGCGAGTTCCAGGCCCGCCACGGCCTCCCGGCCACCGGGCGGGTCGACCGCACGACCTGGAGCGTCCTCGGGACGTCCTGAGGTACGGCATGCTCTGTCGATGGCAGTCAAGCAGGTGGTAGTCAGCGACATCAGCGGCGCCGAGTTGAAGGACGACGATCACGCTCGCGTGATCGTCCAGCACCCCGACATCCCGGCGCCGCTCGAGCTCGACGTCAGCACCGCGGAGGCGGCGCTGCTGACCGACACGACGCTGCGGCTGGTGGCGATGACCATCCTCGCGCCGAACGAGCCGCCGCGATCGGTGCAGGTCGAGACGAAGGTGCTCGACCGGCTGTTCGGCGACGTTGACTTCGATCGCGTGCTCGCCGGCGCCCGGCGCGCCGATCTGACGGTGGTTCCGCCGTCACGGCGCCCCGGGCGCGCGGCCGCACCGCCAGCCGCGGCACGCGCCGAGCGCGTCGACTACACCGCCCAGGACCGCTTCGGGCAGCTGCACCGCGGCCGGGTCACGGCCGAGGAGGCGGCGCTGGTGCGCGAGCACCGCGAGCGGGCGAGTGCCAACCGCCAGGCGCAGGGTCACGGACCGATCGACTGGGACGATCCGTTGGAGCGCAAGCGCTACGGCCTGTGATCGCTCAGCTGCCGGGCAGCGGTAGGCGGTCGACGAGCCAGCCGATCGGAGCCCGGTCGACGACGAAGCCCAGCGCCGCGGCGGCCCAGCCGGGGATCGCGTCACGGTCGTTGGCGTCGTCGATCGCCCGGTGGGCGCCGACGCGCAGGGCCTCCTCGGCCGTGTCGCGATCCCACGTCACGTCGTCGTAGCCGCTGTTCTCGTCGAGCGACAGCACGAGCCGCTCCCGTGTCGTGCCCAGCTCGCAGGCCGCACCGTTGAGCGCGGACAGA
>JBIOUO010000291.1:0-5692 GCA_044867195.1 Ilumatobacteraceae bacterium
GCAGCCACCACTGATTGCCCGATTCGGCAGGGAGCTACTCGGCTCCAGGTTCGGTGACCAGCGTCGCGTGCATAATAGCGCTCAATAACTTGCACCAGCGGACAGGATCAGCCGCTCATAACAATCGATGTGTGAGGACCTCCCCGGCGGGCGTGAGCAACCATTGGGTTTCTCATCTGCTCGAGTTCGACCAAGGAGGTCCTCGATGAGCATCGTATGTGGGTTGGATCTGCATCGGCGGCAGATCACGTTCGACGCGATCGACACGGTGTCGGGGGAGGTGTGGCGGGGCCGTGTGTGGCAGCCGGACCGGGAGCGGTTCCGTCGTTGGTTGCGTCACGATGTAGCCCGCCGGGCGGGCGGGGAGCCGGTGGCGATGGCGGTGGAGGGCTGCACGGGGTGGCGGTATGTGGTGGAGGAGATCGTGGCCGCCGGGTTCGAGGCCCATCTGGCCGAGCCGGCCGACACGCAGGCGGCGCGGGGCCGCAAGCGGCACGCCAAGACCGATCGTTCCGATTCGCGGTTGTTGCGCGAGTTGTTGCAGCGTGGCGAGCTGCCCGAGTCGTGGATCCCGCCGGCTGCGGTGTTGGATTGGCGGGAACGGGTCCGGCTGTACAAGTCGTTGCTCGATCAGCGGCGGGTGCTGGATCCAGCGGATCGACGCCGAGTTGTTCCAGCACGGCGTGGCGCTGCCCGAGGGCCAGATCGGCGCGCCGTCGACCCGGCAGTGGTTGGCCGGCGACGACGTCATCTTGACTCCCGCCGCTCGCCAACGGATCGCCGTCGGCTAGGCGATGATCGACGCCACCGACACTGCCGCGCTGCCGTTGAAGCAGCAGCTGCAACGCTTCGCGACGCATCAGCCGGCGTGCCGCGCGCTGGTCGATGCCCACGACAGGATCGGCGCGCTGACCGCGGTGGCGGTGTGGTCCAAGCCCAGACGGCCGAAGGTCGCCGTGCCGGCCCTCACGAGGACTCGTCGCCGATTCGGGCGACGAGCCGGCCGGCGACCTGACCGCGCTTGAGTCGTTCGAGTCCGGCGGGGATCTCCTCGAAGCCGATCTCGGTGACCACCGGGTCGAGCTGCCCGGTGGCGAAGTGCCCGTAGACGCTTGCCACGTCGTCCTTGGTGCCGCCCTGTGAGCCGACCAAGGTCACCTCGCCGAGGATCAACGCCTTCGTGCTGATCGTGGACTCGAGCCGGCCCATGCCGACCTGGACGACACGGCCGCCGCGGCGGACGGTCTCGATCGCCGCGGCGGTCGTTGTGCCAAACCCGGCGAAGTCGACGATCACGTCGAGCCCGACGTCGGCGAACTCGACGATCGAAGTGCCGACACGGGTGGCGCCGAGCGCCTCGCCGACCGGCCAGACACTCTCGTTGATCTCCGCGACGTAGACCTCGGCGCCGGCGAGCACGCCGATCCGGGCCCCGATCTGACCCAGCCCACCGATGCCGATGATGCCCAGCTTCGTTCCCTTGCCGACGAGCCCGTTGGCGATCACCGCGTGATGGGAGGTCATGCCGGCGTCGGTCCCGGCTGCGCCGAGGGCGAACGAGACATCGTCGGGGATCGACACCAGCGCGCCCTGGTCGAACGCCAACTTGAACGAGAACCCGCCGTCACGCACGAACCCCGGTGCACCAGCCGGCGTCGTCGGGCACACGCCGACCCGATCGCCGACCGACCACTCGGTGACGTCGCTGCCGATCGCGCTGATGACACCGGCCACCTCGTGGCCCATCGTGATCGGCCGAGTCGCAAGCGTCGACAGCCACCCCTCATCCTCCAGCACACCGACATCGGTGTGACACAAGCCTGCCGCCATGATCTCGATCACCACCTCGCCCGCCGCGGCCGTGGGCTCGTCGACGTCGTTCAGCACCAGCGGCTGATGAGTGTCAGTGAACTGCCATGCCCTCACCTCGCACCCCCGCGAAATCAGCGTTGCCGCATCATCAGCAACGCACGCACGCTCCATGGCCAGCATACGTGACGTCACGCGTTCGCGAGCTGAGCGCCTCGACGCCGCCTCGTGCACCCGACGCTCGTTGTGTCAGCGCCGCGGGATCACGGTCAGCACCGGCTCGACATGGGTGCGGAACTCCCGCATGAAGTTGGTGAGGAAGTCCACTGTCGACGGGTCGGTGACCTCTTCGCCTTCGGTGAAAAGACCCGGGCGGAACGTGATGTAGGCCTCGGGAGCGGTCATCTGCCGCACGTGCCGTTTCGGCGCCGCGTTCGCGCCGCGCGAGGACGATCACATGGGGTACGTCCGCAAGGAGCGAGCCAAGCACCGGGCCCGCTACCGCGACCCGCTCCGCCGGACTGACGGCTTCCGGGAACGCCTCGAGAGCCTGGGAGACTGGTGCATGCCCGCAACCACGCTCAACGCGGACGAGCGGGCACGGCTGCCTGCCGCGCCGCCCGGATGGCAGCTCGTGGGCACCGAGGGTCCCGGTCCGTTCGTCACCCGGGCCACGTTTCGACGACCCGACGGGGTCGAGGTCGAGTGGACCGCGCGCCGGCACCGCAAGGACCTCGGCTTGCGGGTCACGAACGCGCCGGGGCGAGGTCCGGTTGCGGCACCGCAGTGGGTCGCGATTCCGCGGCGGACGTGGTGGATAGCCGGGCTGTTCGCCATCGGCTCGGCCTGCTTCGCGCTCGGGGCGCTGCCGGCCTACATCGGCGCCGTCTCGACCCGCGCTGACGGGGTGACGTTCTTCGCTGGCTCGATCTTCTTCACCTGCGCGGCCTACCTGTCGTTCCTGGAGGCCGCCAACAGCCCGGACGCCATCATCACCGGGTCGGCGCCTCGCCGGCGGTTCCGGCTTGCGGGCTGGAAGCCGAGGTCGCTCGACTGGTGGGCCACCGCGATCCAGCTCGTCGGCACGCTCTACTTCAACGTGATGACGTTCCTCGCCCTGTCCGACAACTGGTCCGTCCAGCAGGAGAACCGGCTGGTGTGGCGGCCCGACGTGTTCGGCTCGATCTGCTTCCTCGTGGCCAGCTACCTCGCCTGGGCAGAGGTCTGCCACAACCTCGGACGACTCAGAGTCCGTGAGCTCTCCTGGTGGATCGTGACGCTCAACTTGCTCGGCTCCGTGTTCTTCGGCATCTCGGCCGTCGGTGCGTACGTCAACCCGGACACTGGCGACGTGACGAACCTGCGCTGGGACAACGGCGGCACGTTCGCCGGCGCGGTGTGCTTCCTCGTCGCCGCCGTGATGCTGATCCCCGAAGCCCGCAAGCCACACCCGACCGCGTCTCCTGGCGATGCGAGCTAGCGACGTGTGAGCACGGCGGCGACACGGACGTATCGGGGGTCGTCGTCGCCGGCGATCCGGCCCACCCAGCGGACCACCTCCGCGGTGTCGATCTCGGTGTCGTCGTCGAGCATGGCATCGATGTCGACCCAGTCCCTGGGACGGCTGAACACCGCCTTGCACACGACGAGGTGCTCCGGAGCGAGGATCGGGATCGATCGGTCGGCAAACGGCACGAGCCGGCGAGCGGCCCCCGCGGCGTCGTGGAATGCGTCATAGGCGAAGAAGAGATCGATGGGCGTCGCCTCCCACATCACTCGCACCTGACCGTCGCGGTGGGCGATCTCGGCGAGCGAGGGATCGTCGACGTCGGCGCCGAGCATGGCGAGCGGTTCGGCGACCGAGTCGAAGCGCGTCGCGGGTACGAAGACGTTGAGGTCGATGTCGATGGTCGCCCGCGGCTCGGCGTAATAGGCCAGGGCCAGCGCACCACCAAATGCGTGGGGAATCTCCGCCAGCGCGGCGTCGACGGCGACGATCTTCTGCGCGAGGGTGAGCGCGCTCAACGCGACACGAGGCGCGGTGCGGCGAGGACGTGGCTCCGTTTGCGCGCCGGGATGGCGTCGGCCAGTGACAACACGTCGACCAGCCGGCTGGCGTGCTCGCGCAGGTCGGCCGGCGGTCGGAGATCGGTGCTCGCCGGACGGGCGGTGATCTGCAGCCGTTCACCACTGGCCTCGACGAGCTTGCGCAGGGTGCGGTACGTCGGGTCGCGGCGGCCGTGCTCGTACGCGGACACCACCGGTTGCGACGTTCCGGCACGTCGTGCCAACTCAGCCTGGCTCAAGCCGCGCCGGCGGCGGACCGACCTGATGAGTCCAGCAGGCTCCATCACGGCAAGTATATCGAGTTGTCTATGACATCCGCGGACCCGCCCACGAATGGGCCGCCCGGCTCGATCAGGCCGGCGTTCCATGCGAAGTGGTGCGTGAGCAGAGCTGGGAGCCACTGACCTTCGAGGATCCCCGCCTCGAACGAGCCGGTGTCGTCGCTGCAAGCGAGCATCCGTCGTGGGGTCCGGCCCGGTCGCTGGCCAACCTCTTCCACCTCGCATCCACCCCGGGGTCGTCGGCCCGCGCGCCCCGATGCTCGGAGAGCACTCGACGGAGATCCTCGAGGCAGCCGGCATCGCGCCGGACACGACCGAGCGATGGCTGGCCAGCGGTGTCGTCGTACAAGGCGGTCACGTCCCGGCCGGGCGCACCACGCCATGACGGCGAGCCCGGGCGGGCGACCTGATCATCAGTGGCATCAACGACTGAGCAAAGCGGCCCGCCAACGAGCGGCAGCTCACGGCCCCCAGCGCCGCGGGAACACCCATTCAGTCCGTACACGCCGCAGCTCGATCCGGCCAGGCGTGGCCGATTGTGTCCACATGCGGAGCTAGTGTGTCCACATGCGTGAGATTGGCGTCCGTGAGCTCAAGCAGTCGTTGAGCGAGACGCTGCGAGCGGTTGGCCGCGGCGAGCGGGTGCGGGTGACACGCCACGGCCAGGTGGTCGCCGAGATTGTGCCCGCCGGTGCGCAAGCGGAGGATCGCCTGCGCCAGCTCGTCCTCAGCGGGCGGGTCACGCCACCCAGCCGGGCACGGCCCAGCCGGTTGCCGCGCCTCGCCAGGACGGCGGGCTTGACCAGCCGCAAGCGGCTGGCCTCTTCGCTGGTGCTCGCCGAGCGGGACGCCGAGCGCTGAACCTCTATCTCGACGCCAGCGCGCTGGTCAAGCGCTTCGTCTCCGAGCCTGGGAGCGACATCGTGCGGCGTGCGATGCGGGATGCGGATGGCTGGTTCATCTGCCGCACCGGCTTCGTCGAGGCGTTCCGGGCGATCGATCTGGTCGCCGGCCGCGCCACGACCAGCGCGTTCCGCGACGAGTGGCCGGCGTTCGCGGTGGTCGAGGTCGATCAGGCGCTGGTCGAGCGAGCAGGGTCGCTTGCCATCGATCGAGACCTGCGCAGCCTGGACTCGCTCCATCTCGCCGCCGCATTGCTGTTGCCGCCCGAGGATCTCGTGCTGGCGACGTGGGACCGTCGCCTCCATGCCGCGGCCCGAGCCGAGCAACTGCGCGTGCTTCCTTCGACCCTCGGTTGACCACCGGATCGAGCGCTGGCCCGGCGGATGCGCGCGGTGAGCGACGTCCTGAGCGCTGTTGAGCCCAGCCCTCTGGGTGGCGACAGTCGCAGGAGATTCGAGACTGTGAGCGCCCGGATGACGGGATGAGACCACGGCCACCCAGATGCACATGGGCGCCGCGGACGGTGGCTCGGCGCTAGCCGTCCGCCGGATGGGCGAACGCGCGGGGGCGCAGGGAGCGCTGCAGGCGATCGAGCTCGTCGAGGTGGGCGGCGGTCAGCTCGTTGAGCCGCG
>JBIOUO010000292.1:0-4245 GCA_044867195.1 Ilumatobacteraceae bacterium
GGACTCATAATCCCTGGGTCGTGGGTTCGATCCCCACCCGCCCTACCACCGGACGTTTGAGGACTCGGCGGGGCCGATCCGGGCTCCGCCCGGTCAGTTGACGGAGCCGTGGGGGACGACCCATTCCCTCGAGCGCCGCCATGAAGCGGTCCCACTCGCGGGCATTGCGCCGAGAAGTCGACCTCCAAGTCGCTGATTGCCCCGGTGAGGCGAGGCGTTCTGGGTAGGCGACAGTTCCGGATTCGAGACTGTGACGCCGTGCGCCAAGGGCCGAGCGAGACTGACCACCGATGACTCCACCAGTGCGCTTCGGCGTGGCCCATGACTTCCGCCGCCCCGCGGGCAGCGCGCACACCCTGGCCGACGTCTACTCCCAGACGATCGAGCAGATCCGCCGGCTCGACGAGCTCGGTCTCGACGAGGTGTGGTTCAGCGAGCACCACTTCGTCGACGACGGCTACCTGCCGTCGTTCGCGCCGGTCGCCGGCGCCGCCGCGGCGATCAGCGCACGGATGCGGATCTCGACGAACATCTCGATCGTCCCGTTCGCCCACCCGCTGCGCCTGGCCGAGGACCTGGCGGTGCTCGACCAGCTTTCGGACGGGCGCATCGAGTTCGGCATCGGGCTCGGGTACGCGACGCATGAGTTCCGGGGGTTCGGCGTGCCGGTGTCGCACCGCGTGTCGCGCACCGAGGAGTGCATCGACATCCTCCGCCTGGCGTGGTCCGGCGAGCGGTTCAGCTACGCCGGCAAGCGGTACCAGTTCGACGACGTGCGTGTGACACCCGACCCAGTGCAGCCGGGCGGGCCGCCGCTATGGCTGGCGGTGTCCAGTGGGCCGAGCGTCAAGCGGGCGGTTCGCTTCGGGACCAACGTCCTGCCGCAGGGTCCGGTCGCTCTGCTCGACGGCTGGCGCGACGGCGTGCGCGCGGCCGGCGAGGATCCCGACCAGCGCCGCGTCGGCATCATCCGCAGCTTCCTCGTCACCGACGACCCCGAGCGGGACTGGCCGCCGCTGCGCGCCGCCGAGCGCTACCGGATGGAGGTGTACGGGCGGTTCTTCGACGAGGCCGGGCTCGGGGGCGCCGCCACGTTCCAGGAGCCTGAGCGGATCACCCAGCGGGTGGTGGTCGGCGATGTCGACCACTGCGTCGCCGAGCTGACCTCCTACATCCGGCGCTATGGGTTGACCGACGTCGTCACGTGGGGCTCGGCCCCGGGCCTCCAGCCGGCGGTGCTCAGCCCGTCCATGGAGCGCTTCGCGACCGACGTGGTGCCCCGGGTCCGGGCCGGCCTCGCCGCCGGTAGATCCGCCGCAAGGTAGCTGCACTTCTTGACACCGCGACCCACGGCGACTACGCGAGCCTCAGCTCATCGGGTCGCTGGCCAAGCGTCAGGGAAGCGGCGAGGAGGCCGACACCCGTTCCGTCCACGGGAGGTAGCCATGTCCGATGATCGGGTGGCCGATCGAGAGCCGTCGAACTTGTCCGAGCTGACTCGCGACGAGTGCCTTCGGCTCGTCGCCTCGGCCCCGATCGGGCGGATCGCCGTGATCACCGCCGAGGGCCTGCCGATGGTGGTCCCGGTCAACTTCGTCCTCGACGGCGAGACGATCGTCTTCCGCACCGACTTCGGCACCAAGGTCGACGCTCTGCGCCGGCATCCGGTGGCGTTCGAGGTCGACGAGCTCGACCTGTCCACGCGGACCGGTTGGAGCGTGCTCGTGCAAGGGGTCGCCCACGAGGTGCCGCCGCAGGAGGTGGAGCATGTGTCGGTCGAGCCATGGGTGGCCGGCGAGCGGCGGCAGTGGGTACGCGTCGTGCCCCGCGTCGTGACCGGTCGCCGCATCCGCCTGCCGGTGCGGTGACTAGGCGTGCTGTCGAAAGGGCACAATGAGGACATGACGCTCTCATCTGGACACTGTGGTGTGTGACTACTGCGACTGCCGCGCGCAACCGCAGATCGCGGCATTGTCCGCCGAGCACGAGCGGATGCTGTCGGTGACCGCGGCGATCCGGCGATCCGTGGCGGCCGGGCGGGCGGTGTCGGCGGAGGTCGACGAGCTGGGCGGGCTGCTGTCGCCACACGCCGAGCGCGAGGAGATCGGGCTGTTCGCCGTGCTGCGTGACGCCGGCGTCGATGCCAGCTATGTCGGCCGTTTCGAGGACGAGCACCGGCGCATCGAGACCCTGCTGTCATCGGCACGCGACGATGTGCCGGCGGCGGTGATGCTCGTCGACCTGCTCGAGGACCACATCCTCCACGAGGAGACCGACATGTTCCCGGCCTCCCGCCAGCTGCTCGACGCCGAGATGTGGGCGGCCGTCGATGACGCGGTGAGCCGCGCCGCTCGTCCAGCCGTCACCGGCTGACGTCCACGATTGGCCCCGCGCGGCCGGGCCGCGGACCCGCCTTGGCGATCGCGCTGGCGCGGCTCGAACCGTCCAGTGCAGCCTGATCGCGCCATCGAGCCGGCGCGTTGCGTACGCTCTGGTCGTGGCTCTCGGCGTCTCGCGAGCTCGCGAGCGGCTGGTGTCGTGGTGGTGGGACCTTCCGCTGCGGTGGAAGGGCTTCCTCACGGTCGCCCTGCCGTCGCTGGTGCTGCTGGTGTCGGTCGCCTCGGTGCTGGCCCTGAGTGCGCTGTTCGACGGGTGGCACTCGCAGACGCTCGTCGCGCTGCTGATCGGTGTCGCCATTGCGACCGCCCTTTGTTGGCTTGGCATGTGGGTGTTCGCCCGGGGCATCGTCCAGCGGGTCGACATCGTCGGGGCCGTCGCGGCGAAGGTGATCGACGGTGAGACGACGATCGACGTCGAGGAACCGGCTCGTGACGAGCTGGGCCTGCTCATCCGCGAGCTGCGCCGCGCCGGGGAGCTGCTGATCCTGCACAACATCGAGATGCAACGCAGCCGCGACGCCGAACGGGCGCTGGCCGAGCGCGAGCGGACGATCCGCGAGGTGATCCGGCGCGTGCACGAGGCGGTCAGCCAGGAGGATGTCTTCGCCGCGACTGTGCGCGAGCTCGGTGAAGCCACCGCATGCGACGGCGTCTTCATGTTCGCAGTGCAGGACGGAGGCGTTGGTCCCGTGGTCGCCGAGTGGACCGGGGAGGGGATCGCTGGCATCGGGGTGGGGCACGCGCTACCTCCCGACGCGCAACGTGACGCCAACTTCGGTCTGCTCGTGCGGCAACGCAAGGCGATCGCCGTTGACGACGTCGCCGCCTCCGGGCTACTGCCGCAGACGCGGCAGCTGCTCGGCACGCTGAACGTCGGTTCGCTGCTTCTCGCTCCCGTCGTCGGTGAGGAGGAACCGCTCGCCGCGCTGGTGCTGATCACGGCGAACCGTTCCCGGCCCTGGCCGCCGGGCAGCGAGCGTCTGGCGGAGGTCGTCGCCGTCAACGTGGCCACCGCACTGACCCACGCCCGGCTCTACGAGCAGGAACGGCAGATGGTCGGCCGGCTCCGCGAGCTCGACCAGGCGAAGTCGGATTTCGTGGCCTCGGTGTCCCACGAGCTGCGCACGCCCCTGACGTCGATCCGTGGGTACGTCGAGATGCTGCGCGACGGCGACGCCGGCGAGCTCGATGCCGCCCAGGAGCGGATGCTGGAGGTCGTCCAGCGCAACGCCGACCGCCTGCTGGCGCTGATCGAGGACCTGCTCACGCTGTCGCGGATCGAATCGGGCGCATTCCGCGTCGCCCGCGCACCCGTAGCCCTCGACCAGGTCGCCCAGACGACGCTCGACGAGCTGCGCCCACAGGCGTCGGCACGAGGCGTCGAGCTGGTGGCCGAGGTCGACGGCGACGTCCCCGCCGTGCTCGGCGATTCGGGCCAGTTGGAGCGAGTGCTGCTCAACCTGCTCTCCAACGCGATCAAGTTCACGACCGACGGCGGCCGCGTGGTCGTGCGGGTCCGCCCAGCAGGAGACGAGGTCGAGATCGAGGTCGAGGACGAAGGGATCGGCATCCCGGAGTCGGAGCAGGATCGCCTGTTCAGCAGGTTCTTCCGCAGCTCGACGTCGCAGGAGCGGGCGATCCAGGGCACGGGACTGGGATTGGTGATCGTCAAGAGCATCGTCGAGCACCACGGCGGCGAGATCACCGTCCGCTCGCAATCGGGCGTCGGCACGACGTTCACGATCCGGCTGCCTGTGGCCGCCGCCGCGGTGGGTGTGGCGTGAGCGAGCGAGTCTTCGAGCGAGCGAACAATTCAGCACGGTCTTTCGCTCATTGGTGCTCCGGA
>JBIOUO010000293.1:0-31603 GCA_044867195.1 Ilumatobacteraceae bacterium
CAAGCAAGTTGCTCGCCTCACCTCCAAGCTCACCGCCGCCGCTCCCCAGCGGCGCTCGCCCACCTAGCCGTTCCTCGAGCACTGACAGCTGGGGCTCGGCCACCTGGCCGTTGCTCGAGCATGATCACCCGCGCATCACCCGCGCAGGACGCCTGGCCAGGACCGCTCCTGGTTACAGTTCCCATCCATGTACGAATTCGACGCCGTCAGCGTCTCGTCGTTCGAGGCGGCTTCGCTTGCCGCCAAGCTCTCCGAGAAGTCGGCCGAGGGCTGGGAGGTCGTCGCCATCGTGCCGGCCGGTAGCGACGTCACGGCGTTCCTCAAGCGGGCCAGCCCCGACGCCGTCGCGCCGGCCGTGACTGAAACGGAGGCGGAGGCCGCCCCGACGACGACGGGCGCCGTCACGGAGCCGGCAGGGTGGGGCACCGCTCCCGCCGCGAGCGGCGGGAGCGGCTCGTCATGGGGCAGCACGTCGAGCACGGACTCCGGTTCGTCGGGCTCGTGGGGCTCGACTGCCGCGGCCGGCACGGCGGGCGCCGAGACGGCGAGCGGCTGGGGCGCCACACAGGGCGCGGCTGCACAGACGACACCGACGACGCCCGTGACGCCCGCTACGCCGTCGGTTCCCGCCGGCTGGTACCACGACCCCGCCGGGCGCTTCGAGTTGCGCTACTGGGACGGGTCGGCCTGGACCGAGCACGTCTCCCGCGCCGGCCAGCAGTACACCGACCCCCCCGTCGCCTGACGATCATCGCGTCGGCGGATTCTCTACCACTCGGCGGCACGCTGCGCGTGCCGCGGTGTGGTAGAGAATCGCACGGGTCGCCTGACGGCCCCTGCCGCCGGGCCGTTCCGGGCCTCGCTCGGGGCCGGCCGGTAGGTTGGCGGCGCCATGATCTCTGCCACGTCGCTCGGGCACGCCGGCATCCTCATCGAGTCCGAGCGCCGCTCGATCCTCTGCGACCCGTGGTTCCATCCGGCGTTCCTCGCGTCGTGGTTCCCGTTCCCGCGCAACGACCAGCTTGACGTCGACCTGCTCGCCCGCATCGAGCGCGCCGATCTGCTGTACGTGTCACACCTCCACGCCGACCACTGGGACGAGCCGTGGTTGCGCGAGCACCTGCCCCGTGACATCGGCGTGCTGCTGCCGGGCTACCCGACGCGCGAGCTCGACCGGCGGATGAAGGATCTCGGGTTCACCAACCTCATCCGCACCGTCGACCGTGAGCCGCTCGACGTCGACGGGCTCACCGTGGCGATCCATGTCGAGACCAGCATCACCGACGGGCCGGGCGGCGACTCGGCGCTCATCGTCGACGACGGCACGGTGCGCATCGTCGACCAGAACGACTGCCGCACCAGCGACTTGGAAGCGCTGCGCGCCCACGGGCCGGTCGACCTGCACTGGCTGCAGTACAGCGGTGCGATCTGGTACCCGATGGTCTACGACGTTCCCCCCGGCGAGCTGATGCCGCTCGTGCGGGCGAAGGTCGACAGCCAGCTGGCGCGGGCGATGCGCTTCGTCGAGGCGGTCGGCGCGCGGGCCGTCGTGCCGAGCGCCGGTCCGCCCTGCTTCCTCGACCCCGAGCTGTTCCACCTCAATGTCATCACGGGTGACGAACCGAGCATCTTCGTCGACCAGCGGGCGTTCCTCGAGCGCCTCGCCGACTCGGGCCACCATGGGATCCTCGCCGTGCCCGGCACGCGGATCGACGTCTCGCCGTCGGCGATCGACATCCACCATCCAGGCGCCGACGGCGACGCTGTCCACGTGTTCACCGACAAGGAGGCGTACCTGCGCCGCTACCAGGCCGACTGGCTGCCGTGGATCGAGGAGGTCAAGCGCGGGTGGCGGGCCCATCCGCCGGTCGACCTGATCCCGGCGCTTCAGGCCTGGTGGACGCCCCTGCTGGCGATGGCACCCACGGTCCGCCGCGCCATCGGGGCGGCCTGCCTGCTGCGCGCCGGCGACGTCGACGTGCTGATCGACTTCCCGGTCGGCGAGGTGCGCCCGTTCGCCGGTGACGGGTACCGGTACCGGCTGGAGGTCGATCGCGCCCTCGTCGAGTCGGTCGTCGCGGCGCGGGCCGTCGACTGGAGCAACTCGCTGTTCCTGTCGTGCCGGTTCCGCGCCTGGCGGGAGGGCGAGTTCAACGAGTGGCTGTACAACTTCTTCAAGTCGCTGTCGGTCGAGCGGATGCGTCGCACGGAGGCCGAGGCGGTACGCCGGCTCGATCCCCCGACCGAGGTCGAGCCGGACATCGAGCTCGGCGACTGGGTCGTCCAGCGCCGGTGCCCGCACCGCAACGCCGACCTCGCCGTGTTCGGCGAGATCGACGGCTGCACGCTGACGTGCACGCTGCACGGCTGGCGCTTCGACCTCGAGACCGGCCGCTGCCTCACCGCCGCCGGCCACCCGCTCAAGGTCCGCCCCCGCGAGCCCGCGCTCGATTCTCCGGAGTCTGGATCGCGCTGAGCACGACCGGCCGCGGCCAAGAATCCGATTGGGTCAGACTGGCTCGTCGCCGTGGACCCAGACGGGGATGTTCATCGGCATCATGCCGGTGTTCCAGATGAAGTCCATCGCCTCGGTCGTCACGCGCACGCAGCCGTGCGACGCCGGGTAGTTGGGGACGCTGTTCGAGCCGTGCACGGCGGCACCACCGGAGAAGTACTTCGGACGGTAGATCTTGCCGAGGTCGCCTTCCCACCAGCCCTCCGGACGTTCCCGGTACACCCGGTGCAGCCCATCAGGCGTCAGGGCCACGCCCTTGACGATCTCGCCTGGTGAGTTCTGATCCTCCTCCTCGTACTCCTTGCCGTTGCCGGTCGAGGTGTTGAAGACCCACTGCGTCTTGCCGTCGACGACGAAGAACAGCAGCTGGCGGTGCTTGTCGACCTCGACCATCGTGCCGGCATCGGCTGTGGCGCGGGCCTGCTCGCTGGAGTTGGTCAAGTAGTCGGCGGTGGCCTGGTCGACCGACCCGCTGGCCGGCAACCCGGCGTACTTCTGCACCGCCATCACGGCCTGGCGCGTGGTCAGCCCGTAGCGGCCGTCGGGGGCGGTGAGCCAGAAGCCGAGGTCGAGCAGGCGTTGTTGGACCCGCGTCGTCTCGGCGCCGCTGCGTTCCCCGACCGCCGCAAGCGGAGGCGACACGGCGCCGATCGGCTCGACGTTCCACGGCCCCGGTGGCAGTGGAGGCGGCGGAGGAGCGGTCGACGTCGGTGCGGCGGTCGTCGGCGGCTCGGTCACGGGCGCGGCCGTGGTCGGAGGTGTCGTCGCCGGCGCGGCGGTCGTGGTGACCGGGTCGGCGGTCGCCTGCACAGCGCTCGCCGGCTGGGCCGTTGCGACCGGTGGTTCGGCGGCAGCCGCTTCGGCGCCTTCGGGTGAGCCAGAGCCGCGGCAGGCGGCGAGCGCGGGCAGGACGAGGACGACGAGCGCGGGGAGGATCGCGTGACGGACCCGAGAGGGGCCGCGGTCTGCGCGACCAGGGGGGTTCCCTCTCACGGACACCTTGCCAGAGGCTACCAGCGGGCTCGCCGTCGACGGCGGCATAGGACGGGGCCATGTCCCGCCGAGTCACGCCGGGGCCGGCGAACGGCGGCTCGCTCACTGCCACGCTCGTTGCAGTTCGGCCAGCCTGACCGGCACTCGGCCGCGGCCGCAGACAGCCGTGAGGTCGAACCGGTCGAGCAGGTCGGGCGCGGCGAGCTCGGCGCGCCCGTCGACGTCGAGACCGAGCGACGCCGCCAGCGCAGCGACGACGCGACCCGCAGCGATGCCACCGGCGGCGAGATCCTCCAGGGTGACGGCGCCGTGGCGCTTGGCGAGCCGGGCTCCATCGGCGCCCACGACGAGCGGAACGTGGAGGTAGCGGACGGACGGCAAGCCGAGCAGCCGCTGAAGGAGCACCTGGCGAGGTGTCGACGGCAGGAGATCGTCGCCGCGCACGACTTCGGTCACCCCTTGCGCCGCGTCGTCGACGACGACCGCGAGGTTGTAGGCCGGCACGCCGTCGTTGCGGCGCAGCACGACGTCGTCGGGCACCGCGGTGAAGGGTCCGGCGAGCTCGTCGGCGACGGCGATCGGATGGAAAGGCGAGCGGAGGCGTAGCGCCGGCGGTCGCAATCGCCGGCGAGCTGCCCGTTGGGCGCCCGAGAGCGCACGGCACGTCCCCGGGTACGCCACCTCGGCCCCATGCGGGGCGCTCGCCGCTAGCCGGATCTCGCGCCGGGAACAGAAGCACTCGTAGGTCAGCCCGGCGGCGGAGAGCCGCTGGATCGCCTCGTCGTAGCGCTCGAAACGCTCGCTCTGGCGGACGACGGGCCCGTCGTGGTCGACACCGATGGCAGCGAGCTGGCCGAGCTGGCGACCTTCGTGCGCCGGCAACGACGTGACTCGATCGAGGTCCTCCATCCGCACGACGAACCGGCACCCACCGGCGCGGGCGCTGAGCCACGCCAGCAGCGCCGTGCGCAGGTTGCCGACGTGTAACGGGCCGGTCGGCGACGGTGCGAAGCGCCCGCTCATGGCACGCAGTCTCGGCCGCCCGCCCGCCAACCGGAAACCAGGCTACGTCGAACGATGCTCGCACCTGGGTGGCGATGGCGCGGGCGGGTTGGCGTCGGCGGCGACGGTCGACGCAGAGGGGTCCGACGTAGGCTCGGGAAGATGCGGTGTCCGTCGTGCCAGGTCGAGGTGCGCGAAGGGCAGAAGTTCTGCATGGAGTGCGGCGCGTCGCTGCGCGGCATCTCGGACGTGACGGGCGAGGTACCGGTGGTACGCGCGGCGGACAACGACTCGTCACCCGACGACACGACGCATCCGCTGGCCATCGTGCCGCCGCCACCGCGGGCGGCGGTCGTGAATCGCACCGATGTGACCGCTCCGATCGCCCTCTCACCGGCGCCGGTGCTCGCTGCTCCGGGCCGCCGCACCGACGAGATCCGAGTCGTCGAGGCGACGTCATCACCGGTCGACCTGACGGCGCAACTGCCGGCCGCCGCGCGCACCGGTGAACTACCTGAGGCCACGCCGCCGCAGCAATGGCAGGAGCAATGGCCGGCGACCGGGCCGATCGTTCCGGTGGCAGTCGGCCAGCCGCGGAGCCGGTTCCGCTTCCGCCCGCTACTGGTGGTCGCCGCGCTCGCTGCCGTGGCGACGGCCATGGCCGTGTTCACGACGCTGGTCCGGGTGACGCCCGCACCCGACGGGCGGTCGCCCGACTTCACGGTCAACGACCTCGGCACGAACAACACGGTTGCCGGCCTCCTGACGGCCGGCGCGCTGGTCGTCGGCGCGTTGCTGTGGTGCCTGGGGCTGCGGTGGGGTGCCGGACTCGCGGGCGGTGCCGGCGCGGCGCTCGCCGGGTGGGCCGCCCTCCTGCTGGGCGCGACGCAGTGGTGGCCGATCGGCGCCGCTGCCCCGGATGCGGATGTCGGGCGCTCGATCGGCTACTGGGCGCTGTGGGCGGCGGCCGGGCTCGGCCTGGTCGTACTGTTCGCCTCGCTGCGCCGATCGGGACGCGACCGTCGCGGGGGACTCGACCCGTGGATCGCCGCGCTCGGCGCGGTCTCGTTCATCATCGCGGCCGGCGGTCCGTTGATCCCCGAGGGCACCGCGGACTGGTCGAACAACTGGAGCGCCGAGGGGCTGGGCGTCGACCTGCCGCCCGCGTTCTTCGTCGGGCGAGCCGTGCAGCTCGGACTGCTCCTGCTGTGCGGGGTGGTCGGCTGCCTCCTCGTCCGCCGCTGGGGCCTCGGCCTGGCCATCGGCGGAGGACTGGCGGCGGGTTGGCTGCTGGTGACCGCGGCGACCGAGCGCACTCGCAGCCCGATCGGTCCGGCCTACGACAACCCCGGATCGCTGGATCTGCGACCGCACGCCGTCACGGTCGTCGGCTTCGCCCTCGCCGGCTTCTTCTGCCTCGTCGCGGTCGTCCTGGCGCTGCTCGACACCGACCGCTGAGCGCCTGACCGCTCCCCTGACGCGCCAGAGGGGCACACCGCGCGGCGTGCCCCTCTGGCGCGTGGAACGGTCAGTCGTCGCCGGTCAGCTTGTCCTTGATCGTGTCGACGGCGTCCTTGACCTTGCCGGAGGCTTGGTCGACCTTGCCCTCGCGCTGGAGATCCTTGTCGTCGGTCAGGTCACCGACTGCTTCCTTGATGCGGCCCTTGGCCTCGTCACCACTCATGAGCGATCCTTTCGTCAGCGTCGTTGCCGGCGCCGGCCAGCGCGGCTGGCGCACGTCCATCCGCGTGCCCCAGCCGCCAGCGGATCAAACCCCAAGTGGCTGAGCGCATCCCCAGCCGCTATGGCTGCAGCAGGCCGTAGAACACGAACTCCGTGCGCCGGTTGAGCTTCAGCGCCGCGTCATCGTCGTTGATCGACAACAGGTCCTCCTCGCCCACCGCCTTTGATGCCACCCGGGCCGGGTCGATGCCGTGGGCCACCAGATAGTTGAGGACTGCGTCGGCCCGCTGCTTCGACAGGATGTAGTTGGTGACCTCGTCGCCGCGCTGGTCGGCATGGCCGATCACCTGCACGGTGACGTTGGGCAGCAGGTTCATCACGTTCACCACGCGGTCGATGTCGGCGGCCTGCAGCGGCTGGATCTCGGCGCTGCCGTCCGGGAAGCGCTCGGATGTCAACTCGACCACCCGCACGCCGACGCTGTTCGGAACCGCCGGGTTGATCGTCACCTGGTTGTCGACGTTCTCCTGTCCCGGCTTGGCGTTTGCCTTGGCGAGGTCCTCGAGGCGCTGCTTGGTCGCCTCGTCGGACAGCGCGCCCGTCAGCCTCGTCGACGTCTCGTCGTAGATCACCACGACCGGCGCCGGTGTGCCGTCGGGCATCGTGGCATACGGCGCGCCTGGCGCCGCGGTCGGTGCTGGAGCGGACGGCGCTGGCGCGGGAGCTGCCGTGCCGGGCACCTCGGCCGTCGATTGCACGGTCGTCGCCGCGTCGGTGCCTGCCGGGGCCTCGGTCGCCGGCGTCGTCGTCGCGCTGGCCTCCACGGCCGCGCCGGGCGCGGCGGTGGTGACACTGGTCGAGTCGCCCTCGGACACCTGATCACCGCCGCTCGCCGTGCCGCCGCCGCCGTCGCCCGTCAACCAGTTGAAGGTGAACCATCCGAGCGCGGCGATCGCCACCACGCCGACTCCCAGGGCGATCTTGCGCCCGAGCGACGATCCGCCGCCTTCACCATCGTCATACTCGTCGTACATGTCCACGCTCCCTCTGATCCGCCGGCCGGGGGATCAGATACGCGAACCGAGCGATAACCCGGCCGTAGCATCGCTCCGAGCCCGCACAGTCCACCCGTCGGTCTACACATCATCGCACGTCCGGGCACGCTTGTGCGGTCTGGGGCGACGAACCCCATTCTAAGGGTCATCTGCACCGCTTCAAGTTCAAGGCTCCGCGAGAGGGCCAGCCGGGCGAGCGCCGCTGCGGAGCGGCGGCGGCGAGCACGTGGGCGAGGCGAGCACCTTGCCTGCGAGCCGAGCCCGAGCCACGCGGCAGCGCCGGTGACCGGGTCGCGAGGTCACCGCGCGCCGCGTTGAGCCAGCACGGCGGCGAACGTCTTGCAGACGATTCGCGCGTCGTGGGCCAACGACCAGTTGTCGACGTAGTACAGGTCGAGCCGCTTGTACTCGTCGAACGTGACGTCCGAACGACCGGACACCTGCCACATCCCCGTGATCCCGGGGAGGACTCGCAGCCGGTCGCGCACGTCGTCGGTCCACTGCTCGACCTCGGACTGCAGGGCCGGTCGCGGGCCGACCACGCTCATGTCGCCGCGCAGGACGTTCACGAACTGGGGTATCTCGTCGATCGACAGGCGTCGCAGGCGGGCGCCGATCTTCGTCACGCGGGGATCGGCAGCCATCTTGAACATCGGCCCGTCGGCCTCGTTGTGGGCCTCCAAGGCCGGCCGCAGGGCCTCGGCATCCTGGACCATCGTGCGGAACTTGAGGACACGGAACGGCACGCCGTCGCGGCCGAGGCGCTCCTGGGAGAAGATGACCGGACCTGGCGACGACCGCTTGATCGCGATCGCCGCGACGAGGCAGATCGGCGCGGCGAGGACCAGGGCGACGACCGAGACCACGATGTCGAACGTGCGCTTGGCCACGGCCCGCCAACCGCCCCGCTCGATCTGCTCGACGTAGATCAGCGTCCGGCCACCGAGATCCTGGGCCCGGAAGCGTACGACGTCGATGTCGTGGAGCCCCGAGGACAGGGCGACGTGGTAGCCGGAGTCGGTGAGATTGCGGGTCAGGCGGTTGACGATCTCGGGATCGACCGACGACAACGAGATCAGCACGCCGGTCGCGCCCGTGGCGGTGAGGACGTCCTCGGTCTCCTCGATGCCGCCGAGCACCGTGCATCCCCCGCGGATGCCGATGTCGTCGGGGCCGACGAACCCGACAACGCGGTAACCGAGCTCGAGCCTGCGCTGCGCGGCGTGGAGCAACGAGACGGCGTCGGCGTCGGTGCCGACGATCAAGACGGGCCGGAAGATCTCACCGTTGCGACGCATCCTGGTGAAGATGCGCCGGGCGATCGTGCGCTCGACGGTCATCAAGACGACGACGAAGACGAGGAGCGACAGGATCCACAAGCGGGACAGCGCCTTGAACTGGAAGACGAACGAGAACGCCACGATCACGCCGATCGCCGCCAGCGAGGCCTTGAAGATGCGCCGCAGCTCCTCGCTCGGCCGCTCGACGGCTCGGGCGAGATACAGCTTGTTGAGATAGAACGAGACGATCCATACCGGGAACGTCACGAACGCCAACGTCAGATGGCGGCGCTGCATGCCCAGCTGGGCGTCGGAGCGGACCATCGCCTGCCACGTGAAGGCGAGCACGATCGCCACGGCGACGACCAGGACGTCGGCCGCGACGAGGCGCTGCTTCAGCGATCCGGGCGCGCGACGAGGAGCGATCGCCTCCGGTTCGACGACCGCTGGAGTGACCTCCAGCGACGCACGACCGCCCGTCACGCTGCCCGCTGCTCTCAATTCCGCCCGTCCTCGTCCGGATCGTAGCCGGCCACTCGCTCCACTGCAATCCGGTTGTGACCCCCGCCAGGGGACACCCTGGTGAGCGCGCGAGTCGCTGGATCAGACGAGCGCGCCGCACTCAGCGGCGAGCCGGCCGTAAGCGTCGTGATCCCGACGTTCAACCGCCTCGACCAGCTGCGCCGGACGCTCGAGGGCCTGGCCGCGCAGTCCGGTCTGTCCGACGCCCCACAAGTGGTCGTCGTCTCCGACGGCTCCACCGACGGGACCGACGAGTTCCTCGCCTCGCCCGGCGTCCCGCTGCCGGTCACCGCGGTGCGCCAGGTCAACCAGGGACCGGCCGCGGCACGCAATCACGGCGTCGGGGTGGCGACCGGCGACATCATCGTGTTCCTCGACGACGACGTCGTGCCGGCTCCGGACCTGATCGCCGCCCACCTCCGCCATCACGCCGCGGCGGGCGACGACGGCAGCGTGGTCATCGGCCCCATGGTCACGCCCGACGGAACGCCGCTGTCGCCCTGGGTCCGCTGGGAGCAGGACATGCTCTACAAGCAGTACGACGCAATGGACCGCGGCGAGTACGGGGCGACGGCGCGCCAGTTCTACACGGCCAATGCGTCGGTGTACCGCCGCCAGCTGCTGGATGCCGGCGGCTTCGACGAGTCGTTTCGCCGCGCCGAGGACGTCGAGCTGGCATACCGCCTGGCCGACCGTGGGTTGCGCTTCACGTTCGCCCGTGACGCGGTCGTCTGGCACCACGCCGAACGGAGTTTCGCCGTGTGGCTCGACATCGCCCGCCAGTACGGCCGCAACGACGTCATCTTCGGACGTGACCTCGGGCAACAGTGGCTGCTCGACGCCATCGCCGCCGAGTTCGGCGGCCGCCATCGACTCGTCCGAGCCTTGACCACGGCGTGCATCCCGAGGCCCCGGCTGCGCCGTGTCGTGATGGCCAGTTTGCGCCTCACGGCTCGTGCGACGGCCGCCGCCGGACTGCGCCCGCTCACTCGCCAGGCCTTGAGCGCCCTCTACAACCTCGCCTACTACGGCGGGATGGCGGACGAGCTCGGCAGTCCGCAGCGGCTGCTCACGCTGTTCGCCCGCGGCGCCGCCGAGGCGTTGAAGCCGCGCATCGGCTTCGTGCTCGAGCAGACCCTCGGCCACATCACCCACGCCGCCAACCTCCAGCACCTGGTCGGCGCCGACAACTCGGTCGAGGCCGTGTTCGCCCCGATCCGCTTCGAGGCCGAAGGCCTGGCGGCGATCGTGCCCGGCTACGGCAACTGGACGGTGCGCGCCGGGCTGCGGGCGCGGCGGGCGATCCGTGGATTGCGCCGATCGGGCCCCGTCGACGCCCTGTTCATCCACACGCAGGTGCCGGCGATTCTCTCCCCCGACCATGTTCGACGAGTACCGACTGTCGTGTCACTCGATGCCACGCCGATCCAGTACGACGAGCTGGGCGCGTTCTACGCCCACGAGATGGGGAACCGCTTCGTCGAGCGGCTGAAGTGGCGGGCCAACCGGGCCTGCTTCGCCCGCGCCGCGGCCATCGTCTCGTGGGCGGCGTGGACGAAGCAAGGGCTCATCGACCGCTACGAGGTGGCGGCGGACAAGATCGTCGTCATCCCGCCAGGCGTCGACTACGCCCGCTGGTCGGCGTACGCTGTGCACCGCGACGTCGATCGAAGCGGTCCGCTGCGGGTGCTGTTCGTCGGCGGTGACCTCGAGCGCAAGGGCGGGCTGGTGCTGCTGGAGGCGGTCGAAAAGCTGCGCCGCGAAGATGTCGATGTCGAGCTGGACATCGTGACGCGCGACGACGTCGCGGTGCAGGAGGGTGTCCGCGTCCATCACGGCCTGACACCGAACAGCCCACCACTGATCGAGCTGTACCACCGGGCGGACGTGTTCTGCCTGCCCACACTCGGTGACTGCCTGCCGATGGTGCTCTCCGAGGCGGGCGCTGTCGGTCTGCCGCTCGTCTCGACGGCGGTCGGGGCGATCCACGAGATCGTCCGTGACGGTGAGACCGGATTGCTGGTGCCGGTGGCCGACGCCGATGCGCTCGCCGCCGCGCTGCGGCGCCTGGCCGAGGACCCGGCTGCGCGCCGGGCGATGGGTGAGGCAGCCCGGGAGCTGGTGCGCGCCGAGTTCGACGCGGCGACCAACGCCCGCCGCCTGGTCGAGCTGCTGGTGTCGATCGCCCGACCGTCCCGACCGTCGCGAGCTCCGCGGGGCCAGGCAGCGCCGTGAGCGAGCGAGCGCAGCGAGCGAGCTCACGGACGAACTGGGCGGGATGGTTCGACGATTCGGGGTCGTCGAATGATGTCAGGGTGCACCAATGAGCGACCGAGTCTTCGAGCGAGCGAACAACTCAGCACGGTCTTCGGCTCATTGGTGCCCCGGAAGGTTCGACGATTCGGGGTCGTCGCATGATGTCAGAGTGCACCAATGAGCCATCCCACGCTGCTCACGGTGTCGGGCACGATCCCCGACACGCTGCGCGCCGAGATCGCGGCAGGGCGACGGCCGCGCACGGACTACGTCGAGATGGCGGCCGCCGTCCCGGCCGATCTCCTCGACCGCTCCGCCGCGGCGGGCGCCACCGGCCGCGCCGGGAGCCTGCTCGGGCGACTCGGCGCCAACCTGCCGCTGGCGTGGGCGGGCTACCGGGCCCGCGGCGCGTACCGGGTCGTGTTCACCGACGGCGAGCAGGTCGGCATCCCCTACGCCGCGCTCACCCGCCTCGGCCGGTCGCGGCCCCGCCACGTGATGATCGGTCACCTCCTCTCACCGCCGAAGAAGGCGCTCCTGCACCGCGCCTTGTGCCTGGCCCGCCGCGTCGACGTCCTCGTGGTCTATGCCACGGCCCAGCGCCGCGTCGCGATCGAGCAGCTCGGCTACCGTCCGGAGCAGGTCGTGCTGTCGACGTTCATGGTCGACACCCGGTTCTGGCGTGCCGACTCGGTCACGCGAGTCGAGCGGGCGCGGCCGATGGTGTGCGCGGTGGGCCAGGAGCGGCGCGACTACCCGACGCTCGTCGAGGCTGTCCGTGACCTCGACGTCGACGTGGCGATCGCCGCCATCAGTCCATGGTCGAAGCAGCGCGACACGTCGGCCGGCCTGGACATCCCCGCCAACGTCTCAGCGCGCGGCTACGACCTGTTCGAGCTGCGCCAGCTCTACGCCGACGCCGCGTTCGTCGTCGTGCCGCTGCAGGAGACCGACTTCCAAGCCGGGATCACCACGATCCTCGAGGCGATGTCGATGGGCAAGGCCGTGGTGTGCACGCGCACGACCGGGCAGACCGACGTGATCGTCGACGGTGAGAACGGCCGGACCATCCCGCCGGGCAGCCCGGCGGCGCTGCGGGCTGTGATCGGCGAGCTGCTTGCCGACCCAGCCGAGGCGGCGCGCCTCGGGGCCGCCGGCCGGAACTGGGTCGTCGAGCACGCCGACATCGACGTCTACGTCCGCCGCCTCGCCGCCCTCGTCACCCCCTGATGGGATGATGTGACCCCCGGCCTCGGGCGACCCAGGGCAGGGGGTGCGGGGGGCAGAGCAGAGGCTCCGCCGGAGCCCCCCGACCGAGCAAGCTGGGCTTGCGAGGCGAAACCGACTAGTAGGCGTCGTTTCCATCCGGGGTTCGTCGACTCCGGCCGGCGTCGAGCACCCTAAGAGTCGCAGGCCCCTTCACCCGCGACCGCGGATCCTCCCTCGCCGTCATCCCACCATCAAGTCCGAAGCGTCGCACATCGCATGTATCACGAACGGGCGGCGCCGACTCTACAGCCGGGGATGGAGCATCCCTCGACAATGAGGAGAGCACTCCGTGGTCATGGACGAGCGTCTGCGAGGGCGGTCACCTCAGCCTTGCTTGCAAGGCCAGCTCGTCGAGAGCCGGGGGCTCCCGTTTTGACTGGAGAAGGAAAATGACCCAGATTGCTTCCGGAACTATCCGCGCTGGTGGTGCTGAGTACCTCGACGTCGTGCTCACCGCCGGTAGGCCACACCGTATCTTGGTACAGGCTGACGATGCCGGTGTCGATTTCGACCTCAGCGTGTACGACGAAAGAGGGAACTTGGTGGAGCAGGATGTCAGCTTCAGCCCCGACGCATACTGCATCGTCACGCCGAGATGGACTGGACCATTCCGCCTCGTCGTGACAGCTGCTTCCGGCATCGGTCGCTACACGCTTCTCGTCGAGGAGTAACCGTCTCCTGACGGTGACCTTCAAGGTGGTGAACAAATGACAGCCTCAAAGGCCATCGCCTTCTTGAGCTACGCACATGAGGACGACGAGCCGCCGCAGCGGCCTATCACGATGTTTCGTGAGGAACTGACTAAAGCTCTACGCCGATACGTCGGCGCAGACGATATCGAGATCTTCCACGACGTCGTCTCGATCTCCTGGGGAGAGCGCTGGCGCGAACGCATCGGGAACTCCCTGAACGAGATCGTCTTCTTCATACCGGTCATGTCGCCGCGATACTTCGCGAGTGGACCGTGCCGTGCGGAGGCAGAGGCCTTCTTGACGCGAGAGCGGCACGTCGGGCGGCCGGACCTTCTGCTCCCCGTGTACTTCATCGACTACAGCATGCACCTGAGCCGGGCGAGCGACGATCTGGTTCAGGCATTCGAGGACCATCAGTATGTGGACTGGCGAGAGTACCGACTATCGAAGAACTCCGCCGCGCGTCGCAGAGCATTCGACAGATTGGGACATCGCATTGCTAGCGCAATCCTGCGTCCCGACCGCGAGTCGACGATACAAGGAGAACAGACACGGTCTTTGGAGATACCACAGCATGGATCGATAGAAGAGGCGGAGCGCGATGACACGGTCGCCATCGGGGAGGGTTACCTCTTGCCTGGCGATACTGACATCTTCGACGTGCTCCTCACAGCGGATGACTCGTATGTCGTGTACGTGGAACGGGAAGACACTTCGGTCGACTTCAATTTAATCGTCAAGGACCAGCAAGGCGACATTATCGGGCCTGATACCGATGAGGACGCCGACCCTATGTTGCAGTTCACTCCTGTCGAAAGCGGGTTCTTCACTTTTGAGGTGACGTCATTCCGTGGTGCCAGCGGCTATCACATCGTCATCGCGCCTGCGAGCTCGCTTGTTGAGGATGGTGATGAATGGGACGATGGCAGCGAGATGGTGTATTCCGGCGTGATCGCGGGAGGCGAGGATCACGAGATTCTCATCGACCTGACAGGTGGCGCACCTCATAGGATATGGCTGAGCCCCGAGAGCTTCGCCCTCGAAATCAATCTCGCCGTGTACGACGACGACGGTCGGCTCATTGCCGATGATTCGGCCGCAGAAGGCGTGTGCGAGTTCACACCGGCTCGAAGCGACGCCTTTCGGCTGGTCGTGTCCGCGACCCGCGGGGTGGGTGGTTACACGATGATGATGCGTGTCTACGAGTAATGACCTGTACGCGGTGAAGGAGAAGGAGGTCGCTGCTCCTCGCCAAGCTCTCGCGGGGTCGCCCTACCCGTAGCGACGCGGCGGGCGAGCGGCGTATGAGGCACCACCCGCCCGGCCGAGATGGGAGACTCCGACGCAGTTGGTCTACCGCGGCGAAGTGCTACCCATCTTGATGTGCACGTGGCCGATGCGCTGGCCGAGATGGGCGGCGCTCATGGGCGGGAGGAGCTTCGACGTGCTGGCCCGCTTGTTGCGCACCGCCGGTGTCGCGGTGATCGACGTTGACCGTCCCAACCGTCAGGTCAGGTCCGCCGTCGGCAGGGCACGGCCGATCCGCTCGACGCAGCGCCCGCTCGACCAAAGTCAAGACCGTCAACCAGATCCGTCACGCGCTGACCTCGCTCGACCCGGACCGATCAGCTTCTGGGTGAGGGAACAGACGCGAATCGGGACTGTTCCCTCCCTCAGAGCGACGGGCAGCCCCGTGCCCTAGCGGTCGACGTAGAGGCGGGTGCGGCGGTCGACGCCGAAGCGGAAGCTGGCGCGCGCGCCGCGCAGCATCCCACGCAGGTAGTACTGGTTGCGGTCCTTTCGCAGCAGCAGTGTCTTGACGACGAACTTGGCCGCCGTGACCCCGAACTGACGGGCGAGCAGCCACGTGGCGTACGGATCGCGGCAGCGGACGTGTTTCATGTAGAACGCCCCGTCGCCGGACCCGTAGGCGAGCAGTAGCTGGGGCCAGTCCTCGTGCTCCCGCCGCCCGTCGTGGCGGACGTACACCTCGGGTCGCAGGAGAATCACGCATCCGGCCTGGTAGGCGCGGTACTCGAGGTCGAAGTCCTGCGAGGACCACAGCGGGCCGCCTCCGCCGAGCATCTCGTCGAACATGCCGGCGCGGGGGAAGAGGCGGCGGCGGGCGGCGAAGTTGGCCCCCATACCGAACACCCGAAAGCCCTCACCCTTGGCCAGCCGCTCCGGGGCGGCGACGTCGAGGGCGGGCGTCAGCGCGACGTCGCTGTCGGCGGTGCCGGCGGGGATGACACGGCCGTAGAGCAGATCGCCGTCAGGTTCGGCCTCGAAGGCATCGACGATCGAGGTCAGCCACTGCGGGTCGACGAGGCAGTCGTCGTCGGTGAACGCGAGGATCTCGCCCGCGGTCCGCTGGATGCCGTTGTTGTAGGCACGGGACAGGCCCGGCTCGGTGCTGTGGACGTAGTGCAGCCGTGGATCGTCAACCTCGGCGACGGCGTCGCGAGTGAGGTCGTCGGTGCTCTGGTCGATGATCGTCAGGTCGAACGAGGGATAGTCGCACGCCAGCACGCTGCGCACCGCCGACATGATCTTGTCGCCGCGGTTGCGGGTGCAGATGATCGCCGAGACGGGCGTCACGGCGGCGGGGTCGTCGGGCATCAGCGCTCCGTCGGTCGGGTGGGGTCGGTAGCAGGCTACGGGCCGGGAGCCCGGACCGCCCGGCGCGGGGCGAGTCAGCCTGTGCGCGCCAGCTCGAGCACGGTGATGGACGACGCCGGCAGGGAGATCGCGCTCCCTACGGGCACCTGGTCGGCCACGATCTGCTGCGGGTTGGCGGGACCGTAGACGTAGCGGGCGACATCGGCCGCCGGGGAGAAGCCAGCCACGTCGAGGGCGACGGAGATCGTGGCGTCGGGGTCTCGGTTCACCAGCATCACCCGCAGCACGCCGGACGCGTCGTCGAGCGCGGCATAGCTGCCGATCCGCGCCGCGTCCGTCGTCGCCGCTGGCACGGCGGCGCCACCAAACCGCGAGCCGCGCCCGTCGTAGTTGCCGTGCATCGTGAACGCGAACCAGCCTGGGCTGCCGACCTCCGGATTGCGCCAGTACGTCGCCGCCTCCACGCCCTCCCGGCCGTAGATGCCGAGCACATCGGCGATGGCCAGCGCCCCGTTGATCGTCGCGTCGGCGCCGAAGTTCCACTCCGAGATGAACAGCTTCGTGCCCGGGTAGTGGGCCCTGATCGTCGAGCGCATGCGGGGGATGAACTGGATGCGATCGTTGATCCATGACTCGTCGATATACCCGATGTCCCAAAGCGAGCGAGTGCTGCGAAGACGCTTGGCGTTGGTCTCCGCGTCGTCGGTATCACTGCCCGGATAGACGCCCGTTTGCGGGTAGTAGTGGACGTCGAGGTAGTCCAGCGAACGCACGCCGGTCGCCTCGTCGTGGCCTCGCACGCTTTCGAGGAACCAGCTGACGAAGTCGACGTCCGAGCCGTCGGCTGGTCCGGGGGCGGTGTGCCAGTAGTCGAACCAGCAACACAGCACCGGGCCGGTGAGCGCGGCGTCCGGGAACGCCTCTTTGGCGACCGTGGCATAGGTGAGGTACTTGTCGAGGATCTCCTCGTACGTGGAGCAGGCGGGGTGGACGTCGTAGTGCGTGCCCCCCCAGAGCTCGGGCTCGTTGTCCATCGCGATGTACTCCGGGGAGGCGCCGGCGTCGGCCATCCGATGGAGCCACGCGCCCACCTCCTGCGGCGTGCTCTCGACGTTCGCCGTCGTCGGGTCGGCCGTGAGCTTCGGCTCCTTGCAGTTGCCCACCGCGCTCGGGCCGAGGCACCCCCCGCCGCTCGGGAACGAGCAGGTGTCGGTACTCGTGTCCTTGGCGACCCAGCCGAGCGTGGGGATCGCCAGGCGCATCTGCACACCGGCGGCGTCGCGCGTCTTCACGGCCTCCACGGCGAGGTCACCGGGTGGGTTGCCGAAGTTCGTGTTGCGAAACTCCCAGTCGGCGCCGTTGTTCCAGGCGTTGCCGAGGTCGTAGTTGTACCGCGTCGACGTGTTCCCACCCCAGCTGTCGACCTGCACGCCGGCCTGCCGCAGCTCGTCCATCGACAGCGCGCTCGACAGGCCGAGGATCGCCGGGCTGATCGCCGCGCCGGGGGTGGACGCATCGATGGCCACGGAGACGTCGGCGTCGACGGTCCGACCGCTCGACGGTGGCGTGGGAGTCGTCGTCGAAGTAGTCAAGTCGGATGTCGGCGGTGCCGTCGCCGGAGCAGAAGGCAGCACGATGTCGTCATCGCCACCGCCGCAGGCGAGGGCCGGCAGCAGCAGCGCGAGCAGGGCGAGTGGGACCGGCCGGATCGTCACGCCGTCTGCTCGACCTGCGGGACCATCTCGAAGTGCTGCGCCCGCCGCCGGTCGGCGTCGACGTCACGGGCCTGGACGAAGTCGGCGCAGAGCGCCATGGCGACGCCGAGGAACACCGTGCTGCGGGCGTCCCAGGCGATGTCGACGTACGCGAAGACGAGGAACATCACGACAAAGGCGACCCCGACGACCGCGAACGCGACGTGGTCGTTGGAGCGGATCAGCGCGATCGAGCGAGCGCCGAGCTGCACTGCCCGTCCGAACATGAACAGCATCGAAGCGAATCCGAGGAAGCCCATCTTGATCCAGATCCACAGCACGTTGTTGTGCGGGATGTACTCCCAGAACTCGAAGAAGCTGATATCGGGCATCGCCACCGGGCGCAGGAACTTCTGCCCGAAGCCGACACCGAACACGCGGTTGGAGCGGATGGTGAACAACAGGTTGAACTTCTCGATCTTGCGATAGAGGTCCGAGCTCGTGTCGGCGTCGCTCAACTGGTCGGGGAACAGCACGGTCTTCACGGCTTGGGCCGGTAGGCCAAGCGCCCCGATCGCGTTCCATGTGGCGACGACGAACCCGGTCCCGAGCAGCACGGTTGCCGGGGCGACGAACCAGAACGCCCGGCGCCGGCGGTGGTACGTCACCACGAGGACGATGAAGATGCCGATGAACAGCGCCACCATCGCTGCCCTGCGCTGGGAAAGAAGGTACGCCCACATCACCGGGATGCACATGACGAACGTCACCCATCGCAACCATCGGGAGCACTTGAACATCACCGCCGCGAGGAACAGCACGAACAGGGCGTCCATCGTGATCGTCGCCGAGTGCGCGGAAAGCGTTTCCAGTGATTTTCGGGCCTCGCTGGAGAGGCCGCGGTAGTACTGCAACGAGAAGATGCTCTGGATCGACACCGCGACCATCGCCGTCATCACCAGCCGCACGTACTGCCGGCGGGTCGTCAGCAGGTTGGTGACCAGGATGTACACGATCACGATGTAGAACAGCGTCCGTCCTTCGAAGATGGCGATCCGCTTATCGCCACCGGACGCGATGCCGCGCGCGTAGCCGAACAGCACGAAGCCGGTGAAGATGGAGATTGGAAGCAGCATCCGGCCGCGCACGAATCTCCAGCCCCGGTCGACGATCGACCGCAGCAGCCAGGCGCTCATCGTGACGGCGGCGACCACCTCGAGCGGGTTCAGAATGAGGTGATCGTCGACGAACAGGATCGACTCGTGGCTGGACATGTTCTTGACGAACGGCCACCAGGGCATCGTCGCGGCGTCGCCGATCATCGTGAGGAACACGAGGACGAACACACCGACCGTCGGGCGCAGGAACGCTGCGACACACGCCAGCATCAGCACGAGCAGCGCGATCGGGAACGGCTGGGGGGCGCGGAGGTATGCCACGCCGGCGATGAACAGCGTCAGCGCGGCGATCGTGCCGTGGACGAACAGGGCACGCGAGCGATCATGGGCCAGCTGGACCTGGACGTCGGTCCGGCGGACCCGGCCGATCGAGCGCTCGCGCGTCGCCGTCGCCATGGATCAACCGCGGGTGATGAGGGGCGCCGAACGCACGCCCGATCGAGCAGCGGCATGACGCATCGGACGGCGTCCCGACATCAGGCGAACCGCTGGCTGAGGAACAAGGTGGTCAGGAACAGCGACGCCAGGGCGAGCACCCAGGCCCTGGACGGTCGGCCGCGGTTCGCCGACCACACCGCGACGAGGAACGTCACGAGCAGGAAGAGCAGCAGCATCTTCACGCCGCGCGGCCGTTCACGTGCCGACGAGTCGGCGCAGGCGTCTCGGGATGTTGCTGTCGAAACGGTTGAGGATGAGGCCGAGCGTCTCGCCGCCGTGGAGCTCCTGCAGCGCCGCTTCGACCTGGCTCTCCGAGGTCGCGCCCTGCTGCACGACGAGCACGTAGGCGTCGGCGAGCTGGGACAGGTTCATCGCGTCGCTGGATGCCAACACCGGCGGCAGGTCGAGCAGCACGTGGTCGAAGCGCTCGTCGAGCTGGTCGAGGACGGTGGCCAGCGGGCGGCCCTGGGCCAACGCCGGGCGGCGGGCGACGGGCACGCGGCCGGCCTGAATCATCCACAGCCGCGGGTTCGACGTCGGAATCAAGATGTCCTCGAGCGAGGCGTCGTGCTCGATGGCGTCGGCGAGCGTGAGCTGGACCTTCTCGCCGTTCACCTCAGGGTTTGCTGGCTCGGCGATCGGCGGGACGGGGTCAACGGGGTCAACCGGGTCAACCGGGTCGACGGCTGGGACGACAGCTTGCGCACCCTCATCGTCCGGAGCGTCGGCCTCAGGGGCGGACGCCGCACCACTGGCCGCGACGGCGCTCCGCTCGCTCGTCCGGCGCGTCGACTTGCTCGCGCGCCGCGGGGCGTCGGGGCGGCGAAACGTCAGGTCGACGATGACCACCGACGCCTCGGTGTCGTAGGCGATCACGGCGGCCAACGAACGCGTGACGTACGTGACGCCTTCACCGAGCAGCGCCGACGTCATGGCCAGCCGTTCGGGCATGCCCTGGGAGTCGTGCAACTGCACGCGGGCGAGGAAGTAGCGCATCGCGCCGGCGACCCGTGCCGGGGTCATGTGAACCAGCCGGGCGTCCTGGTCGAGGATCGCCAGCCCGCCGTCGGCCAGGCCGCCGAACTCGTCGAGCGGTGGTGGCGTGCGCTTCTTCTTGCCAAAGCTGATCCGTGCCATCGGGAATCTCCTTCGGATCAGCGGGCGCGGGAGTCGGGGATCACGGCCAACACGTCGAGGCCGAACTTGGCGGTGACGTCCGCGGGCACGCGGATCGTGCGGTCGAGCGCGGCGGCGACGATGACCGACGCCAGCGAGAGCAGGACACCGAGCACGCCGAACACCATCATCGTCAGGACGGCCTTACGCAGGTAGGGCTGCGGGGCGCCGGCCTGAGTGGGGCGGTCGGTCACCCGCAGGCGCTGCTCCGTGTCGGTCTGCGCGGTCGCCGCTGTCAACCGCGCCTGATCGAGCTGGTCCTGCTTGGCGTCGTACGCCGCGTCGAGGCGCTGGACCTCGTCCTGGAGCGCCTGTACGTCGAGCTGCAGCGAGACCGGGATCTTGGCCAAGTCCTGGATGTCGTTCTGCTGGTAGAAGTCCAGGAGCTTCTGCCGCGCCGCCTGACGTGCGGTGTCGGCCGCCTGCAGCTCGCTCTCGAAGAAGCTCACGGCCGCCTCACTCTGGCTCAGCGTCGCGTTCTTGACCGTCTCGATGTAGCTGTCGACGGTGGCATTGGCCAGGGAGAGCGACAGGTCAGGTTGCCTGGTGGTGGCGCTGACGCGCACCAACTGATCGCCGTCGGCGGACGCGCCGACCGATCGGGCGATGATCTGCAGCAACTGATCTCGCTGGCTTCCGGCTTCGAGCCCAAGCTTGTCGGCGACGGTGTTGACGAACTCGTTCGTGCGCAACTTCTCGTTGATGTTCCGCGCCGTCAGGGTCGAGGGCGTCTCGAACGAGAACCCGTTGTTGTTGACCTGCGTGATGTCACTGATCAGGGTCGATCGCAACGCCGTGATCGTGCCCACCGACCTGTACTCGTCCTGCTTGTTGAACGCCGTGGCCGCGCCAAGGGCGAGCATGATGATCAGGGGCAGGAGATGCAGCCAGGGCCGGCGAAAGAACGCCTCGAGGATGTTGAGCACGACACGGCGTGTCAATCCCTCTGGCTGGGCCGTGGTGTCGGCGTTGACGCGGGGCGCGCGGCGCGTCGATCCGATCGGAGCCGTCGCCCCGGTAACCGGGACGTTGCGCGCCGTACTCGCCGCCACGACCGGGCATGTTACCGATCGTTCGGCGTCGCGAGGGCGCGTTTAGCACTCAGCGCTTGACCAGGTGTGGCAGGCCAGTAGGTCGGCGACATGGAGGCCAGCCGCGTCGTCCACGATGGCGGAGGAAGCGCCGGCCACGGTGGCTCGGCGGCCGGCCAGGCGGGACGCTCGCAGCGAAGACGCGATGACGGCTACCGCCCGGTTGTCGAGCCGGGCCAGACCAGCAAGATCGACCGTGGTGCCGGCGACGGCGTCGTCATGGACGAGCACCGCGCCGCGCCGGCGTCGGCGGCGACCGCGCCATGCCTGCCGGGCGAGGCCCGGACCGAACACGACGATGTCATGGGCGTAGCGCCCCATCAGGCGCCGCGGCTCGCTGAGCGCGCGGTGGATCCACTCCAGGCCGGCTCGTTGCATCCAGCCGGGCGCGCGGGTCGTGGTCCCGGTCAGGAAGTCGAGCGTGCCGCCGATGCCGATCGCCACCGGGGCCCCGACCGCGGCGCCGTGACGGGCGATCCAGCGTTCCTGCTTGGGGTTGCCGAGGGCGACGCCGACGATGTCGGCCCGGGCGGCGCGCAGCTCGTCGAGCACCGCGACATCCATGCTGCCGTCGGCGCTCACCTGTGGTGCCGGGACGACCACGATGTCGACGCCTGGGGCGCCGCCGGCGAGCACGACGGCCGCCCGCTCGGCGACGCCGGGCGCACCGCCGAACAGGCAGATCCGCCAGCCGGAGCGGGCCGCACCTCGGGCGAGCGCGGGGACGAGGTCGGCGCCAGCCGATCGTTGGCGGATCGGGGTGCCCACGAGGCGGGCGCCCCAGACGACACCCATCCCGTCGGGGATGGCCAGGTCGGTGCGCTGCATGATCGCTCGCAGCGCCGGGTCGCGGGACGCGTTGACGATGAAGTCGACGTTGACGGTCGCGATCTGGTGGACCCGGCCGGTGCGGCGCCCGGTCTCGATCATCGCCGCCACGACGTCGACGACCTCGTCGAGCGTGACGTCGTCGACCGGCGACCCGAGCAGCACCACCGAGCGGCCCGGCGCCGGCGTCACGGTGCGGGCTCCCGTGCCGTCCGAGCCCACCCTTCACTCCCAGGGCGAACCAGCATCCGGCCCCACAGGCGCACCTTCCACACGACCAGCGCCGGGGCGTGGAGCAAGGAGCGGTAGACCGCGACCGGCGCTCGCGACAGCACCAGCCCGGAGACCACGTGGACGGCGAGCAGGACGACGAGACCCCACCCCCGGCCAGGGCGGCCGCGGCCGCGCGCGGCGGCGACCACGGTCCCGGCAGCCGCCACGCCTCCGGTCGCCGCCGCCAGCACGGAGAGCGGCGGGACAGCGTGGTCGAGCGCGCCGTCGACCGCGGCCACGCGGAGGTTCCTGTCGCCGCGGGCGAGGGCGATCAGGCGCGGGACGTAGCGCCGGGCCAGCTCGATCCGACCGCGCTCCCACCGTTCGTTCTGCGTGCGGGCGGCCTCCAGCGAGGTGGGCATCGCCGCGCGCACGACAGCGGTGGGCTCGTAGGCGACGAGCACACCATCGAGCAGCAGCTCGTTCTGCAGCTCGATGTCCTCTGTCAGGTGGTCGCTCCACGTGCGGTGGCGCAGCACGTCGGCGGCGAACACCATGCCGTTGCCGAACAGCCCACACGAGCCGCCGATCGCGGTCCGCCCCAGCGGGCGAAGGTGGTGGCGCAGGGCGAGCGCGGCGCTGCGCAGCGCGGTAGCCGTCGACGTCGCGGGGTCACGCACGAGGTACTGGCCTTGGACCACCTTGTCGCCGCCGGCCAGCCGGCCGGACACGGCGGCGAGGAAGGCCGGGTCGACGAGCGTGTCGGCGTCGACGATCACCACTGCGTCGACGGGTCGCCGGTGAACGTCACCTTCGGCGAGCACCTGGCCCAGTAGCCACTGCAGTGCCGGGCCCTTGCCGCGTTGCCCTGAGCGGTTCTCGCGCACGTCGACGCCGACGTCCGCCGCGATCTCGACCGTCGCGTCCGTGCAGTGGTCGGCGACGACGTGGACGGCGAACCGATCAGACGGGTAGTCGAGCCGGGCGAGCGAGGCGAGCGTGTCGGCGATCACGGCCTCCTCGTCGTGCGCCGGCACGAGGATCGCGAAGCGCGACGGCGTCGACGGCGCCGGCGGGCGCCGGCGGATGGTCTCCACCCACGCCGCTGCGGTCAGCAACGTCAGGTACCCGATCGGTACCGCCAGCACGCCCCGGCAGGCGGCGAGCAGCACCGCCGCCGCAGTCCTCCGATTGGTCGAGGCCACGAGGCTGGCACAGTAGTCACACCGAAACGACGACCCAGCGGGTGGCGGCCGCCGGTATCGTCGGCGCGATGGCGGATGGCAGAGTGGCGGGCGACGGCGGCGCGCCTCGGCCGCGGTCGCGCCGCCCCGTCCTCTACCTCAACACGCCGACGGAGGCGATGTTCGGCGCCGACACGTGGATCCACGCCGAGATCATGCGCCGCCTCGACCGCACCGAGTACGAGCCGATCGCCGCGTGCGCGTACGGGCCTCCTGACGCCCGCACGCCGACCTACGAGGTGCTGTCCGAGATCCCGGACCTCGAGCTGGTGCCAGCTGACCTCGGGCCGGACCTGCGGTGGAAGTCTGGTGTGGCCAAGGCGCGGGCGGTGGTCGGCACGGCGCGGGGTGGATGGACGATCGCCCGCCTGGCGTGGCTGATCCGCCGCCGCGGGATTGGCGTGATCCACACCAGCGATCGACCCCGCGACGCCTTCGCCGCTGTCGTTCTCTCCCGCCTCACCCCAGCACGGAGTCTGGTGCACGTCCACCAGGCGTACACGCCGCAGTGGTTCGGCCGGCTCCATCGCTGGTCGCTCGCCCACGCCGACGACCTCATCGCGATCTCCGACTTCGTCGGCCGCAGCCTCGTCGAGGGAGGGATGGCGCCCGAGCGTGTCCACGTCGTGCGCAACGGCATCGACCCCGATGTCTGGCATCCGGGTGCTCGCCGCGACACCACGCGCGCCAGCCTGGGCATCGATGACGCGACGCCGGTGCTGCTGACGATCTGCCGGCTGTTCCCCGAGAAGGGACCGGCCGACGTGATCGAGGCGGTCGCCCGCCTCCGCGGCGAGCATCCGCGCATCCAGCTGCTCGTCGTCGGCACCGACATCACCGAAGGCGGATGGTTCTCGACCGCGCTCCATGAGCGCGTCGCCGAGCTCGGCCTCGGCGATCACGTGCGCTTCCTCGGCCGGCGCGACGACATCGAGGGGTTGATGGCGGCCGCCGACGTCTACGTGATGCCGTCTACCGGCGAACCGTTCGGCCTCGTGTTCTGCGAGGCCATGGCGATGGGGCTCCCGGTTGTCGCGCTCGACGACGGCGGCACCGTGGAGGTGGTCGAGCACGGGCGGACCGGGCTGCTCTCGGCGCGCGGCGATCTCGATGCGCTGACGGAACACGTCCGCACCCTGCTCACCGACCCCGAGCGACGCCGGTCGATCGGCGCAGCCGGCCGCCGTGAGGTGGTCGCCCGCCTGTCCGCTGACCGGATGGCCGCCGACGCGGCTGCGCTGTACGCGGCGATAGCGTTCTCAACCCCTGACGATCGAGCACATGCACAACGAGGGAGCACGAGCATGCGAGTTCTCGAAACCACTGACGTCGACGAGTTCCGGCGGGCGCTCGACGAGGACGGCTACGTCGTGATGCGTGACGTCGTGCGCCGCGACGGGCTCACCGAGCTCGCCGACAGCCTGACCGCCGAGTTCGAGCGAAAGGCGGCGTCGGACGAGATGTTCGAGGGCGGCGGCTTGCTCAGCGGACACCTCAACTGCTTCCCGGGCGAGCAATCTCGCTTCGTGTGGGAGGACATCAAGGCGGCCGGAGTCCAGGATTTGGTCCGCGCCGTGCGTCCGGACATCGCCGACTCGCTGCGGGCGACGCTGAACTTCAACCTCCCCGGCAGCGTGGCCCAGCACTACCACATGGACGGGCTGTACCTGCAGGAGTTCCTGATCTGCAACATCGCGGTGGTCGACACCGACCTGCGCAACGGGGCGATCGACGTGCTGCCCGGCACCCAGCGCCAGTTCCTCAAGTTCTGGCGCTACGCGCTCGGCCGGTGGTACCGGCGCACCACCCGCGTCCCGCTGCGCCAGGGCGACATCGTCATCCGCAAGTCGACGCTGTGGCACCGTGGCATGCCGAACCACTCGTCGCAGCCGCGGCCGATGATGGCGATCACGTTCGGCGAGATGGACGAGCTCGACGCCGACCCGTTCATGGTCAACGACGGCAAGGTGGTGTTCTATCCCAACTGGTACAACACCAACCGCCTCGGTCAGTTGCGGGAGAAGACGTTCGTCAACGCGCCGATCACCTACTCCACCTGGCGCTTCATTCGCTCGCTGTACGGCAACAAGGGCTACGCCTCGTTCTGACGGGCCGGCCGCCAGGCTGATGCTTCGGAATCCCTGTCGCTCAGCGCGACCGTGACTCCGGAGAACCGCTCGGCCCCGCGGGCGGGCGGCGCCTCAGACGGCGCCGCGTCGCGGCCCGCGCGAGATCCTCGCGGTGGCGATCGCGGACCAGCTGGATCGTGATGTCGGGGGCGATCACGTGCATCGGAGCCTCCTCAGGTTGGCCGTTCGACGGGGTTCAGTGGGGGTCGGCGTGATCCTCACACCGACGAACGTACGAGCGTTTGTGGACAGTTCAGGTCCTCGTTCTCTGCAATGCTCGCGGCATCGACACCCCGGTTCGACTGCTTCGCCTGCTGGTCCTGTTCTCCACGCGTTCGTCCTGGTCAGCCGCCGAACTGACAGATCGGCTCGAGGTCACCGGACGGACGCTGCGGCGCGACGTCAACCGCCTCCGCGATCTCGGCTATCCGATCGAGAGCACGACCGGCCGCTACGGCGGCTACGCCCTCGGCGCCGGCGGGCGCCTGCCCCCGCTCCTGCTCGACGACGACGAGGCGGTCGCCGTTACGCTCGGTCTCCGCGAGCTGTCCGGGACCGCCGAGGAGGCGCTCGGCGAGGCTGCGGTCGCCGCGCTGGCCAAGCTGGTCCAGGTGATGCCGAGCGCGCTGCGCGAGCGGGTCGACACGCTCGGCCAGGTCACGGTGCGGCTCGGACGAGCCCGCCGGCCCGAGGACGACCAGGTCACCGACATTGGGGTGCTGATGGCGCTCGCCCAGGCCTGCCGGCGGATGGACCGCCTGCGGTTCGACTACCGGACCGGTGACGACCGCACCGGCCGGCGCCACGTCGAGCCGCACCGTCTCGTGTCGCTCCGCAGCCGCTGGTATCTCGTGGCGTTCGACCTCGACCGTGACGACTGGCGCACGTTCCGCGTCGACCGCGTCGGCCCCCCGGTGGCGACCGGCGTGAAGGGCGTGCCGCGGGACGCGCCCGACGCGGCCGCGCTCGTGGCCGAGGGGGTCGCCGTGCGGGTGTACGACGTCCAGGCCCGCGTGCGGTTCCCGGTGCCACCGCACGTCGTCGCTCGTGAGATCGGCCCGACGGTCGGCGTCATCGAGCGAGCCCGCCCTGGCGCGCGGACGACGACGGCCGTCATCGGCGGTGACGCCGACTGGATCGCCCGCTACCTGGCCAGCCTCCCGTTCCCGTTCGACGTCCTGGACCCGCCGGAGGTGCGGGACGAGGTCGCCGCGCTGGCCTACCGTCTGCTCGCGCGCCTCGACGGCCAGCGGCGCGACCCGGCATGAGGCGCGCTGCCCGCGCTCAGTCGAGGTCCAGCCGCTCGCCGCGCCAGAACACCGACAGCGGGCCGTTCGACGAGACAACGAGGACCACCGCACCAGGTGTGTCGGCGCTGAAGCGCAGCGCGGACGTATGCCGGGTACCGCCCAACGACCGCAACTTCCGGCGGGTCCGCTCCGAGGACCGGAGGTGGACACCGACGGTCGAGACGGTGCCGGCCGGATCGACGAGCGCCGCGCGGTCGTACTGGGCGAGGGCGTTGAGCAGCGGGGCGAAATGCGAGCGCCGGGTGAGATCGAGCTCGGGGATCTCGACCGCCGTCGTCATCCCCAGCCCGTCGAGCTCACGCGGATCGCCGTCGAGCCGCCACAGGAGCGTCGCCCCGACCCGCCCTGCGCCGAGCCAGTGCGTGCACAGCTCGAGGATGTTGATCAGCACCAGCGGGTCGGCGTCGGGGATCGCCGCGCCGACGCGCCGGGCCAGCTCACGCGACAGCGGCTTCGTCCACCACCGGATGCCGTCCCACGTGGCGACCCCGTCAGCCGAGGACAACCGCACCCATCCGCGCCCCAGGCGCTGGACGACCACGGCGCCGGTGTGCAGCGTCAGGTGGACCGCTGAGGACTCGTACTCGCGCGTGCGGTCGAAGCAGACGAGGCGGTCGACGCCGCCGAGCACACGGGCCACGAACGACGACCGTCCATCGGCGAGGCGGCGGGCGACGGCAAGTGGGATGTCGCTGATGTCGATCAGCTCGAGCGTCAGGTCCGTTGCCCGGCCGAGGGCGTCGGCGGCGACGAGCAGCGCGCCGTAGCGCGGGGCGACGCCCTCGTGAGCGGCGGGATGGCGGGCGTAGTCGAGCTCGGCGAGGAGCATCGCGGCCAGGTCCTTGCTGGCGGGTAGGGCGATCCCCTCGTCCGCCAGCTCGTGACGCAGGCGCAGCACCCGGCGCGCGGTCGCGTCCACGTCCTGCGGGGTCGAGATCACCCCTCCAGCCTGCCGCACCGATCGCCGGGTCGCGGTCATCGCCGAGTCACCGGAGCCGCAGCACGGTGCCAGATACGAGCTCGGCGGCGTCGCTGCAGAGCCAGGCGATGACTGCCGCGACGGCGGCGGGCTCGGCCACGTGGTGGTGCTCGGTCGACGCGGCGACGGCCGCCCGCACCTCGTCGGTGATCCAGCCGGTGTCGGTGACGGGAGGATGGACGACGTTGGCCGTGATCCCGTGCGGCGCCAGCTCGGTGGCGGCCGACATCGTGTAGTGCTCGAGCGCGGCCTTGGCCGCGCCGTAGGAGACCTCCTGGGGGAACCCGCCCGGACCGCCGGACGTGATGCTGACGATGCGGCCCCAGCCTGCCCCGCGAGCGATGTGGCGGCGGGCGAGCTCGGCGATCAGCAGGCCCCCGGCGCGAGCGTCGATCCCGAAGTTGCGGGCGACGGTCGGCGGCGAGACCCTCGCCAACGTCCGGCCGAGGCGATCGACGTCGTCCGCAGCGAACGTGTCGGCGATCCAACCACTGGCGTTGTTGACGAGGATCGACACCGGCCCGAGCACCTCCTCGGCGCCGTCGAACACCCGGCCAGCGGCGTCTTCGGCGAGCAGGTCGACCTCTATCGACGCGGCGCGACCGGGCCGCGGCTCGATCGCCGCGAGCACCCCGCTGGCGTCGGCGGCTCGCTGATATCGATAGGCGTCAGGCGTGCCTGGGTCGGACGGTGCGTCCATGCGCAGGTAGGTCACCAACACGTCGACGCCGTGCGCGGCCAGGGCGACGGCCGTGGCGACGCCGATGCCGTGGTTGGCGCCGGTGACGATCGCGGTCCGCCTGCCAGGCGGCGGGTGACCCGGGTTGGGTCGTGTTGTGACCACGCTCCCATTCGTACAAGACGGGCGCGCACCCCTCGTCCATGATGGATGCGTGACCAACGTGATGGAGCGCCTGCGAGCACGCCAGGAGTGGGCGCTGTTCGGCGCGCTCCGGCACGCCGCGCCGGCCCATGCCACGGCATGGTGGGTGGGCCTCGTCCTGCGTGGCGCGTTGCCCGCGGGCATCGCCGTCGCGTCCGGGTGGTTGATCGCCGCGATCACCGACGGCGACGCGCTGACCGCGCCGCTCGTCACGATGGCCGTCGTGTTCGTCGCCAGCCAGGTGATCGGCCCGATGCACGAGGCCCTCGGCGCCGACCTCGGGAACCGCACGGCGACGTCGCTCAACGATCGGCTGATGGCGTCGACGCTCGGCCCACCGGGCGTCGCCCACCTCGAGCGCGCGGATCTGGCCGACGACCTGTCGATGGCGCGCGACTTCGATCTCGGGATCACCGGCCCGCCGCTGTCGTACAGCATGAACTTCATCGCCGATGGGCTCGTCGGGCTGGTGTCGGGGGTGGCCTCGGCGATCGTGCTGGCGTGGTACGGCTGGTGGCAAGCGATCGCGCTCGTGCTGGCGTGGTCGTCCACGCACTGGCTGCTGCGCGAGAGCGGCGTGTGGTTCGATCGTCGCACGCCGGAGGTGATGCGCGCCCAGCGCCTCGCCGACTACTCCTTCCGCCTCGCCGTCGACCCGCCCGCGGCCAAGGAGGTCCGTCTGTTCGGCCTCGCCGACTGGGTGATCGAGCGCTTCATGCGCCAGCGGCGGTACCTCTACGACCTGCAGTACGAGGCGACGCGCCTGCGAGAGCGATCGGTCGCCGGCTGCCTGGCCATCGTCGTGGCCGCCAACCTGCTGGTGTTCTGGACGCTCGGGGCGCGCGCCGCCGACGGGCAGCTGGCCCTGTCGGCCGCGATCGTCGCCCTGCAGGGAGCGGTCGGCGTCAGCGCGATCGCGTTCGGCGGCCTGAACTGGGCGCTCGACGGCGCCGCCGCGCCGGTCGCCGCGGTGCGCGCGCTCGAGCACGTGATGCCAGCCGCCGGCGCGCTCGACACCGGCGGCACGGCGACGCTGCGGCCGGGGCGGGGCCCGGAGCTGCGGTTCCGCGGTGTGTCGTTCGGGTACCCGCGCGGGCCCCTCGTGCTCGACGGGTTCGACCTGACGATCCCGGCGGGCACCTCGCTGGCCATCGTCGGGCAGAACGGCGCCGGCAAGACGACGCTCGCCAAGCTGCTGTGCCGGCTCTACGACCCGGTCGCCGGCTTGATCGAGGCCGACGGCGTCGACCTGCGGACGCTCGACCTGGCCGACTGGCGCCAGCACGTCACCGCGGTGTTCCAGGACTTCGTGCGCTTCGAGCTGCCGCTGCGCGACAACGTCGCACCGAGCGGCGCCGACGACGAGACCGTGCTCGCCGCGCTGGCCGCGGCCGGTGCCACGCACCTCGCCGAGCTCGACACCACGCTCGCCAAGGGGTACCCAGGGGGAACCGATCTGTCCGGTGGCCAGTGGCAGCGCGTCGCCCTAGCCCGGGCGTTGTGCGCGGTGCGCGCCGGAGCCGGCGTCGTGCTGCTCGACGAGCCTACGGCCCAGCTCGACGTGCGCGGCGAGGCGGAGATCTTCGAGCGCATCCTCGCCGAGACCGCCGGACGCACGCGGATCCTCATCTCCCACCGCTTCTCGACCGTGCGCCACGCCGATCGGATCTGCGTCCTCGAGCACGGCGCCGTCGTCGAGCTCGGCACCCACGACGAGCTGTTCGCCCTCGGTGGCCGCTACCGCACGATGTTCGACCTCCAGGCCTCACGCTTCGTCGACGCCGTCGAGCTCGACGAGCACGGCGAGGAGTTGGTGCACGATGTCCTCGACTGACGTTTCGCCTCGCCCGGCGACGCCGATTTGTGAGCGGGCCCGGCGGACATCCGTCCTCACGGCTCACAGTTCGGGCCGCCCACCGTGAGGCGCGCCGACGACTTGCCGCGGCCGTTGCCGGCGCTGTGGCGCACGTTCAAGTTCGGCTACCGCGCCGAGCCGCGCCTGCTGCGGGCGTCGATCATCACCACAGTGCTGATGATGCTGCCCGACACCCTCGTCGCCGTGTGGCTGAAGCTGCTCACCGACGGCGTGCTCGACGGCCAACGGACCGAGGTCATGGTCGCCGCGATCGGGCTCGGCGTCTCAGCGACGCTGACGTGGTACCTCTCGCTGCTCAACGATCGCCTCGGTCGGCGCTTCCGCGACCGCTTGGCGATCGCCATGGAGGGCCACATCGCCCGGCTGCAGGCCACGGTCACGACTGTCGAGCACCAGGAGCGGCCGGAGTACCTCGATCGACTGGCCGTGCTCCGCGACACGTCGTTCACGCTCGATCACCTGTTCCAGTCGCTCCTCACGAACCTGGCCTGGCTGGCCCGCCTCGTCGTCACGGGTGTCCTGCTGGCGTCGATCCATCCCGCGCTCGTCCTGCTGCTCGTGGCGGGCGCCCCGGCCGTCTCGATGTCGTTGTGGCGACCCGGCGTCGAGCGGGCGGTCGAGGAGTCCGTGGCGTCGCACGATCGACTGGCCCGCCACCTGTTCCTCGTCGCCACCACA
>JBIOUO010000294.1:0-13640 GCA_044867195.1 Ilumatobacteraceae bacterium
GGGGCGGGACCTTAGCGCGCATTGCAGTTGGATGACGATCAGGCGTCGTTCTACGATCGGTGTCGTCGCGGTCACCACGCTGGGCCCATGGGCGCCGACCGTTCCTCCCCGCCCGGCGCGGCGCTCACCCTTCACCTCGACCACATCGTCATGCGGCGCGGCGCGACGCTGATCCTCGACGACGTGTCGTTCACCGTCCGGCGCGGCGAGCGTTGGCTGGTGCTCGGTGCCAACGGCAGCGGCAAGACGACGCTGCTGCGCATCGCCGCGCTCGACGAGCACCCGTCCTCGGGGACGGTGGATGTTCTCGGCGAGCGGCTCGGGCGGACCGACGTCCGCGTCCTACGCCGCCGCGTCGGCTACGCGTCGGCAGCCCTCGCCGACCAGCTGCGCCCGACGCTGCGCGCGCTCGACGTCGTGCGCACGGCCCGCTACGCCGCGCTCGAGCCCTGGTGGCACCGCTATACGCCCGGCGACGACGAGCGGGCGCAGCAATGCCTCGACCGGATGGGCGTCGGCCGCTTCGCCAATCGGCAGATCGAGACGTTGTCGTCGGGTGAGCGCCAGCGCGTGCTGCTGGCGCGCACGCTGATGAACGACCCGGCGGTCGTCCTGCTCGACGAGCCCTCCGCCCGCCTCGACCTCGGCGGGCGTGAGCAGCTCGTCGAGGCACTCGACGACCTCGCCGCCGATCCGCAGTCTCCGCCGTCGGTGGTCGTCACCCATCACGTCGACGACATCCCGCCGTCCACGACGCACGCGCTGCTGATGCGCGGCGGGCGGATCCTGCGCGCCGGACCGATCGAGGACGTGCTGGACGGCGACGGGCTGAGTGAGACGTTCGGCCTCGCGCTCGAGCTGGAGCGGCGGTCGAACGGCCGCTTCAGCGCGTGGGCCCGGCGATGACGAGGCCGCGTAGGGCGGCCTTGCCCCGGCGGATCTCGTCGTCGAGCACCCGCTGCAGCACGCCGGAGCGCCACAGATTGCCGGAGTATGACAGCTCGGTGACCAGCGTCGCCCCGCCCTCGACATCGGTGACCGTCGCCGTCAGCACCCACGCCGCATGGTCGCGGTCGTCGCACTGGATGCGCTCGAACCGCACGTATCGGCAGGGCTCGAACTCCGTGCGCACCATGCGCAACTGCTTCGAGCGGGCGAACGGCCCGACCCGGGCACGCAGCTGGACCTGCCACGCCGGGCGTCCGGCGTCCGGTTCGAGGGCTTCGACGCGATGCACGAGGCGCATCCAGGCCGGGTAGCGATCGAGCGTCGCCACCTGCTGGAAGAGCTCGTCCGCGGCGGCTCCCTCGAGGAGCAGGCTGACGGTGGTGTGCATCGGTGACGTCAGCGGGGCCGCTCGGTCCCCCGGAACGCCCGCGCCAGCAGCGGACTGTTCGCCGCGAGGACGCCGCCGAGGTCGTCGTCCGCGTCGAGCGTGGGGAGCCACGGGATGGCCACCGTGGCGTCGGGGTCGTCGTTGGCGAGCGGGCGGCCGGTCACGTCGGCGACGGTCGGGGCCGCGCCGGCGGCGCGCTCGGCCCGCGCGGCCGGATCGTGGACGCCGCGCCGTGCGAGCTGCTCGGCCGACGGTCCGGTGGGTCCAGCCGCTCGAGATCGGCGGCCAGCCGCCGCGCCGGCCGGGGCGGTGGGGAACAGCCTCGGCGTCGCGTCACGACGGTCGTCGAGCGTCCACCCGAGCGGCACCACCATCGCGTCGGCATGGCGCTTGCACAACGAACCGGCGCGCAGCGGATCACCGTCGGGTTCCCGCGGCGCTAGCCACACCAAGAGTCGGTCGGCGTCGAACCCGTAGGCCATCGCCGCCACGTCCGAGCACCCGGGGCGCTCGCACAGCCTGCCCATCAGGGCCAACGCTAGCGGTCGTCGTCGGACCCGGATGTCATGCGCCGCGCCGGCACGGACGACACCGCGTCCAGCTTGTCGAGCACGGCGCGGTAGTCGTGGGCCGCCTCCTCGCCGATCAGGTCGGTGATCTCCTTGCGCTTGGTTCGCAGATGCTCCGCGAACGCCCTGATGAACAGCGAGTTGACGCTGATCCCGCGCGCCGACGCCTCGGCGCTCAGGATCTGATACGCGTCCTCAGGGACTCGCAGGAGGTAGGGGTGGAACACTCCCATGGCCATTGGAGTGTGATATCACCTTTCGGGGCGTGTTTGGGTGATGGTCGCCATTCATCCTTCATCGTTCGGAGTCAGCCGGTCGATGGCGACGGCCAACTCGGCGAGCGGGAACGGTTTGCCGAGGAAGATGTCGGCGCCGGCGCGCTCGGCCGTCGCGCGATCGGCGGCGCTGTTGCGGGCGCTGATGACGATGACGCCACCGCTCCACCCGTCGGCGCGCAGGTGCCGGCAGATCTCGATGCCGCTGGGGTGGGGCAGCATCACGTCGAGTACGAGGACGTCGGGACGGTCGTCGATCACCGCCCACAACGCTTGGTCGCCCGACTCCCCCGTCACACACTCATACCCGGCGCGCTCGAGGTAGCGCACGGTGACATCGAGGAACTTGGGGTCGTCGTCGACGACCAGCACGCGCGCGCGGCGTGGGGGTGGCGGTGGATCGGCGGGAGTCATGGGAGCACGATGCGCCGCCCAACATGACAGCACGATGAGAGCCACGACTCACGCGAGCGGGAGCTCGACGTCGACGACAGCCCCGCCCAGAGGTGGGCCGTTGGTCGCCGTGACTGTCCCGCCGAGCGCGCGGACGAGCGTGGCGACGATGGCGAGGCCGAGCCCGGCGCCGCCGTGGGATCTGGTGCGCGCGCTGTCGCCGCGGGTGAAGCGGTCGAAGGCGTGGGCGAGCAGCTCGGGCGGGAATCCGGCACCGTCGTCGGCGACCGATAGCCGCCCGCATCCCGCAGCTTGCGAGGTGGTGACGCGGATCCGGGTGGCGGCGTGGCGATCGGCGTTGATGACGAGATTGGTGACGATGTGGCGGATCCAGACCTGGTCGCCGCGGACCACGACCGGCTCGCCGAGCACCTCGACGCTGACCTCGTCGCGATGAGGCAGCCGGCGAACGCCGTCCCGAGCGGCGTCGAGCAGGTCGGACGCCGAGTCGCCGGGCGTGAGCTGTCCGGCGTCACCGCGAGCGAGCGTGAGCAAGTCTTCAGTGAGCCGGGAGAGGCGATCCGTCTCCTCCAGCGCGCTGCCCAGACCCCGCGCCACTGCGGCGGCATCGTCGGGGTCCTGGGCGGCGAGCTCGAGCTCACCGCGCACGACGGCGATCGGGCTGCGCAGCTCGTGGGCCGCGTCGTCGATGAACGCCCGCTCGTGGGCGATCGTCGTCTCGATGCGCGCGAGCATCGCGTTGAGCGTGCGCCCGAGCTCGGCGATCTCGTCGCGACCGGGGGGCTGGGCGAGACGGCGCCCGGTCTCGGCCATCGAGATCGTCTCGGCCTCGGCGGCCATCCGGCGCACCGGTCGCAGCGCCGCGCCGGTGAGGACCCACGCTGCCAAGCCGACGGCGGCGGCCAGCATCGGGCCGGCGACGACGAGCAGGAGCGTCAGCCGGTCGCGCACCCGGGCGAGCGGCGCGGTGCTCGTGGCGACGACACCGATGACCTGGCTGCCGCCAGGACCGGTGATCGGGCGGGCGAGCAACCGGGCGTGGTCGCTGACTCCCGGCACCTCGCGCTCGACGATGAGCTCGCCACGCGAAGCGCGGGCAAGCTCGTCGGCGGTGAGCACCGGTTCCCCGCCGGACGGTGAGAGCACCTCCCCGGCGGCGGACACGACCTGGGTGAGGACCAGCTCCGGGCCGGCCGGCACCGCCCCCTGCTCGAGGTTGGACGCGAGGTCGTCGACGCGGATCGTCAACTCGTCGGTGATCGCCCGGCTGAGCTCCCCGCTGACGTCCCGGTACAGCAGCAGCGCGCCGAGGCTGAGGACCACCATCGCGCCACCAGCGGAGACGACCGCCAACCTCGTGCGCAGCGAGAGGCGGTGGGCCAGGCGCACGGCGCGGCACCGTAGCCCTGGCGGCGCTACCCACCGTCGGCGCGCAGCCGATATCCGGCACCGCGGACAGTCTCGATCGAGTGACGCCCGAACGGCCGGTCAACCTTGTCGCGCAGGTAACGCACGTAGACGTCGACCACGTTGGACGTGCCGTCGTAGGTGAAGTCCCAGACGTGGTCGATGATCGCCGTGCGGCTCAGCACCTCGCCCTTGTGGCGCAGCAGCAGCTCGAGCAGCGAGAGCTCTCGTGCCGACAGCGAGATCGGCGTCTCGCCCCGCCTGGCGGCCCTCGTCGCCGGATCGAGTTGCAGCTCACCGGCACGCAGCTCGACCGGGCGCTCGCCGGAGTCGCGGCGCAGGAGCGCCCGCAGCCGAGCGAGCAGCTCGGCGAAGGCGAACGGCTTGGGCAGGTAGTCGTCGGCGCCGGCGTCGAGACCGCGGACACGATCGTCGACCGAGTCGCGGGCGGTGAGCATGATGATCGGCATCCACCGACCCGCCTGGCGGAGCTGGCGGCACACGTCGAACCCGTCGGGCGCCGGGATCATCGCGTCGAGCACGACGGCGTCGTACGGCAGCTCACGCCCGGCCCAGATCGCGTCCTCGCCAGTGGCGGCGACGTCGACGGCGTAGCCCTCGCGGTCGAGGCGGCGCTTGAGCACCGATGCCATCTTCACGTCGTCCTCGACAACGAGCAGGCGCACCGCGGGCAACGTAACCCCGCGTCGATGACACTCGGCGTCAGGATCGTGGCAGCACATGGCAGCACTCGGCAACGACACCCAGGTCGGCACAATGAGGCGGTGAAGACATCGCTGTTCTACCTGCCGTCGCTCGGGAACCGCGCGGACATCGAAGCGGGAATGGCGGGGCAGCGGCGCGACCTCTACCAGCAGATGCTGGCCGAGCTCGGCGAGCAGGCGCGGCTGGCCGACGAGCTCGGCTACGACTCGATCAGCTTCACCGAGCACCACTTCCACGTCGAGGGCTTCGAGGTGTCGAACAACCCGGTGCTGCTCGACCTGTTCGTCGGGATGCAGACCACCCGCTTGCGCGTCGGTCAGCTGGGCATCGTGCTGCCGGCCCACAACCCGATCCGCGTGGCCGAGGACATCGCCATGCTCGACCACATGACTGGCGGCCGCGCCAACGCAGGGTTCGCCCGCGGCTACCAGCGTCGCTGGGTCGACACGATGGCCCAGCAGACGCACGGCATCCACGGCGCCCTACCGCACCAGCACGACGCCATCGACGCGGCCAACCGGGCGGCGTTCGAGGAGAACGTGCGCATCATCAAGCAGGCGTGGACCGAGGAGCTCGTGGACTACCAGGGCCAGTACTGGAAGGTGCCGGTGCACGGGACGCCGTGGGACCTCGAGGCAACCGCCCGCTACGGACGAGGGGTCGAGGACGGGATGGTGCGCGCCGTCGGCGTCGTCCCGAAGCCGCTCCAGCAGCCGCACCCGCCGCTGTTCCAACCGTTCGCCTCGTCCGAGCGGACCGTGCGGTGGTGCGCGCGAGAGGGGATCACGCCGGTGCTGCCGCCGATGCACCCGAGGCTGGAGCGGGAGATGGTCGAGATCTACGCCGAGGAGTCCGGCCGCCCGCTGGGCGAGGGCGTCGGCGTGCTGCGCGACGTGCTGATCGCCGACAGCGACGACGAAGCGGCCGCGTTGTGGCTCGACGGCCCGGTGTTCTGCGCCGCGGCGTGGTTCGAGCCGTTCGGTTTCGCCACGGCACTCGCCGACCCCGACAGCGGGGAGCTGCCTGACGCCAAGGGGATGCTCGAGCACGGCCTTGCGCTCGTCGGCACGAGCGACACGGTCACACGACAACTGGAGCGCCTGCAGTCCCGGCTCCCCGTGCAATGGGTGTTCGCATGGCAGTACAACGGCCTCGTCCCACACGCCAAGCTGATGGCCTCGATCGAGCGGTACGCCACCGAGGTCACGCCGCGCGTCGCCGAGGTGGAGACGAGCTGACGCGACGCGGTGGGTTGCACGGGTAGGCGCGACCCGCGGCGGCGGTGGCCTGTGTAGCGGGCCTCGACGTCGACCTGGATCAGCAGCCGAGGGCGTGGTGGACCGCCCAGCACACGTTCTCCATCGTCTGCTGATCGACCCTGCCGACGGCCTTGGTGAGCGTGGTTCGACGGATCGTTTTCAGACCATCGCAGTTGACGACCGCCGGCCCACGGAGCCCAACCTCCTCATGCCGCAAGGGCACCTCGACCGCGACACCTCGGATCATCGTGGTGATGTCGGCCACCGTCACCAGTTCTCGAACGTCGATCACCTCCGGCCGCGTCAGCACGAGCACCGGCCGGCGCTTGCGCTCGATCTGGGCCAGCCAGATCTCGCCTCTGGTCACTCCTCGCCCCACTGCTGGGCCTCGTCCCAGAAGGAGTCCGGTTGCTCCGGGTGGGCGAGATAGGCGGCACGGTCCGCCTCGGCAAGCGCCTTGCGCGAGCTCCGGTGCACCGTCGCTCGGTGGCCGACTCGGGCGACGGTCACCGTGGCCCTGTCGTCATCGATCTCGTAGACGATCCGGTAGTCACCTCGGCGGGCAATCCACAGCCCGTCGAGTGGCTCCAGGAGCGGCTTGCCCACCCGCTGCGGGTTGTTCAGCAGCGGGCCGGTCGCGAAGGCAACAACGGCCGCTGCGACCTTCGTGGGGAGCTTGGCGATCTGGCGACCGGCAGAGGCGGCGACGATCAGTTGGCACCTCATCGCCTGCTCCCCCCGGACGTGTTCGATGCTCAGCGAAGCTCCAGCCCGTAGCGACGGGCCAGTTCCTCGCCGGTGACGACGTCGCCCCGCTCGACGTCGGCCTGGCCCTCAGCGATCTGCGCCATGGCCTCGGGGTCGGTGAGGATCTCGATCGTCTCGACGAGGGACTCGAAGTCATCGGCCGACAGCAGCACGGCCACCGGGACGCCGTTCTTCGTAACGGTGATGCGGTCCTGGTAGGCGTTCACCCGCTCGACCATCTCGGAGAAGCGGGCCTTGACCAAGGAGAGCGGCTGAGTAGCCGCCAGTTCGGCGACCTCAGGCTCGGACGGCGCCGCTGACCTGCTGGCCGGTCGCTTGACCGCCCCACCAGAGCCGGCTGGGCGCTTGTCGGACCCTCCAGCGGCCGGGTTCTGCATGATCTTGCCCTGCTTGGTGCGAACCGTGGACTTCGAAGCCAGAGCCGAGGCTGATGCCTTTCTCGTTGACGACGCCGAACGGCCGCTGGTCCGCTTCCGTGTCCGCATGACTGGAATTCTAGTCAACGCTCCAGCCGAGAGCGCATCGTGGTCCGCAGCTCGCCGGCAACGATGGTCGTCGTGGACATGTACTGGGCCGGCGGGTTGCGGTGGCACCAGCCCATGGCGCGCGCTGGTGTTTCAGTTGCCCCCATGGCCTAGTGCAGGTGCCTACAACCTCCACCGTGAGCGTGCACACGGGTAGCTGATGCCCTCCACGCAGGGTCCATCTGATGACCTCCACCGTGCGGCGTCAGGCACGCTCTCGACGTGGGGCCATAGTCGGGTATCGGCAGTTTCCGTCTAGCAACTAGACGACGATCTGTCCAGCCCCTAGACTAGGATCGCCATGAAAGCCGTTGAGACGAGGAAGGTACGGAAGCTGCTGAGATCCAAGGGCTGCCGCGTCGTCGGTACCGCAGGGTCGCACGAGAAGTGGGAGTCGCCGGGAGGGCTCTCGGTGCCGATCGTTGCGGACACCGAGCAGTCACCAGGCGTGCTGCGGAACGTGCAAGCGGTGTTCGCACCGGAGTTCGGTGAGAAGTGGCTGGAGAAGGAGTTGCGACGATGACCACCACGAAGAAGCAAGCAACGAAGACCCGAGCCAAGGTCGAGTGGGACGGCGACGGACGGTGGGTCGCGACGGTGGCTCCGAACGTGTTCACGCAGGCGAAGCAGATCGCCCAGCTTCGGCCCCGCATTGCTGAGGTCGTCAAGCTCATGACCGGCAAGGACATCGATCCCGACGACGTCGAACTCGACATCGACTTCCCGGGGGCGGCCGTCGCCGCCGAGGTGCGGTGCGAGCGTGAGGATCTGGCCGCCCGCGAGGCCGTGGTCAACGAGCGGTTGGCGACGATCGTTCATGAACTCCATCGGCGGGGTGTGAGCTTCCGTGACATCGGCGTGATGTGTGGCATCTCACACCAGCGGGCGCACCAGCTTGCCGATCAGCCGCTCGTAGACGCCTGAGAGCCCATGCCAACGGCGACGACGTCGAGCAGCGTTGTGCTAGCCGCCTAAGCTTGCGATTAGACCCTGGTGGGTCGGTTATGCGGCCTTCTTGACTACCGGGTGGCGGGTTCGGGGTGGTCGGCGGGTGCCTTTGGGGCGTCCGGGGCCGGGGTGTCGGATTATCGGTGGTCTGGCGGGGGTGCCGATGGCTCAGAGTGAAGGTGGATCGCTGTCGGACGAGGACCCGAGAGGCCCATACAGCCACTAAAAGCCCTGGTCAGGGGCTATTTCGGTGGGCGTTAACGGACTCGAACCGCCGACCTCCACGGTGTGAACGTGGCGCTCTAACCAACTGAGCTAAACGCCCGCAGTGCTGACGAGAACCGGCACCTAGCGGTGTGTATGGAGCCCGCAGTGTACCTCGTATCTCAACGATCTGGTATCACAACATCGCCACCGTATGCCCGCTGACCAGGGGCGACGCGCTGTCACAACCTTCACGTGCTGTCATGACACCGCCAGCGCCCCGGAGCCGCACACAGCCGCTGGAAGGGCCAACTGCTGGTCTCTCACACGCAGTTCCACCGGTACCTCAGCCGCCAACAGCGGTGACGATGTCGCCCCACCATCGAGGCGATGCGCGCTATCCGCCGGGCTGTCACACTCGCCGGTCGTCGATCTCGTTGAGCGCAATCCGAATCAGGGACAGAAGATCGCCCGTCCCACCAACCGACGTAGTGCCGACCGTATCGGGCGCCGTTGTGATACCGGCGGTGGGCCTGGACGTGACACCCGATGGCCAGGCTGCGGCCGCATGGCCCGGCGCAGCCGCAAGTTCCTGGAGCACTGGGGGCGAGCGCAGCGTCGCGCCTCCGGACGGGGACACGCTGCGTTGGCTGGTCATCGCCCATCCTGAGCAGAAGCCGTGGATCGCCTGCTTCCGCAACGACGACGGCGGGCTGCACGAAAGCGAAGGCCCTCGCCTGCTGATGGAGGTCGGCCGCGCCGACGCCGAGCTTCCGACGATGCACGAGCTGCCCAATCGAGGGCTCGGGCGCTGACCACGCTCGGCGTAGCGTCGGCCTGTGGGGTTCGTCTGGCTTCCGCTCCTGGACCGCCCGGTATGTCATCGTTGGCCGGGCAGGACCAGTACTTGGCCGCTGAGCGGGAAGCCGCGCGATGGCACGAGGCGAAGGTTGCTGACGTGGGCGAGATGTTGTTGAAGGCGCGGGCCGATGGCTTCGCGGATCGGATGGATCTCGCATGGTGGTTGGCGTGCGAGCACGTGGACGAGATCGCTCCGAAGCGGATCTTCGCTGGTGGCCTGCCGATCGCCATCGTCTGCCGCCGTCGTGATTGCCAGGAGATGCTGGAGGACTACATGGCGACGGCGGGTGGCATCCCGTGGTGCTCGGCGTTCGAGTCACAGGAGCCAGGCCCGAGCGTGCTGGTGGGGTCGGGCTGGCGATTGGCCGCGTCGAGATGGTGGTGCACCTGCACCACCTGTCGCGGCGAGGCTGCCGTGATGTACCGGTAGTCCGAACCGACTTGCGATTCTTGCGTTTCGGGCTACCATCGATCTCGACACGCAGAGCCGGACCAGGGAGGGCAAGGCCGATGACCGCCACCATCACACGCACCGTGCTCCCGCCGGAGCACTCGCACCTAGACGAGCTTGCCGCCACGCTGGACCATCTAGATGCCGCTCCGGTGCTGCACGGGCCTGATGGCGAGGAGATCGCGCTGCCCGCTGAGGTCTTCGAGGTGCTGCGCGGCGTGGTGCATGCGATGGCACGCAGCCAGGCAGTGACGTTCAGCCCGGTACCCCAGCGGCTGACGACCCAACAGGCGGCCGAAGTGCTCGGTGTCAGCCGCCCGACGCTGATCAAGCTGCTGGAGGACGGGCAGATCGACTACGAGCAGCCCAACCGGCACCGCCGGGTGCTGCTGGCGGACGTGCTGGCCTACCGGGAACGCCGAGCGAGCGAGCGACGGGCGGCACTCGATGAGATGCACCGGATCGCAGAAGAGTCGGGCATGTACGAAGCCACGCTCGACCACAACCCACTCGTGAAGGACGACTGAGGCCCTGAGTGTTCTCGGTCGTCCTCGACACCTGCGCCCTCTATCCGCAGTACCTGCGCGACACCCTGCTCGTGCTGGCCTCGCCGCACGGTCCCGATCGACGTGGGCTCTTCACGCCGTTCTGGACCGCCGACATCGTGAGCGAGCTTCGGCGCTCGCTGATCCTCCACGCCGGGCTCGATGACGACCGTGCCGACCGCATGCTCGCCAGCTTCCGCAGCGCGTTCTCCGAACACGAGGTCACCGGGTACGAGTCGTTGATCGACTTCACCACGAGCCCCGATCTCAACGATCGCCATGTCCTGGCTGCCGCCGTGCGGAGTCGTGCGAGCGCCATCGTGACCTTCAACCTTCGGCACTTCCCACCTGAGTCCGTCGAGCCGCTGGAGATCGAGGTGCTCCACCCCGACCGGTTCCTGCTCGACCTGCTGGACCTCGCTCCCCGACGAGTGGTCGACGCGTTGACACAACGGGCCGCCGAGCACAAGCGGGAGCCGAAGACCATCTACGGACTGCTCGACGCTCTCGAACGAGCGGGAGTCCCCGAGTTCGCAGACGAGGTGCGACGGCTTCTCGACTGAAGGGGCTGTGATTGCGGGGTTTGACGTCCGGCCTACGCGCCACGAGAGGCGGAGGCGCTCACGCACTCGGGATTCGGGAGGGCCAAGACCCGAGGTCACCAAGCCGCTGGACATCGAAGTCCTCCACCCCGACCGGTTCGTGCTCGACCTGCTCGACCTCGCTCCCCGTCGGGTGATCGATGCGTTGACACGACGTGCGCTGTCCACGAGCGAGAGCCGAATACGATCTACGGCCTGCTCGATGCCCTCGATCGGTCGAAGGTCCCTGAGTTCGCTGACGAGGTCAGGCGGCTCCTCGGGTGACCGCCGACTCTTAGCCGGGTATCAGCCCGGCCGACGTCAGCGTCCGGAGCCCTCGACGGACTCGTCGAGGGTCCCCCCGTCCGGGCGCACCGCGATGCAGATCACCGTCCGGTCGTCCTGCTCCCACGAGTCGTCAGTCGGCGTGAGATAGACGAACTCGAGCGCGCTGCGCGCGTAGGGCGTGCCGACGTACTCCTCGAACCCGTCGCCGGCGCAGACATCCTCGGCCTGGCGGCGCATCGACTCGTCGCCGGGGTACTCGTCGTGTGCAGTGCCCTCGACGGCCTGCACGAGGTAGACCTCGCCGCCGTGGTCCTCGTCGCAGTCGTGGCGCGGCACCGTCGACAGCTGGCGGGCGTCGTGGTCGACGTCGACGCATTGCCCGACCTCGAGCTCGTTGACCCCCACCTCGTCCTCGTCGTACCACCCGGCGAACCCGCCGCCGACGATGAGACCGAGGAAGGCGACGACGCCGACCAGGCCGAGCACCCATCCAGCCAACGCTCTCCCCCGGCCGTCGTTCGGGCCGGGGGCCGCCTTGGCCCGCGACCAGGCCACCAGCCCGAGGACGAGGGCCAGGATGGATGGCACCAGGGCGAAGAACATCGGCAGCCCGACGATGCCGAGCACGAGTGACGCTGTCGCCATGCCAGGTGCCGCTCGCGGCGTGTACGGGGCCGCAGCGGGCGTGGTCGGCGACGGTGGCGGCGGGGGCGGTGGCCGAGCCCCCGGACCACTCGCCGCCGGCGGTGGTGGCGGCGGCGGGATCGCGGTCACGGGCGGTCACGGTACCGAGGCGACGGTGACACACGCGAGGCCGCGGCCCTGGCGGTCCCGGTGCGCCTCCGACTCGTCGGGGCAACGACCGTCCATCGCCACCAGCGTCGTCACCACCAGCTCGGCGGGATCGCCCGTGCAGTTCACCTCGCGGGCGTCGCCGTTGGGCTCGAGCACGACGCAGGAACCGGGCTCGATGAGGTTGTCGGGCGGCGACGGCTGCTTCGGCTCGTACAGCGCCGCGCCCACGAGCACGATCGCGGTGCCGACGAGGAACATGGCGATGACCAGCCGCCACGGATAGCGGGCCGGCGGCAACGGCGCCGGACGTGGCGAAGCGGTCGACGCCGGTGCCTGGCGCGCCCGCGGCGGCACGGCCGAGCCGCCGCGCACCGAGGCGTCGTAGACGGCCCGCCGGGATGGCTCGCCAAGCACCCGGTACGCCTCGTTGATGGCCGCCATCGCGGCGGCGTCGGCGGGGGCACGGTCCGGGTGGTGACGCCGGGCCAGTGCCCGGTAGGCGGCGCGGATCTCGGCGGCCGAGGCGTCGGGACGAACGCCCAGCGTCTCGTACAGCCCTCGCTCGGCGGTCACGTCACGACCCCATCGGCGACGGTACGTGCGCCGCCAGGACGGATGCCATGGTCGAGCTGGCGACTCGACGCCATAGCGGCGACGCTACGCACACGCCGGCGCCAGGCGGCGGCGATCGCGCTCTCCGCCGGCCTGCAGTCGCCGCTCCGCCAACGAGCGGGCGACGGTGGCGGACTGACTGTGACACCCCTTCGTCAAGCTGCCCTCATGACGTACGACGCCACCATCGCCAGCGACCACCTGATGTTCATCGCCCACGCCGTCGCCACCTACGGCCAGGCGGTGATCGCCGTCGGCTCCGGCCAATGCTTCGTGCCCGGATGCGAGTGCGAGCCCGAGGCAGTGCCCTGGGCCTACACGATCGGCCTCGTCGAGCGCGACCACCCCGAGGTGGTCACGCTCGGCCTGCCTCCCGGACACGCTGTCGCGGTGCTCAACTGGGTGCACGATCGAGAGGTCGCTGGCGATCGGCTCGACGTTGCGGAGGTCAGGCACTTCGAGGGGGTCGCCGTCCAGCTACTCCCGGTGCCGGAGACGTGGGTGGCGAGCGAGCACGACCCGATGGCGTCGTGGTTCGGGCACTACTCAGCTGGCCGCCCGCCGTTGCGAGCGCCGCCCGTGCTCCAGCTCCTGTGGCCGACGACCACGGGCGCTTCCCCGGGGAGACGTCGTGCCGGCGGGAGGTCGACGCCCGACAACCTCGCCTGGACCGCCATCCAACGTGGGTGCCCGGCTCGCCGCATCCCGATCACCGAAAACCGTGGCGCGTTCGTGGACAGACGGCCGGCCCGCAGCTGGCGTCTTGGTCCGGATCGCGGTCGCACGTGCGACCAGGATCCGGACGAAGACGAAGACCGGCTCAGTAGCCGGCGTCGGCGTCGACGAGCCCGATCAGCTCGTCGCCCTCCGCGTAGCGGCGGATGTTGGCGGTGATCCGCTCGGCGAGCAGCGGTTTCGCCATCGCCGGTGTGTTGCCGACGTGCGGGGTGATGAGGCAGTTCGGCATCGACCACAGCGGGTGGTCGGCCGGCAGTGGCTCGGGATCGGTGACGTCGAGCCCGGCACCGCCGATCACGCCCTCGCCCAGCGCCTCGACGAGGTCGTCGGTGACGACGT